>CAIODU010000225.1 GCA_903857165.1 uncultured Methylococcaceae bacterium | reverse complement strand
GTCGGCCATTTATCAGGAAACCGGCTCTCAACTAGACCAAGTTATCAAGGGATTCCTACCCGGACTGTTGCAAATGCTGGCGGTGCTTGGCCTAAGTGCGGTGGCTGGTGCGGGGGCAGGTGCGGCCGTTGGCTGTTTTCTCGGAGGGGTTGGCGCTTTTCCGGGCGCGGTGGCCGGCAGTCAGTTTGGTTTGGACATCGGCACTTTCATCTTGACATGGATGGGGCTGAAATTCCTTGCGGAGGCTATCGGCCAAGGTTTGGGCGAATTGGTTTCGACCTTGGAAAATGCCGTTTGGAGGGCATGGATTGCGGCGGATAACGACAGAATGTTCCCTAGTTACGAAATTGACCAAGCCGCCCGTGGCCTGGCACGCTGCGTAGGGATATTGTTCCGCTTGATCTTGCAAGGCGTGGTGGCTTTGATCTTGGGAAAAGGCGGCGTTTCTGTGGGCAAGGGGATGGCGTCCACGGGCCGTTCGGTGTTAACCAAAGGCATCCAAGGCACGGCGGATGTCACGGTGGCGGATGTTGTCGCGCAATTGCGGCAGAGCAAGCTACCCAAGGCATTCGCCGACTGGGTTGAGCAAAACTGGGAGGATTTGCTCAGAAATCCAAAATTACAAAGTGCGAAAGCCGAACCTGTCAGTAGCGCGGCTGCGGCATCGAATGCTGCTACGCCGTCGCAGTTGAAGCACGAAGGAAATAGCAAGCGTAGCGTCGATGACCCAACATTCGCATCAACAGAACTCCCTTTGGCAAAGACTGGAGTCGCCAAAAGCACTACTCGTGTAGAAGCTAGAAAAAGCTATACATACACGATAGATGAATTGAACCGCACGACAAAAATTGAAGGGAAACTCGTCAGTAATCCTGCTCAAGGTCGAAGTGCATCAGCACAATTACGGGCTGGTGGTGAATATCGGTTGGCAACGGACGAAGGTGGACATTATGTGGGACGTCGATTTGATGGCCCACGAGATGATTTCAACCATTTCGCGCAAGATATGAATTTTAATCGGGGTGAATACAAATCATTGGAAAATACATGGAAACGAGCTATAGATTCTGGCAAATCTGTGTCCATAGACATCCAACCGACTTATCCTGCAAATTCTCTTAGACCAAGCGAGTTGGATGTGTACTATACTATTGGCGACATGCCGTATTTGAAGACGTTTATAAATCGTTCCGGCGGACATTGAGAGGTAAGTAATGAACTCAACGATTGAAAGATTATATCAAGAAATTGGACTTGAAGCACTTGAAGCGGCTAATGACCTGTCAGGTAAGTTGCTTATTTATGCAGAGGTTTTGGATGGAGTTATTTCTGCCGATATGTTTTACGTGAACCATCCATCGGGTTCAGTTCGCTTTCGATTTTGTCCTCGACCAGTTCGTAAATTAATTATGCAGCTATGGCAAGAATGGCAAAAGCTTCAAGGAAATAAAGAGTGGCGTGTATTATGTTACGTCATTGATAATGGAAATTTCAACATTGATTTGCTTTATCCTGATCAGGTGAAGAATGATGAAGACGTGTCAGACAGAAGATCATTAGCTGCTATTAAATACTTTGGTAATGCTAAGGTTAACTATTCGAAGCCATGACCTTTTATGGTTTTAAGTAATTAATCATGTCTTCACAAGCGCAAGAATTGGATAAGCTAACCTATGAAGAAATAACACGGCTCTGTAAAAATGGCGACGAGTTGGCTACCCAAAAACGATATGATGATGCTATATCAGAATACAATAAAGCTTGGAAATTTATACCAGAACCTAAAAATGATTGGGAGGCATCGACTTGGATATTAGCAGCAATGGCTGATGCCTGTTTTCTGATGGGGAAAAGAAAATCAGCAAGACAAGCCCTTGAATATGTAATGACATGCCCTGGGGCCATAGGAAATCCTTTTCTCCATTTACGATATGGTCAAATATTGTTTGATGACGGCGAAGAAGATATAGCGGCAGATGAACTTATGAGGGCTTACATGGGGGCAGGGATAGATATTTTTGAAAAAGATGACCCAAAATATCTTGCGTTTCTTAAGACAAAAGCAAAAATTTAATTTATGATTTTATTTTGATGAACGAGAAGCAAGGGCCGTAGGATGGGCTGAGCTTGCGAAGCCCATCAATCGCGAATGATGCGCCTCCTTCGTCGGCACATCCTACGACTAAGAAGTAGTGAATTGAGCCAGCATGGATCGGATGGAGCCGCCCTGCGGCGTAATCCGGGTTTATCGAGGCACAGATCCAAGGGCTACCAAATGATGGTTTACTGAGGTTACGCAACGGCCTGGGATTGGAGCGTCAAAGCTTGCTTTGACCGGCGAAGCGAGCTTCGCATTTGCTATTTCACTGTCAAACCAAGCTTTGACGCTCCTTTCATGCTATCCGGGTTATTTCGGTTCCGAAGGGCCGTAGTATGGGCCGAGCTTGCGAAGCCCATCAATCGCGAATGATGCGCCTCCTTCGTCGGCACATCCTACTGGCTACTAAATGATGGTTTACTGAGCCAGCGTAGCCCGGATGAAACCGCCCTGCGGCGCATTCCGGGTTGTGATGGCTCCCACGCTCCGGCGCTCATCGTTATACACAAGTGGTCGAAGCCCGTCATTCCGGCATGGACTGCCGGAATCCAGTCACAGGGAGGTGAATCTGCGGGTTGATGTGTAGCTTGAATCAGACACTT
>CAIODU010000224.1 GCA_903857165.1 uncultured Methylococcaceae bacterium | reverse complement strand
AATTCCAATTGATTACGTTGTTTAAGTTTTGAAATCGTTGGCGGCAAAGGGTTGCCGCCCTACAGTCCTTGTTACGCAGTAGGTCGGCAATCCTTTGCCGACATGGGCGTAAAGTAACTAATAGATATAGAAAACGCTGTAACCGCACGCTGCAAACCGGCTGGGAGAAGCGCATTTCCAAGCATTGGTTAGGTCGATCGATGCCAAATTCGGGGTGGTAAACGGTTTGGGTGATGCGGCTTTCCGCGCCTTCGACTTGCCAGTATAAACGGTTTTCGCCTATTCCTTCCATATGGCCCGATGGTAACCCCTCCCACCATTGGGAAATCCTCCCGCCCCCCCTTTGCAAAGGGGGGCAGGGGGGATTTTTCAGACTCAAGTCGGGGTGGAAAAACAGCCGCCCCACGGCCTCGTCAAAACCGCCTTCGATGGTATCGACGATTTCCAGCATGCCTTCCGAAAATCGCCACTCGCGTTTGTGCACTGGCTTTCCAGGCAGACGCCTATAGCCATCGTGGGAGCACACCACCTTTAGGCTGTTTTCACCTTCCTCGATGCGCAAGCCGAAAGGCTTGGCCCTGCGTGCCACGCGAAACCCGCCCCACACTTCCGATGAGTCCTGTCCATTGAGGGCGACAGTGTTATGCGCGGCGGTGCCCCGTTGCCATGATCGCTCAGGACCGATGCCATAACGGGAAGTGCCGGAATTCACCAGCACTCGCCGGCCAAACAGGGAGAGTTCAAACGAAAGGGTATCGGCGTGGGCATGCCCCGGCAGATAATCCGGGCCTACTGGTGCAACGTCCAACAAAGCCACCATATCCCCCCAAGTTACGCGAATATACCCGCTATCGGCAAGATGGACATGTCCGAAGGCCGTTGAATTTAGGTTTTTATCGTCATTCCGGCATGGATGCCGGAATCCAGCGTCCATGGATGGCAAACTATCAGACACGTAAGCGGTTAATCTATTGGCCCCCAGCACTCCCTGTGCGCCGTTCAAGCGCAAAGGCCACAACCGCCGCGCATAATCCTCCAACTCACTGGGTGAAGGCGCGATGCCCAAGGCCGCGTCGTTGAAGAAACTAATATCGCCGTCTGGATGGCACATGACGGCCAGCCAGTGGCGCATATGGTCAACCGTCTCCGGCCAACGTGCGACAAAGCCCTTCCGATCTACAGGTATGGCATCGGCATAGGCGGTCACCATGTTTGCCAAATCCAGCATGTCTTCCAAAGCCAGCGCATGATACATCGGGCTGCGCTCGAACTGTCCGCCGTCGGCAAGCACCTGCCCGGGGACTTCCCTAGCCAGAATCTCCATTCCCTTCGCCAGCCAAGCCTCCGCTTCTGGCCCCTCGAAGAACAATCCGGCAAACACCAGTGCCTTGGCATTGGCGAACAGATGGTTGCCGAGCAGATGAACTTCCAAGCGTTTGGCCAGCCAGCGCGTCTGCACCGCCAGGCTGTGCAGCCATTTTTGTTCCAGCGGGTTGCCCGCCAAGACCCATTTGATCCAATTCACGATGCGCAAAGAGGTGGGATAAGGTTCCCAACCATTGCCAACGGCGGGTGGATTCTCCCTAACCCAACGCTTGATGAGATTCTTATGCCAATCCAAGCGTGTGACCGCGTCCACCGCGTTGAGGTCGTCAAAATAATGCAGATTGTAAAGCCAAAGTTTTTCCAGAGTCGGCGCATTCCAGACCAAGGGATCGGTTATGTCATGCCCTTCATTCAGGAAGTGACAACGTGTCGGATCCTGCATACACGCTTGCCGCCGTGCCGGGGTAGACCAAGCGCCGGACACTCCTCGCAGTGGCGGGCAGGGTTTGGTTTGGGTGAAAATAAGCGATAACGCAATCGGCCAATTATTTGGATTGGCTTCAGGTGCTTTATGGTGTAGTAATAGCGGAGGACATCCATGAAGGCAAAACCTTTTTCGACTTGAAATTATTTGATACGGCCAAAGCGAACCCTTACCAAATGCTGTTGAATCTAGGTTAGGTGATTCCTAAGAAAGAACATCCCATCAAGAATCTGATCCGTAGGAAAAAAACAGAGTCCACGAAAGACACGAAAAGCACGAACAAAAGCAAGATTCGTTCGTGCTTTTCGTGTCTTTCGTGGACGATTCTTTT
>CAIODU010000223.1 GCA_903857165.1 uncultured Methylococcaceae bacterium | reverse complement strand
CATCTGCTCCAATTGTTGGCGCTCGGTTTCCGTCAGGCGGACTATGTAACGGGGCATGGCTTTGGTCTCCAGACAAGAGGCAAGGCCGGTATGACAACCCAATCCCTTCGGTCTGTCAATTTAAAGCGGTTGGGGCACTAGGGTCAGCCCGGTGCTGATAGCCACCAAGCCACTAATAAATTTGACGATGAGAACCCTGCACCATCTGAACTGACGATGCCCCTGCAATACGGCCTTAAGATGGGGAATGCCGCTACCTGAAGCTTCCGGTGCGAAGCGGGCAACCATCCACGCCGCAAGCACGGTGGCAAACACTGATAGCAACAGCACACCAACCAAGCCAAAAGCCCCTTGCCCGTGCCCTAGCCGCAACCACTCGCCCCTCATCTGCTCGCCGAGAACGAGACAGTAACGAAAAACCACTGCCAACAAGCCAGACAAAAAACCCAGGGCCAGCGCTTTCGGCAGCAGTTTTTTGCGCTGGCCGTTACGCGCCTTAAAATGATTTTGTTCTTCGGGCAGACCGGGCGGTTTGGTGCGTGGCCTTTGCTCCAGTGGTCGGGTGGATTTTTGTTTGCCCGGCTTGACCTGCTTCGATTTCACCTACCCTCCTCCAGAATTTTTGGTTGACAGCCTAATGTGTGCGGGATTGACGAACATCAGTCCGGTCTTCATAAACTCAATCCCCTTCCTCCACCTCCGCCCATATATCCCCGAGATTCAGTGCCAATTCCTCAAAGGGCGCGACCCGCACCGTCTCGTCATCCTGATACAGCCCGATGACCGTCCAACGCCCCTCGCGCAAGGCAAATGCCTCCAAGGTCCGTTCCAAAGGATCGACCAACCACAGAAAACCCACGCCGTATTGGGCATAGACCGGCATTTTCACCACTCGGTCTTTCTTGGCGGTCGAAGGGGATAACACCTCGCACATCCAATCGGGGACGATCATAAAACGATGCCCCCTGGGTATCTTGGGCATACGCTCCTTACGCCAACCGGCAATATCCGGCACACACACCTCGACATCGCGGACGAAATGGATTTCTGGCTCGTTGATGATCCACCAGCCCCCCGGCCCACCCTTGCCGCGTTGAAAAGCCATGCCAATCTCAATAAGCAAATTCGAGTCAGACATGGCATGAGGCCCGGCAGGGCGGGGTTGGGCATACAACTGGCCGCCAATGATTTCACCTGTCACATGGGGAGGCAGGTCGCAAAGCTCGGCGTATAAATCTTGGGCAATCTTGGGTAAAGCTGACATGGGAAACCTCTTTGACCGATCAGATAACTTGGACTCAGTTGTTCCGCAAACGAAAAGTGTCACTCACGAATGACACGATGCATTGAGCCTTGCTTTCGTGTGTTACGAGGAGCTGATAGGGTATCTTAAAAGCATTAACCACGCAAATCACGAAAAAATGCTGAATACTTGCCCCCTCTCAAGCCAAGTGTGAAAATAGGCGGTTAAAGGGATGGACTAGTCAGCGGCTTCGATCAACGGCAGCACGGCCCACCCCACAACCCAGACATGCGTGACACCTTGACGCATGCCATTTTTCCCTCCAACAAAGAGTTCCTAAAAATGAACGAGAACTGGATTGCCCCTTCGATTTTATCCGCCGATTTCGCCCGCCTAGGCGAAGAAGTCCAAAACGTGCTGAAGGCCGGCGCGGATGTCGTCCACTTTGACGTGATGGACAACCATTACGTCCCCAACCTGACCATCGGCCCGCTGGTCTGCGAAGCCCTGCGCAAGCACGGCGTCACCGCGCCCATCGACGTGCATTTGATGGTCAAGCCAGTGGACCGCATCATCCCCGACTTCGCCAAAGCCGGTGCGTCCATCATCACCTTCCACCCGGAGGCTTCCGAACATATTGACCGCAGCTTGCAACTGGTCAAGGACAACGGCTGCCAATGCGGCCTGGTGTTCAACCCGGCCACCTCGCTGAGCTACCTTGATTATGTGATGGACAAGGTGGACATAATCCTGTTGATGTCGGTCAACCCCGGCTTTGGCGGGCAGTCCTTCATTCCTTATGTGCTGGACAAGGCGCGTGAAGCCGCCGCCCGCATCAAAGCCTCGGGCCGCAACATCCGCCTGGAAATCGACGGTGGCGTGGGCGTGAAGAACATCCGCGAAGTGCGCGAAGCCGGCATAGACACCTTTGTCGCCGGTTCCGCCGTGTTCAGCCAAGCCAAGGACAGCGACCCGAACCGCTATGACACCATCATCAAAGCCTTGAGGGATGAGTTGGCGAAGGCGGTGGTTTAAGTATCAGTTTTGGATTTATCGGGTTCCCAAGCTCCTCCGGCGCTCGTCGTTATACACAAGTGTAAGAGGCCCGTCATTCCGGCATGGATGCCGGAATCCAGTCACAAGGATGTGAAACTACGGGCTGGCACATTGCCTAAATCAAGCACTTGTGCAAGCGGCAAGTTACCGTCCATGGCACATGAATTAAGCGAAAAATCATAATTTGCGAACTATCTAAGAGGCTATTATGCAAAGCGTATTATTTGAAGATGCCCAAAAACAGTTTGACAATTTATGTGAAAAAACCTGCCAAGATCATGAACCTTATATTATCAATCGGGCCAATCATAACCATGTGGTGGTGATGTCACTGGAAGATTTCAATGCTTGGCAAGAAACGCAGTATTTGCTATCGACTCCCGCCAATGCGGAAAGATTACTGCGGTCTTTGGCTTCTGCCCGGAATGGGAAATTATCGCAAAGGGAGTTGATGGAAGAATGAATATCGTCGTTGTTGATTCCGATGTGGTAGCCGCCTTCCGTAATTTATCTGGTTCCCACGCTCCGGCGTCACTGCCATTAAGTTAAGGATTTTTCCGTTCGCCCTGAGCTTGTCGAAGGGTGAACGGAAAAATCCAACTCATTTGGTGTTTAAGCCGTTCATGGTTCGACAGGCTCGCCACGAACGGCTTAAGTTAATGGCTTTGTCGCTCCGGCGTGGGAACGAGAAAGCATTATTCTACTCAGAGGAAATGAAATATGAAATTTATTGGCATTATTTTGATAGTTATAGGAATCGCTTGGGGAATAAAAGCGTATAACATGGAAATAACCATTGAGACTGGCGGTGAGATTATTGGCTCAGGTAAATTTTCGACTTACATTCCAAAACAAGAAATTTACAATATTGGTCTACTTGATGAACGTCGTACACAGTTAATGCTTGCTGGTTTTGCTGTGCTTTCTGGAATTATATTATATTGTTTTGGCACTTTTTCTGCCAATCTAAATCTTATTGAGACTGATACAAAAACATATTCATTTAATGTAAATTTCTGGCTTGCTTTGATCGTTGGAGTTCTGGTCGCCCTTGGAATTAATTACGAAATCGCTTGGGATGTTCTGATGGGTACCGTGCTGCCAGGCATGGAAACTCTCTGGGAAGTGGCCGAAGAAACACTCGACAGTTTTTATATGCTTGTGGGGTTCAGTGCGGCCTTCGCACCCATGGCTACCAACTTCACCGGGTTCGCACTGTTCCTAGGGCTATTATACCTAATATCACGCAAAACCATAAAATTTTACAGCAATTTTCAACGCGATAAGATGAAGTAAGTAGTTGCATGTAGAGGGTGTAGTGAAGAACGAACTGCACCGTTCGTAATCTACGTTTGATGCGGTTCACTATGTTAATAGCATCCTACGAAAATGAAAATTAAAATGGTATTAACATAATGGAATCTTTGGCACAAACAGCATCCCTTTTAGACCGCAAAGAAGTTGTTCTTATGGCAGGATCAGTTCTTCTCGCTACAGGTGGAGTGATAGCATTTTATCTGGTTCCCATGCTCCGGCGTGGGAACCGCATCCAAGTCCGCTCTGCGGACTCGCGGCGCAGGAGCGCCGCTAACTGCATCCCCACGCTGGAGCGTGGGAACGAGAAAACCTACTATTTGTTATTACATTTTTAGTATGGATAAATTTATATATATGGTTCCTAGCTACACCCCAGATGTACTTAAATTTCTCTCACAAAAAGAGTGGTTGATTCATAACTTTAAATTTAAAGATCCAAGCCATCTATATAATCCGTATACAGCGTTTTCTATATCTATTAGTTACTTTACGCCCATGTCGGCAAAGGATTGCCGACCTACTGCGTAACAAGGACTGTAGGGCGGCAACCCTTTGCCGCCAACGATTTCAAAACTTAAACAACGTAATCAATTGGAATT
>CAIODU010000222.1 GCA_903857165.1 uncultured Methylococcaceae bacterium | reverse complement strand
TCGGTGATCTACTCCTTCTCCATCATGGGCCTCAACTTAGGAGAGCAGGAAAAGTTCGACTTAGCCTCACGTTACGAAGATTTGGCCCATTCTTTGTGCGCCAAATATCCCAATACTTTTGGTGCCACCCGGGGGATGAATGGCATCGTCTGGTTCAACATGCACTCGCGCAGGCACCCGGCGGCCATCGTCGAATTCTGTCTGCAGGGCATCCAGTGCGGTAAAAACTGTGGCGACCTCTACAACGCGGGCTTGTCCTACGGCCCGCTGCTGTGGAACCTAATGGCACAGGGCAAAGATTTACGCCTGATTGATGAATACGCCCAGGAATGCCTGCAATTCTCGCGCAAGAACCAGCTTTATTTCTCCGTCGGCCTGGCCCAGGCGGTGCTGGCGGGTTGGCTGGCACCGATGCAGCCGGATTGCCAGCCGGTGCCCATGGAAGAAACGCTGGCACGCTGGGCCGCAGACAATCATGTCGCCTCGGCCGGCAGCTATTTTGCCTTGCTCGGCTTCGCCCAGTATTACTTGGGGGATTACCCCGCTGCGGCGGACTCGTTGGCAGCGGTGGACCGCTACCTGCATGGCCTTACCGACAATGTGCTTAAAAGGTTGTGGTTTGTGTTTCGCATTCTTAACCGGCTGAGTTTGAACCGAACCTCCGCCACCCCTGTCCCTTGGGCGGAACTGGAAGAAGACATGGCGCCCTTGCTGCAAAAAGTGGAAACCTGGAGCCGTTTGGGTCCGCTGCTGCGTCCCTATCTTGCCTTCATCAGGGCCGAGCTGGCACACACCCGCGGCGAATTGCGCGAGGCACGCAACCTCTATTTGGATGCCATTGACGAGGCGCAAACCCATCAATATGTGTTGCTGGGAGCCCATCTGTATGAATGCCTGGGCCGGCTGCTGCAATCGTCCGGGCCAAACCCTGCCCCGCTTTACTTCGCGGAAGCGCGTCGCCTCTATCGTGCCTGTCACGCCACCACCAAAGAACGGCGGTTGCTGGAATACTTTGAACCCGATGACGACGCTCCGCAGCAGACCGAATCCGCGGATGGGCCACTAGACAACGCAACCTTGCCCAACCTCGATGTCAGTTATCTGATGAAATCGGTGCTGGCCATCTCCACCGAAATCGACCTGCAGCAACTGCTGCACGAGATCATGAAAGTGGTGCTGGAATGTTCTGGCGCCCAGCACGGCTACCTACTGATCAAGGAGAAGAATGAATTGTGGGTGGCGGCGGAAAACCACATCGGTCAAAGGAATCCGGTCAACATCCATCGCCCCCATCTGGCCCAAGCGGAGGGTGTGTGCCAAGCCATCGTCAATTATGTCTACCGCACCCGGGAGAAAGTCATTCTTCGGGATGCCAGCGTGGAAGGCATCTTTAAGGACACGCACGAGGTGCAGACCTTGGGGCTGCGCTCGGTGCTTTGCCTGCCGGTGGTCAAGCAGGCGGAACTCATCGGCGTGCTCTACTTGGAAAACCGGCTTGCCGATGACGTGTTCACGGCAGAAAAAAGCGGCATGACCGAGTTGCTCACCTCCCATGCCGCCATTTCGCTGGAGAATGCCCGCCTACTGGAAGAAGATCGCCTTGCCGCCAAGGCGTTCGAATCACAAGAAGGAATGATCGTCACCGACAGTCAGGCGGTGATTATCCGGGTCAACCGTGCCTTCACGGAATTGACGGGTTACAGTGCCGAGGAAGCCATCGGCAAGACCCCTGCCCTGCTCAAGTCCGGCCAGCAGGACGCCGGGTTTTACCAAACCATGTGGGCGAGCCTGCTCCGCGACCATTACTGGGAAGGCGAACTCTGGAACCGGCGCAAGAATGGGGAACTCTTCCCGGAATGGCTGGCAATCACCGCCATCGTCGATGGCGATGGCAAAACCACCCATTATGTTGGTGCTTTTTCGGACATCACTATACGCAAACAAGCCGAAGATGAGATTCACCGTCTCGCCTTTTACGACACGCTCACCAAGCTGCCCAATCGGCGTTTGCTCTTGGAACGCCTCCGGCAGGCAACCGAAAGCAGTGCGCGCAACAAGACCTGTGCCGCACTCCTGTTCATTGACCTTGATAACTTCAAGAAATTAAACGACACCAAGGGACACGACGTCGGCGACCAACTTCTGATCGAGGTGGCCCAACGCCTGCAAACCTGTGTGCGCAGCAGCGATACATTGGCACGCTTGGGCGGGGATGAATTCATCGTGTTGTTGGAGGGGTTGGGCGAAGAGGGGGAGCAGGTTGCCGTGCAGACTCTAAGGTTGGGGGAAAAAGTGCTTAATGCCCTCAACCAGCCCTATACGCTTAAGGGATACGAACATTTCTGTTCGTCCAGCATCGGCGTCAGCCTGCTTCTCAATCAAACTTGCAATCCCGAGGACATGCTCAAACAAGCCGATGTGGCTATGTACGAAGCCAAGAAAGCCGGTCGCAACACACTGCGCTTTTTTGATCCGGCAATGCAGGAAATACTGGAAACCCGCTCCCAGTTCGAAGCAGACTTGCGCGAGGCATTGCACAAACAGGAATTCCAGCTTCACTACCAGATACAGGTTGATGACCGGCAACGCCCCGTCGGCGCGGAAGCGCTCATCCGATGGGAACGTCCCGGGCAAGGGCTGGTCAATCCCACCCAATTCATTTTCGTTGCCGAAGAAACCGGGCTGATTCATACCATCGGCCTGTGGGCGTTACAAGCCGCCTGTGTACAACTCAAGGCATGGGAAAACAACCCACTCACGCGGGAATTGTCGCTTGCGGTCAACGTCAGTGCCAAGCAGTTCCGCCAGGCTGATTTTGTCGAACAAGTATGCAGGACGGTGAAAGTGACGGCAATCGACCCCTCACTGCTGCACCTCGAACTCACTGAAAGCCTGATGCTCGAAAACATTGAAGAAACCATCGCCAAGATGGGAACGCTCAAGGATGGCGGGATATGCTTCTCGATGGATGATTTTGGCACGGGTTACTCATCGCTTTCCTACCTGACGAAATTGCCGCTCGACCGGCTGAAGATTGACCGGTTTTTTGTGTCCAATATAGGCGTGAAACCGTCGGATGCGGCCATCGTGCAAACGATTATTGCCATGGGTGGAAGCTTGGGGCTGGAAGTCATTGCCGAGGGCGTTGAGACTGAAGCGCAACGCGCTTTCCTGGAACGGCATGGCTGTAAAATTTAT
>CAIODU010000221.1 GCA_903857165.1 uncultured Methylococcaceae bacterium | reverse complement strand
TTAGTTACTTATTTATTTACGCCCATGTCGGCAAAGGATTGCCGACCTACTGCGTAACAAGGACTGTAGGGCGGCAACCCTTTGCCGCCAACGATTTCAAAACTTAAACAACGTAATCAATTGGAATTAAAAACGCTGTATTTTATCAATAGGCATGGATATCACTGCAAGAAAAAAAGCTGAACTGCGCTTGACTTGGCTTGCTGATCATGACCCCTTGACTGGACTTTACAACCGGCGTCGTTTTGAAAAGGAACTTGAAGATGCAATCGCTTCAGCAAAGCGTTATCAACATACTGGAGCCTTATTGTTTTTCGATCTCGATCAGTTCAAATATGTCAACGACTCGAGCGGTCATGCTGCTGGTGATCGTTTGTTGGTAATGCTTAGCAAGAAAATACCTCTTTTACTACGCGAAGTTGATATTCTTGGTCGTTTGGGTGGCGATGAATTCGGCGTTATCCTAATCCACGCTAATGCGGCTGTCGCCATTCAAGTCTCGAAAAAAATCCTCACTCATATTAGAGAATCGGAGTTTCAAGTCGGTGACAGGATTCATAAAATATCAGCAAGTATTGGTGTTGCACTTTTTCCTGAGCATGGCAGTGATGTGCAGGATTTATTAGCACGTACCGATCTTGCAATGTATCATGTAAAAGAAAGCGGAAGAGGTGGTTGGTACTTATTATCTACTAACGATGATAGTCATCGGATAATGCAAGAACGTGTGCTGTGGAAACAACGCATGGAATTAGCCTTGACCGAAAAACTTTTCGTTTTATTTGTCCAACCCATCGTAGGCATCAAAGATGGATCGATAAGCCATTATGAAGTGCTCTTACGCATGCGAGGTGAAGGCGGCTCACTCATTGCTCCCTCACATTTCATCGAAATCGCCGAGCATACCGGGCTGATTCATACCCTGGATCGGATGGTGCTTTCGGAGGCTGCCATTCACCTAGCTTCGTTGCATGACCTAGGTTGCGACATAACATTGACGGTAAACCTGTCCGGGCACGCATTTACCGATCCCGAATTGGTAAGTCATATCAAAAATGTGCTCCATGCTAACAAAATCAATCCAAAGCAGATTATTTTTGAGATAACGGAAACCGCTGCCGTTACCGATTTTGATTCCGTGCTAGGTTTAATGCAAGCAATTAATTCGATCGGCTGTCTATTTGCACTGGATGATTTTGGTACGGGCTTTTCTTCCTTTTCTTACTTAAGACAATTGCCTTTCAAATACATTAAAATTGATGGCTCTTTTATTCGTAATCTCCGCACTCGACCTGACGACCAGGTATTAGTCAAGGCAATAGCCGACATAGCCGTGGCTTTCAATAAGAAAACGATTGCCGAACAGGTCGAGGATGCTGAAACACTAGCCTATTTGAAGGAAATTGGGATTGACTACTCGCAGGGATTTTACACTGGCAGGCCGGCTGAAATCACCGAAGTTTTTCGTTTGCTTATCGAAGGGAATTCCTGAAATGACAGCTAACTCCATTTGATACATGTGCCCTGAATAATACTACAGGAGAATAAATGACTCAACTCAAAGGTTACGTCAACACAGAGTATCTCCAGACCGTCGGAGAGTTTATCAGTAACCTAAAACAGCGCAGTTATACACTTATGCAAATACACCCTGGACAGACTATCCTTGATGTCGGGTGCGGCCCTGCATCCGACACCATTCAGTTAGCTCATTTGGTTGGTCAAGTAGGCAAGGTCTTCGGCGTGGATCATGATCAGAATATGATTGACGAAGCAGAAAAGTGCGCAGAAATCGCAGGAGTGAGCGGTTGGGTGAAGCATAAGTGCGCCGATTCTGGTTCACTACCCTTTGAAACGAACACCTTTGATGCATGTCGTAGCGAGCGGGTATTCCAGCATTTACTTGACCCCGAGCAAACATTATCGGAAATGATACGCGTGACAAAAGTTGGCGGTAGGGTAGCCGTACTGGATACAGATTGGAGTTCATTCTCAATAGACACGCCAGAAGTGGACATTGAACGACGCCTCGCTCGCGTCAATGCCGAAAGAGTACTAAACAATGGTTATTCAGGACGGCAACTTTACCGATTATTCAAACGGCAAGAACTAACGGATATCACAATTGAAATACACCCTCTAGTAGTCACAGATTATACTTTTGCCCGGCAATGTGCAGTGCTTGACGAAATCGAGTACATAGCTCTTACCGAATATAGCTTTACCGATCAGGAAATCCAACGTTGGCACACATATTTGGAACAAGCCGATGTTAGTGGTACTTTCTTTGGTAGCATAAATCAGGTAATGGCTGTTGGGCGTAAACCAAGATAAAATAGCATGTAACTTTGGACAGGCTTGCAAATCCAAGCGAATTGGTTATTGGCCTTCCGATTTTTGTGGGGCCATCAACCCAAACATTGCATGATCAGATTGAAGTATTGGCTTGGGTCTATCCCAAAATCGCCTGGTCGGCGCACGGCAGCTATCCGGTAGGCACGCCCTTGCTCATCAACCGTTTTCTCTGCCAAATCGACGAACTGCTGGATTTGCCCTTGATGTGAGTCACGAACCACTAGGATTTGCGGTTGCAGCCGTTTATTGGGGTCGGAGTCAATTACAATGCCCATTTCCTTCGTTGTTAATTCTACTAGGGTCCCAGGGGGGTAAATCCCCAAATAGGAGACTAATAGTGATGACAGCTTAACATCGATTTTTTTCTTTCGCCAAATTGTTTAGGATGTAAACCGCTCTCAGGTGTTCTCGTGCCTGCCGGAACGGCATCGCACAGGTGATTGCGTCATACTTGTCAACCACGCACACAATTTTACAAAACATGCTAAGTTAATCTCCTTGCAACCCACGCGGATAACCGCTTCCATCAAGATTTTCATGGTGTCCATGGGCGACCTCGGCAGCGCCAATGGACAGGCACCCGCTAGACATGATAATGTCACGCCCTCCTCGGCTATGGGTTTGTATAATTGAGAGTTCTTCGTCGGTCAGTTTGCCTGTCTTGTTTAGAATGTCATCTGGAATCAGAACTTTACCCATATCATGTAACAAGGCACTGATTCCAAGATTCTCCAATTGACTGGAAGAAAATCCGAGGAGGTGACCAATGACCAAGGCATAAATACAAGCATTGAAAGCTTCCTGCCCTGCATGGCCATCTTTGCTACGCAATGGGACAAGAAATGTCATAATCTCAGGATTCCTCAGGACACTGCCCACGCATTCGCTAACAGCCAGTTTCGCCAGTTGTATGTCAGGGCTCATTCCATATCGAATTTCCTCCAGCAAAGTTTTGACCAGATTAGTTGTCTGCTTGCGGATTGATTCGGCCTGTTCAATATCCTTTATCTGGAATGTCGTACTTTTTTTATTCAAGAAAGAACCTGGTGGCAATAGGTCTATGATGAAATCGTCAACTTTGCTACGATCCACGTCGATATAATCATGCTGGCAATATTGCATGACCTCATCAATGACTTCGTCATCATCCACTTCGAAGCCTTGAAGCGAAAAAGGGGTTTCAAGCCAAGGACGGTCTAGCTCGCAAACATACATCCCCACCCGAAGATCACTCACATGCAACCTGGCTTTCTCGATTTTACCGCTGTTATTTGGTTTGCTTTCTGACATGGCAATCTCCTATGATTATATCAAGCCTGCGCTTAAGCTATTCGCGGATTTCCACCGGACTTGGGGTAGACGTTTGCCCGGCCGTCGGTTTTTTGTTGTCATTGTTGATCACTGGCAAATTCGGCCCCAAAGCAGCGTAAGCCAACTCAACGGCAAAAAGCATTGATGCCAACGATACCGCCATGGCGATCAGGCAAAGCGAGGCGAAGCGCCAACGGCGGGCCATTGAATTGCGCCGCACACCGGCCAAATTGCGTTTTAGTCTAGGATAGGCTTTCATAGTGCGGATTATTTTATATAAAGTTGGAGAGCCTGTTTCATGAATATTTCTTATTCCATCACCTCAGAAGCAAATGAAGACCTTCCGTTATCGCGGCGAGGCATTGAGTATGGGTGGATCAAAGTCGAAAAACGCCCGGTCATGCCCACAGCCTTGGCGGTAAAAAGGGCCTGGCAAAACAATGAAACTATTTTCCTGCCTGCCATTCTGGCCGATACACTACCCTTTTACCAATCGGACATCGCCCAAGCCAACCGCCTGATGGGGCAAGTGCAACAAGGTGCCGAGCTTTCCGAACTGCTGGAAGTGGAAATTTACGACACCCGACTGCAACCTGCCTTCGAATTATCCGGTTGTAGCTATGAGGACAACGACGGGCAAGCAATCGAAAAAGTTATTTTTGATTCTTGGGAGGGTGACGAAATGGTCGCCGACAATCTCTGGTGCAAGGCATCTTGGCTGTCTTTTCACGAGGAGGACGGAAGCCTGAGATTCCGCTTTTCATTCGGCATCGAAGGATATGAAGACGTGGCGGCCGATCCTGAGCGGCAAGACTTGGCCGCCAAACTGACCGATGCCATTTTTCCGGAATCTGCCGCAGTCACCCGGCATCCCGGCCTCAATGCGATGTTACAAGCCATGCTGGATTGCGAACGCGTGGGCTTCATGGAACGCATCGTTTATTTCAACGCACCCAATGGCGGTGCGCAGATGCATCATGATGTGGAACGCGGACATGAAGGCGTGGTATTCGCCCAACTCAGCGGTTCGACATTCTGGCTGGCCTTGGCCAAGCCCAAATTACTGGATGAAATTGAAGCTTTCCTGGCGGAAGCACCCGCCGACAAATGGCCGCAACTGCGCGAACTGGCCGCTGACCGGCAAGCCTTGTCTGAGTACCTCGAAGAGCCCGACCACGAATGGGCCGAGGACTTGATCGACCGGACCCCCGGGTTTTCCCGCCATTTGCTCGAACGCGGCTACGCTCATGTCCTCGAACCCGGCGATGTCCTGTTGATGCCGCAACAATCACTGGATACCTGCGTCTGGCATTCGGTGATCTGTCTGGGCGACGAGACCGGGGAAGGTTTAAGCTTTGCGTTGAAGAGGATGCAGAAGGAAGGAAGCGCGTAATCACGCATCCTTCTGCGTTATCATAACGCCATTCCGGTTTACCATGAGCCGCCTTTGCCTTGACTGGTTAAACCTTTTCCTGTAATCCTTTATTGCCATACGGGTCGACGAATTCGATGTTGAAAACCTTAACCGAATACCTGTTCTCCCTGCCTCAATATATCCTTCCCCAGCACCTGCTGTCCGCTGCCATGCACCGTTTGGCACGGTGCGAAAACCGGCTATGGAAAAATGCCTTCATCAACACGATCATACGCATCTACGGCGTTGATTTGAGCGAGGCCAAGGAACCCAACCCGGATGCCTATGCCAGTTTCAATGCATTTTTCACCCGTGCCTTGAAGTCTGAAGCCCGTCCGCAAAGCACCGATCCGGATGCCCTGCTCTGCCCCGCCGACGGCGTTATCAGCCAAATCGGCGACATTGCGGCGGGCAGCCTATTCCAAGCCAAGGGCAAATATTTCAACGCCACCGAATTGCTTGGCGGTGACACTGAGCTTGCGAAGCCGTTTGAAAATGGCAAATTCGCCACCCTTTATCTGTCCCCCCGGGATTACCACCGCCTGCACATGCCGATAAGCGGAACTCTCCGCGAAATGGTCCATGTGCCGGGCCGGTTGTTTAGCGTGAATGCCGCCACGGCCAACACGGTGCCCAATCTGTTTGCCCGCAACGAACGGGTCGCAGCGATTTTCGACACCGAGGCCGGGCCTATGGCTTTGGTGTTGGTGGGGGCTATTTTCGTCGCCAGCATTGAGACCGTCTGGCACGGCGAGGTGACTCCGCCGACGGTTGCGCAAGTCAAGACTTGGGCTTATAGCGGAGACGCACCCAGCCTGGCCAAGGGCGAAGAGATGGGCCGCTTCAATATGGGTTCGACCATTATTGTGTTGTTCGGTGAAAATGTCGTGGACTGGGAAACGGCATTGCAAGCCGGGGACAGGGTTAAGCTTGGGCAGAAACTGGGGCGATTGGCAAAGGACACGACGTTTTCAAGTTAGGTGATTCCTAAGAAAGAACATCCCATCAAGAATCTGATCCGTAGGAAAAAAACAGAGTCCACGAAAGACACGAAAAGCACGAACAAAAGCAAGATTCGTTCGTGCTTTTCGTGTCTTTCGTGGACGATTCTTTTG
>CAIODU010000220.1 GCA_903857165.1 uncultured Methylococcaceae bacterium | reverse complement strand
TTATGGCTCCATTGCCGTCATTCCGGCATGGATGCCGGAATCCAGTGCCACGGACGGTGACATGTCGGTTGCGTAAGTGTTTGAAAAAGGCTTGATGGCGACCCCTAGATTCACATCCTTGTGACTGGATTCCGGCATCCTAAGCCGGAATGACGAGTTGTCTATCAGCACTTTGGCTCATAATGAGAATTGCTGTCGTTCTTCAGTCTGCCGATCATCACCGTCTCCTTCCTGCCCACATAGGGGCTTCCAGCGGCACAGAGCGTAACATCAGTTGCGCTGTTCTAAGTTGGCCTTCAGGCCACCATAGCGGCATGAAGGATGCCCTATCTCCCATCCATCAAGCTCGCTTGGCGATTATTTCCTCCGGGCAAAACCCGCTTCCATCAAATTAGCATTATAATGGTCGGAATATCTTCACCCGCCGCCCCATGAACCCCAACGAATCGCCCACCACTGAAGGCTTTGACATTCATGCCTTTTTACAAACGCTGACCCAGCGTCCAGGCATCTATAAGATGATGGATGAGGCTGGCGTGGTGATTTATGTGGGCAAGGCGAAGAATTTGAAGAAACGCGTCTCCAGCTATTTCCTGAATAAGGATGCGCCCCCCAAGCAGCAGGCCATGGTGGCCCGCATAGCGTCCATTGAAGTCACCGTCACCCATACCGAGGGCGAGGCGCTGTTGTTGGAAAGCCAATTGGTCAAGCGCATCCAGCCGCGTTACAACATCTCCCTGCGCGACGGCAAGTCTTTCCCGTACATTCATGTCACGACGCAGCAAACCTTTCCCAAAATTGGCTTTTACCGGGGTTCGCGCAAGAAGCAGGGCCGCTTCTTTGGGCCATACCCCAGCGCCGGGGCGGTGCGGGAATGCCTGAAATTGTTGCAGAAGATATTCCCAGTGCGCCAGTGCGATGACTCTGTATTTAGGAACCGTTCGCGCCCTTGCTTGCAATATCAGATCGAACGCTGTTCCGGGCCTTGCGTCAATCTGATTGCAGCAGAATCCTATGCCGAGGACGTGGAAGACACCATCAAGTTTCTGGAAGGCAATGGCAAGGGACTGATCGACGAATTGGTCGACCGGATGGAAAGGGCATCTGCCGGACTGTTGTTTGAAAAAGCCGCCCGCTACCGCGACCAAATCGCCAACTTGCGTACTATCCTTGCCAAACAGGCGGTGACCGGGGAACAAGGCGACTTGGACATCGTCGCGTGCGCCATCAAAGGGCATCTGGCCTGTGTGCAAGTGATGTTCATCCGTGGCGGACAGCAAATCGGTGACAGTGCTTTTTTCCCGAAGATGGCCGACGAACACAGCCCCGGCAGTGTGCTGGAAGCTTTCCTGGCGCAATATTATCTGACCCGGCAGATTCCGCGTGAAATTCTGTTGAGCCACGACATTGAAAATCGCGAGCTGTTGGAGGAAGTGCTGACGGGCCAGGCCAAACACGCCGTCCACATTAGCCCGAACACACGCGGCGAGCGGCTGAAGCGGGTGGAACTGGCGCAGACCAATGCGGAAAACACCCTTAAGGTCAAGCTTGCCAACCAGCAAGATTTGCATGGGCGTTTCCTGAGCCTCGGCGAAGCGCTAGGCCGGACCGAGCCGCCGCGCCGGTTGGAATGCTTTGACATCAGCCACACCATGGGCGAGCAGACCGTCGCCTCTTGCGTGGTGTTTGACCGCCAAGGCGCGGTGAAGTCGGCCTACCGGCGCTTCAACATCGCAGGCATCGAGCCGGGTGACGATTACGCCGCATTGGCGCAAGCGGTGACGCGGCGCTATCAACGCATCAAAAAGGGCGAATTCGAGGCTCCGGATATTTTGCTCATTGACGGTGGCAAAGGCCAGGTGAGTGCGGTGACGGATGCGCTGAAGGCCATCGAAATGGATGAAATCTACATACTCGGCGTGGCGAAAGGCACGGATCGCAAGCCCGGCATGGAAATGTTGTTTCCAGCAGGCCAGAACCAGCCTATCCTATTACCAAGCCACACACCCGCGCTGTTACTGATCCAGCAGATTCGTGACGAAGCGCACCGCTTTGCCATCACCGGCCATCGCCAGCGGAGAGCCAAGGCAAAAACCCAATCCTCGCTGGAATTGATCGAAGGACTGGGCCCTAAACGCCGCCAGCAATTGCTCAAGCAATTCGGCGGTTTGCGCGAAGTCAGTCGTGCCGACGTGAACGCTTTGTGCAGCGTCGAAGGCATCAACCGGCAACTTGCCCAACGCATTTACGAAACGTTTCACGAACAGGAAGCCTGACCATGCAATTCAACCTGCCAACTTGGCTGACCCTGCTGCGGATTATCCTAATTCCGGTGATGGTGGCTGTTTTTTATCTGCCTTGGCACTTGGCTCACGTTGCCTGCGGCGTAATCTTCGCCATTGCCGGTTTTACCGACTGGCTGGACGGTTACTTGGCGCGCAAAATGTGCCAGACCACCTTGTTTGGTGCCTTCCTCGATCCGGTGGCGGACAAACTGATGGTGTCGGTGGCTTTGGTGCTAATTGTACAGGCCGACCCCAACCCCTGGATTGCCATCGCTGCGGCAGTGATCATTGGCCGTGAAATCACCATCGCCTCACTGCGCGAATGGATGGCTGAAATCGGCCAGCGCAACAAGGTGGAAGTTTCATGGGTCGGCAAATGGAAGACCACCGCGCAAATGGTCGCCATCGAGACCTTGTTGCTGAGCATGGACATTTGGAAGGAAACCTTGCGCGACCTAGGGCAAGTGCTACTACTGGTCTCCGCCGTGTTCACCCTGTGGTCCATGTTCAATTACATACAAGCCGCGCTGCCGGCTTTGACAAATCATGACAACAAGGGTTGACAGAAAATTCAGGCATTGTATAATGATGCCCTATAAAGACGTGCGGGAATAGCTCAGTGGTAGAGCACAACCTTGCCAAGGTTGGGGTCGCGAGTTCAAGTCTCGTTTCCCGCTCCAAAGTTTCAACAAAAGCCGCGATGCAAAAACGCGGCTTTTTAGTTTAACCCATTTCGGCTGAGTGGCAGAATGGTCATGCAGCGGCCTGCAAAGCCGTGTACGCCGGTTCGATTCCGACCTCAGCCTCAATTTAAGCGTTTCAAGCAGTCCCAAGACGCACCAAAACCCGCAAGTTTCAACAGCTTGCGGGTTTTTTGTTGTCCCATGCCGTATCGTGTGATACCGTTAAAGCGCACACATTCAGACGGTACTTTTGACGGTATCCTGACAATACCGCCAAGCGATACCGTCAAAATCAGCCTTCTGACAGGCGACACATGCTTTCAGACTTCAAAACAAGCAAGGCCAAGACACAAGACAAGCCCTACAAGCTCACAGACGGGAAAGGGCTTTATCTGTTGATAAAACCGCAAGGCGGCAAGCTCTGGCGGTTTGACTATCGCTTCCAAGACAAGCGCAAGACTCTAGCCATTGGCGGCTATCCAGACGTTACCTTAGCCAATGCACGGGAAAAGCTGGAAGAGGCGCGGCGGATGCTTGCCGGTGGCGTTGACCCAATGGAAAACCGCAAGGCCGTGAAGGAAGCCAAGGCGGAAGAATCATCAAACAGCTTTCAAGCCGTGGCGCGTGAGTGGCTGGCTTTAAATTCCTCCAAGTGGGCGGAAAACACCCACAAGCGCACCAAGGAGCGGCTAGAGCAATGCCTATTCCCTTGGCTTGGTTCAAGACCGATTGCCGACCTACTGCGTAACAAGGACTGTAGCCCATGTCGGCAAAGGATTGCCGACCTACTGCGTAACAAGGACTGTAGGGCGGCAACCCTTTGCCGCCAACGATTTCTGCGTAACAAGGACTGTAGGGCGGCAACCAT
>CAIODU010000219.1 GCA_903857165.1 uncultured Methylococcaceae bacterium | reverse complement strand
GGTGAGGGGGGCTTATGCTAGAGGTGATTTAGAACCCGGTTATGTCTTAAATAAATATTCATTTGAAAAAGACTTTTACCTCGCCATTCCTTTGTTAAAAGGTCAATTGTCTTGCCGTGAGGTTATGAATGGTGAAAAACTTACCAAACCAATAAGTGCGGATGAACCATTGACCATCGATCATATTGATGGTCCCTATGCTGAAAACCCACGCCTTAAGCAATTAATCCTCGACCGTGGACTCTGACAAATGATCAATATTCAGGATATATTTAATAAATCTAGATTTGAAGAGTTCAGTAATCCACTCGTTATTTATGGTGCTGGCAATACAGGTAAAGCAATAGCTGAATATCTTACACATCAAGGTCGACGAATCGTTGCTTTTGTTGATCAGAGTGCTAGTGATGGTCAATCCTACTTGGATAAGCCCATACTTACGCTAGATCAATTTTTAATAAATTTTAATCCATGTAATTTTGACCTGTTAGTTGCAGTGCATAACCGGGATGTAGTGATGTCTCCCCTTATTAAACATCTATCAAGTTATGGCTTTTCATCAGTTTTAACCATGGTAGATTATGCCAATGCTTTCTCCGATGACAAGAATTTTAGATATTGGTTGTCACCGAGATCGATAATTCTTGAAGGTCAACATGAAATACAGAAACTTTATGGCATTTTGGCAGATAATGAAAGTGAACATTGGTTAGATTCTATATTGAATTTCAGGATGACTGGTGACTATTCCCTGTTACCCATTCCAGATACTGCCAATCAATATGTTCCGCAAGACTTGCCAAGATGTTCAAATCCATTACGTTTTTTGGATTGTGGTGCCTATAATGGTGACACGATTGAATTACTACTTGCTCGTGGATATGACATTGAGGCAATCCTTGCATTTGAGCCTGATCCAGAAAACTTTGAACAGTTAACAGTAAAGTTTCCAGATATTGACCATGTATTTCTACCTTGCGGTGTATCTTCAAGAAATTGTTTGGTTAATTTTGACGCAGGCTCAGGCGAGGGAAGCCACCAAGTTAAGGAAGGTGGTGTTTCGGTTCAAATGGTCCGCATTGATGATGTCATGCCACGCTTTGCTCCCAACCTTATTAAGATGGATGTTGAGGGAGGGGAAATTGATGCATTGCATGGAGCGAAGTCTACAATAACCACATACAAGCCCAGACTGGCGCTGAGTTTGTATCACAGACCCGATGATATCTGGAATATTCCTTTATTGCTGGAAAGTTGGAATATTGGATATAAATTCTATATCCGTGGTCATTTCAATTCTAGCTTTGATTCCGTGTTATACGCTATCTAGCTATGATTTCCCCTGAATATTTACTGTCAAACTGCTAACTAATGCTGGAAGCTAAGGCTATTTTATTTGATCTTGATGGCACTCTTATCGACACTGCCCCATTAATCGGTGAGATTTTTAATTCGATGCGCATTGAGGTAGGAATGCAAGCTTTATCCATCCATAATTACCGGAATTGGATAAGTTTAGGGGCTTTAGAACTTGTCAATAGGGCTATGGGTGCAGGGAATAATGATTCGACTATTCTACTGAATGAGTTCCGCAAACGTTACCGGGAATTGAACACACCCCATGATTCATTATTTTCAGGCGCAGTTACCGTCGTTAATAGGCTTTATTTACATGGCTTCAAGTTGGCAATATGTTCCAATAAGCCTGAGTTTCTATGCAATAAAGTATTAATGGAGACAGGCTTGATTGATTACTTTAGTATTGTTGTTGGCGGTGATACTGTTGAAAACTCAAAGCCAAATCCAGAACCATTGGAGTTTATTCTGCTAAATCTAGGAATATCAGCAAACGTAGCGGTATTTGTAGGTGATAGCTCTGTTGACCAAGATGCGTCAATTGCTGCTCATATCCCTTTTATTTTTTTTTCTAAAGGCTATGATGATGGTGTAGATATAACTAAGACTTCATATATAATTGACGACCTTAACAATCTAATCGAAATTTTTATCCCAAATTAATACTTATAATATACCTTACCTTTGATTTAAAACAATTTTGAAAACTCTCTTAGTCATAGGCGGCACTGGATTCTTTGGCAAATCCATTTTGGATTCGTTTCGAAGAGGGAGGTTGGATGCCTGGGAAGTGGAACGTGTGATAGCCATGTCGCGTAATGCTGAATGTCTAAGACAGGAGGCATCTGAGTTGCTATCACCCAGAGTTGAACTCATATCTGCTGACATTGGCATCGTCGATAGTTTACCCGACGCTGACTTGATTATACATGCAGCGGCTTCCACTGATGCCGCTCAATATATGACACGGCCACTTGAAGAGCGAAGAAATATACAGGCTGCCACTTATAACTATTGTCGGCTTGCCCCTAAATTTCACGCTCACAGCAGTATCTTATATGTTAGTTCCGGTGCTGTCTACGGTGTGCAACCTGATAATTTATTGAAAATACCAGAATCTTATGCATTTGGTGCCATTGAAAATTTACCGGAAAATAAGCGTGACTATACCTTTGCGAAACGCGAGGCAGAACGCGCAATCATTGATTTGGGGGTACGGCATGGCTTGTCAGTGAGTATTGCCAGATGCTTCGCATTTGTGGGTCCGTGGCTACCACGAAATCAACATTTTGCAATAGGCAACTTCATTGAAGATGGTCTTTGTGGAAGGGCTATCACAGTCAAGGCACAGCATCAGGTAGTTAGAAGCTATATGCATGCTGATGATTTAGCGGAATGGCTGTTGACAATTGCCTCGGATGCCAAACCAGATTGCCCAATTTATAACTTAGGATCAGACGATGCTATATCGATCAGAGATTTGGCTGTTTTAGTTGCGCAAGAATTTGGTGTGAAAACTAATCTACCTATGATTACTGAAGCAATAATTGACAGATATGTCCCCTCCATTGATAAAGCAAAAAATAAACTTGGTTTGCAGATTAAGATTGACTTACCCAGTGCAATACGATTTACTGTTAATGCTTTGATTAACTGATTTTTCGCACCAAACCATTAACATTTGGCGAAACGCACACGTCGGCAATGGGTTGCCGACCTACGGCAGTGATGGTCCGGCTATTCGCCTAGCCAGTTGGTCGGTAGCCCTTTGCCACCAATAGTCTCTAACAAATATTTATTGATAACGTCAATTGTGGATTATAATGAAACTGATTAGCATAGTAACTCCCTGCTTTAACGAGGAAGAAAATATAGATTCTCTTTATCATCAAATCCATACAGTGTTCTCAAAATTACCTCAGTATAATTATGAACACCTATTCATCGACAACGCTTCCACAGACAAGACTGTTGAGTTAATTAAGAAACTTGCTGCGAAAGACACTCGTGTCAAACTAATAGTCAATGTCCGAAATTTTGGACACATTCGTTCTCCGATGCATGCGGTACTGCAAGCAAGCGGGGATGCTGTTATCTGTATGGCTTCGGATTTACAAGACCCTCCCGAACTAATAAGCGACTTTATTGCAAAATGGGAGGAAGGTTATGATGTCGTTGTAGGTGTCAAGCCAAAAAGCCTTGAAACTCCGTTGATGTTTTTGATTCGCCGTTCCTATTACAGGCTGATAGCCAAGATATCAGATGTACCTGTGATACAGAATTATACTGGTTTTGGTCTGTATGACCGAAAAGTCATTGAAGTCACTCGAAAACTGGATGATCCTTATCCCTACTTCCGTGGCTTGATCTCTGAATTGGGTTTTCCAGTGGCGCAGATCGAATATATTCAACCCAAAAGGATTAGGGGTATTACCAAAAACAATTTCTATACCTTGTATGACATTGCCATGCTAGGCATCACCAGTCATAGTAAAATCCCGATTCGCCTAGCGGCAATGGCTGGATTTGCTTTGGGACTTGTTAGTCTTGCGGTATCGTTGGTCTATGCGATTCTTAAGTTTATTTATTGGGATATGTTCCAGGCAGGTGCTGCTCCTGTCCTTATTGGTGTGTTCTTTTTGGCATCCGTACAGCTTTTTTTCATTGGTATTCTTGGAGAATATGTGGCCGCCATCCATACCCAAGTGCTTAAAAGACCCTTGGTTATTGAGAAAGAAAGGGTGAACTTCGATACAAATTTCGACCCTCAAGATGATAGCAAGAAGTGAGGAACACGTTTAAGAAATTTATCTGGAATATCGAGCATTATCGCTTCCTAATAGTTGGTGCTTATAATACAGCATTTGGCTATTTGACCTTTGTAATCTTGTATCAGACGTTAGGGGATAAACTACATTACCTTATACTTGTAGTAATATCACATATTATAGCGGTTACCAATGCTTTTATTTCCCAGAAGCATTTAGTGTTTCGGACAAATGGCTCCGTTTTTTTTGAATTTATCCGCTTCAATATTACCACTCTTGGCACACTTTTATTAAGCCTTGCTGGTATGTCTTTATTGGTTGGTCAATTTAAAACAAAAGTCCTAGTAGCCCAAGCACTGGTTACGGTTATTTCTGTCATGGTTAGCTATTTTGCACACAAGAATTTTACGTTTAAAAAACACAAACTTTCATTAAATCAATCACTTTCTGTATTTGAACAGAAATCACAATACTCAAATAACAATTTCCGTGATTATCCATCAATAACGGAAAATCAACCAGATTCAAGTTCAAAAATATTAAAATCGCTGTTAATAATTTCTTGTATTTTGTTGTTTGCTATTCTTATTCTATTTAAAATAGAATTTGTAAGTGATTTAATAATCAACTTATATCATTTTATCAGCAGAACATATTTCTAATTATAGATTTGCAGGAGCCTGATGTTCCAGAGCGCGTAAAATTCCATCAGGCAATTGTATGGTTAATTTAACGATTGATTCCGCCCGTTCACGGGTATCGGCCACGGCGTAAATGCGCAACTCGTCGGCAAAGTCCCCTTGGGCCGGCAGAACGCCCAAGGCTTCTTGGCAGTAGACGAGAAACCGGGCGCTGCCATGCTACTGAACGGGTCACGCCCTCTTCGCCGCCACCTCAGCCGATCCAACCAACTCGCGCCGCACAGACGATGCCAAGCGATAACGCCGGTCAGACACAGAACACAGCCCTCCCGCCATCATGAACAAACCCCCCAGCCAAATCCAACGGATGAAGGGTTTGACATAGACGCGGACGGTCCATGCCCCCTTGTCCATCGGTTCGCCCAAGGCCACATACAAATCGCGCAGCAAACTGGGATCAATCGCCGCCTCGGTCATGGTATTGCGCTGGACTTTGTAAAACCGCTTTTGCGGCTTCAGTTCGGCGATCTGCCTATCACCCTTGAATACTTGGAAATTGCCTTCTTTGGCGCGGTAGTTGGGGCCGGGGACTTCGTTAACGCCGATGAATTTGAAACTATAGCCACCAATTTCAGCGGACTCCCCCGGTGCAAGGCGGACGATTTTCTCCACGCTATATTGGTTGGACAGCACCGCGCCGACCAAGAACACCGCCGCGCCCAGATGGGCGAAAGTCATGCCATAAACGCTAGGCGACTGGCTACGCAAACCTTCCCACACATTGGCCCGCAGACTCACACGGGAATACAGCGACAGTGACGCTCCGGCAGCCAACCAAATCGCCATGCCCAAACCGGCCATGGCTTTGATGTCGTCAGCCTTGAAAAACACCGCGACCAAGCCTATGCCCAAAATCCAAGAGGCCACGAAAACCGGCCACATCCGCCTGAAAATGCTGGAAATGTCGGCCTGTCGCCAAGCAAACATGGGCGCAATGCCAGCCAACAGGAACATCGGGGCCATTACCGGCGCAAACACGGCAGTGAAATACGGCGAACCGACTGATATCTTGCCCAAACCGAGCGCGTCCAGCACCAACGGGTAAAGCGTTCCAAGCAGGATACTCGCCGAGGCGGTGACCAGCAAGATGTTGTTCAACAGCAGCAAATTTTCCTTGGAGACGAAGTCGAAGCGGGCGTTGTCCTTCACCATCGGTGCGCGAATCGCATACAGCACCAGCGAACCGCCGACCACCACACCAAGGAATACCAAGATGAACAGGCCGCGAGTCGGGTCGGTCGCGAAGGCATGGACCGAGGTCAACACACCGGAACGCACCAAGAAAGTACCGAGCAAACTCAGGGAGAATGCAAACAAAGCCAGCAAAACCGTCCAAGCTTTAAACGCGCCGCGCTTCTCCGTGACTGCCAACGAATGCAGCAAAGCCGTCGCCACCAACCACGGCATGAACGAGGCGTTTTCCACTGGGTCCCAAAACCACCAGCCGCCCCAACCGAGTTCGTAGTAGGCCCACCACGAACCCAGGGTTATGCCAAAGGTGAGGAATATCCACGCCACCAAAGTCCAAGGCCGCGACCAACGCGCCCAAGCCGAATCCAAAGAACCGCCCAACAAGGCGGCAATGGCAAAACTAAACGCCACGCTCAGGCCCACATAGCCCATGTACAGCATGGGCGGGTGGATGGTCATGCCGAAATCTTGCAACAGCGGGTTCATGTCATTGCCATCCAACGGGGCCGGCATGATGCGGTCAAACGGGTTGGAGGTGAACAGGATGAACAACTCGATGCCGATGCTGGTCAATGCCATCACGCCCAAGACTCGGGCCAGCATTTCTTCGCTTAAAGACCGGCTGAACAAGGTCACTGCGAAAGTCCACAGCCCTAAGATAAAAGCCCACAGCAACATCGAACCTTCATGCGCTCCCCATACTGCCGTGATGCGGTAGTACAAAGGCAACGAACTGTTGGAATGCTCGGCCACATACAACACCGAGAAGTCGTTGGTGACGAAAGCAGTGGCTAGACAAACAAAAGCCGTCAACAGAAACAAAAACTGCGAACGCGCCGCTGGCTTCGCCATCGACATCCACAAATAGTCACCCCGATGTGCGCCCCACAAGGGGAAGATGGCTTGTATCAAGGCCATCATCAAGGCCATCACCAAGGAAAAATGTCCGAGTTCGGCGATCATTTCTGATAATCCTTATAGGCTTCGGGCGGCAGTTGGCCGCTTTTTTTCAAGGCATCGCCCACTTCCGGCGGCATGTAGTTTTCGTCATGCTTGGCCAGCACCTCAGAGGCTTCAAACACGCCCTGCCCGGTCATTTTGCCAATGGAGATAATGCCTTGGCCCTCGCGGAACAAGTCGGGCAAGATGCCGGTGAAAACCACCGGCACGGTGGCTACGCCGTCGGTGACATCGAAACGGACGGCGATGCCTTCGGAGCGTTTGACACTGCCTTTGACCACCAAACCGCCGACGCGGAAAGTATAATCCTTGGGTGCCTCGCCCGAAGCCACTTGGCTGGGCGTGTAAAAATACAGCAGATTCTTTTGGAAAGCGGTGAGGGCCAAAAATACCGCCCCGGCCACCCCGGCCAGAATCAGCCCGACTAAAACCATGCGGCGTTGGCGTGGTGTCATGGTCTGGGCCTCTCCAATTTGAACAGTCGTTCGATGCTCTTTAGCACCTCCGTTTTACGGCGCAAGGACAAAACCAAGTTGAAAATCAGGATCGCGAAGGCTACCGCGTAGGCGGTCCAAACGTAAAAGGCGTAACCGCCCATGGAGAAAAATTGTTCTAGGGACATGGTTTGAGTGACCTCGTTCCCACGTTCCAGCGTGGGAATGCAGATTTAGGCGCTTCAGCGCCGCATACCCGCTGGAGCGGGGCAAAACCGGTTCCCACGCTGGAGCGTGGGAACCAGAGGGGTGTATGGAGACTTCATTCAGGCAATGTTATTTTGTACAGGCATTTTAACGAATTTTACGGTGCGCCGTTGCGTCGTTGCGTGAAACCGTCTTTTTCTCTCGCCACTACAGCTAGGGCGCATCCCCTTGGGACTATGTTTTTAAATTACAATTCACCCTCCAGCACCTGCTTGGGCGATTTCATTTTTGGCACTAAGGCACTCCAACCCATCGTCATGAACCCATTGCATCGTAACACGAAAGATTCCCCGCTAGGTGTTAGCCCGCCTTCCAACCTGCCCGTTACCGTCTTTATTTCCAGCACCTTTCTCGACAACGAGGAGCGGCGCAAGCTAGTCGAAGATGCCATTATCCGTGCCAAAATGCTGCCGGTCGGCATGGAGCGCTTCGCCGCCAGCGCCAACACCACCGTAGAAGAATGCGAGCGGCAAGCGCGGGAATGTGATGTATTTCTGGGCATCATCGCCCATCGCTACGGCTGGATACCCGATGGCCTGGAATTCTCCATCACCGAACTGGAATATGACGCCGCCAAGTTGGCCGGGCGGCCTAGGTTGATGTTTGAGATTGCTGCATCGGTTCGGGTGGACCCCGACAAAGATTTTGATCAAGGCAAGGGGCGAGGGGCCAAACGGGACAAGCTTGATGACTTCAAGGCTAAGTTCCGTGAAGATCAGATGCCCGGACTCTTTGAGGAAAGCAAACTCAATGTAATGGTCTACCAAGCCTTGCATGATTGGCGTAAACAACAGCTTGGCGGCAACACTGCACCCGCAACCAAGCCCGAACCCGCTGGCCTGGAACCGGAATTAAATCGCTATTGCGAAGTCATGGAGAATCAACACAAGGAAATCCCGCTGGCCGGTTTCAAAACTAGGCTGCGAGTACCCATCGACTTGGAAGAATTGTATGTCCCGCTGCAAGCCAGTGTCGATTTGCGCGGGACGGGCGCTTGCCTGTTTGCCGATGCCGCCGACGCCGAGGCCAAGCTAGGCAGTCATGGCTCCGCCGAGATCGCCCTCATCGACGCCTTCCGCGAGGCTCATGCCCGCAAGCGGCATAACCTCGTCATTCTGGGCGACCCCGGTTCGGGCAAGACCACCCATTTGAAGCGGCTGTTGCTGGCCTGTTTGCGGCAAGGCCCGGACTGGCTGGGCCTACCCGACGATCTGCTGCCGGTGTTCCTGCCACTGCGCGAGTTGGAGGATTTGGACCACGGCTTGGACGCTTTCATCGAAAAGACCTTGGACAGCCCTCACCTGAATATGCCGCAAGGCTTTGGCAAGCGGTTGTTGGAACGGGGCCGCTTGCTGCTATTGTTCGACGGTCTGGACGAAGTCAGCGACGCCAAGCAACGCGCCAAAGTCGCCGAATGGATCAAAAGCGCGGTCCAAGCGTTGCCCGCTTGCACTGCCGTGGTGACTTGCCGGTTTGCCGGATATGACGAAGACAGCCTCATGGATGCGGGCTTTTTGGAACTGCATCTGCGGCCCATGACCCAAGAACAATCGGAAAGCTTCATCCGCAACTGGTACAAGGCGGTGGAGACTGGACTCACACCCGGACCCTCCGGCGCAATCAAGGCGACCGAAAAAGCCGCAGAGTTGGTCGAACGGCTGCGGGAACCGGACTCCCGCTCTACTCGCATGGCTGAGATGACCCGCAACCCCTTGCTGTTGGCGAATCTTTGCCTGGTGCATCGTGACCGGGGCGGCATTTTACCCAAAGGGCGGCACGAGCTTTACGACGAGTGCATAGCCGTATTGCTGGAACTCTGGCGACAACATAAATCCATCGGGCAAGGCAGAAGCCTGTTGGTCAGTATCCCCGCGCAAACTGGCCGACGCGCCTTGCAACCTGTGGCGCTATGGCTGCATGGCGAGGACAAACGCACCCGTGCCACTGCCGAAGAACTGGCCCCGGTGCTGGAACCGGCCCTAAAAGCCACGCAATGGCGAAACGGCGATGCCCGGCAATTCTTGCAGACCCTCCGCGACGAAAGCGGTTTGTTGACCGGTTGGAGCCATGGGGTTTATGGCTTCATGCATTTAGGCTTTCAGGAATACCTTGCCGCTTGCGAGTTGCGCCGCCTAGCCTTAGCCGAAGCACTGGATGGCGGCAAGCGCGATACATTGTCCGAACTGGCCGCGCATTATGGCGAAAGTTGGTGGAACGAGGTCATCTTGTTGCTGCTGGCACAAGGCAACCCGTCTTTGTTCGCGCCGTTCATGACCGAAGCACTCAAGCAAGCCCGCTTTGCCGACGACAGCGCGTTTCTGGATTTAATTCTAGAAGAAGCCGCTGAATTTTCGCCAATCCCGTTTGTGGAATTTCTCCGGCAAGAACCCGGCAATTATACTGTTCTGTTTGCGAATCAAGCGGCGGCAATACGAGTTTTGGATCGGCTGGCACCGGATACGATGGAGCCGTTGGCCGAAACGATAAACCACCGTTTTTTCGAAAATTTACTCAGCTTTGAACAAAGTTGGAAAGATGTCGCTGTCCCGCGCATCTCCAACGGCGGAGTGGAACTGATCCTGATCCCCGGCGGGCGCTTCATGATGGGTTCAGCCGAAGGCGAGGGGAATGACAGCGAACGCCCTGCGCACGCGGTTGAAATCCGCCCTTTCCACTTAGGCCGCTACCCGGTCACCAATGAAGAGTATGCGCTTTTCCTGCAAGCCCACCCAAAAGAAAAACAACCAAAATACTGGGCCGACCGGCGCTTTAATCAAGCCCGTCAACCGGTCGTCGGCATCGACTGGAACGCCGCCTGCCGGTTTGCACACTGGGCGGGCGGTCGCTTGCCAACAGAAGCGGAATGGGAATACGCCGTGCGGGCAGGCAGCACCAGCCAGTTTTTCTGGGGGGAATCGGTCGCGGACGCGGATAACTATGCTTGGTTTTCTAATAATTCCCAAGGCACGACCCATCCGGTCGGGGAAAAACGGCCCAATGGGTTTGGGCTATCTGATATGGCGGGCAATGCTTGGGAATGGGTGCAAGACCGCTGGCATGATGATTACCAGGGTGCCCCCGGCGACGGTTCCGCCTGGGAGGACGGCGGGGACAGTCGCCGGGTGGTTCGGGGCGGTTCGTGGTACTACGTCCCGCAGTACCTCCGTTCGGCCTACCGTAACAGGATCACGACCGATGGGGCCTTCTACAACCAGGGTTTCCGGCTTGCCAGGGCATTATAGCCCTTTGTCCTTTGTGCTTTTTCCCTTTGCGCTCTTGCTTTTCACGTTGCGTCGTTGCGCCGTTGCGTGAAACCCTCTTTTTCTTACCCCGCGATGCAGTCTGCCCCTGCCAACGGGCGAATATTAATAAGCCAGAAATAATGCTTGACAGATAACATCCCTTCAAGGGATGTTATCTGTTTATTGACATAAAGGAGCAAGGCCGATGATCGCTTCCGCCCCCTTCGTCCCCGGCGAGTTTTATCATTTCTTCAACCGGGCAAATAGCCAAGACGACCGCTTGTTTTACCAAGACCGCAATTATGCTTATTTTCTGCGAAAATGGGGCGAGTATTTGGATGGGCATTTCGATGTTTGGACTTACTGCCTCATCCCCAACCACTTTCATTTTCTGTTGCGTGTCCACACTAAGGCTGACGGCACTTCCATGGAGCACTGGCGGCGGCTTGCGATTGCCTACACGCAGGCGATCAACAGGCAGGAGGGACGGCGGGGCAGTTTGTTTCAGGAGCATCCCAAGCATTTGCGGGTAGAAACCGATGCACATCTGGCATGCCTGATTCGTTATATCCACCGCAATCCAGTCCATCACGGCTTGGTTCAGGAACCCGGAATGTGGCGGTATAGTGGCTATCGGGCATTTTTTAGCCCATCACCCAGTCGGTTAAAGCGCGAGGAAGTATTGGGTTTATTTGGTAGCCTAAAAGCCTTTGAAACCTTCCATCAGGTGAAGTATGAGGATGACAGTTCCATTAAGTATTGTTTGGTCGAGTAGCGGTAAAAAGCGATAACATCCCTTCAAGGGATGTTATCGCTGGACACGGGATATGCCATCCCTTAAAACAAATGCTTCACCATCTCCTTCTCCATCAACAACTCCTTTTCGGTCAGCCGCATCCGCTCCAGGCTAAAAGCGTCGATGGGTAAACCTTGCACGATTTCATAGTCGCCGTCGCGAATCCTGACCGGGAACGAGTACATCAGCCCCTCGGCAATGCCGTAACTGCCGTCGCTGTAGACCGCCATGCTGACCCAATCGTCTTCCGGTGTGCCCATAATCCAACTGCGCATGTGTTCCAACGCGGCATTGGCGGCGGAGGCGGCGCTGGACTTGCCGCGCATGGCAATGACCTCGGCCCCGCGCTTCTGCACGGCGGAAATGAAAGGCCCGTGGAACCAGTCTTCTTCAACACCTTCCAGCGCAGGTTTGCCCCTGACAAGGGCATGGTGCAAATCGGGGTACTGCGTGGAGGAGTGATTCCCCCAAATGATCATTTGGCGGATGTCGGCGACGGAACAGCCGCAACGGGTGGCCAACATACTCACGGCCCGGTTGTGATCCAGTCGAGTCATTGCCGAAAAGCTTCTAGTGGAGAGATTGGGGGCGTTTTTCGCAGCGATCAACGCATTGGTGTTCGCCGGATTGCCGACCACCAGCACCTTGACGCCTGGGTGGGCCATCTCGTTCAAGGCGAGGCCCTGCACCGAGAATATTTCCGCGTTGACGGATAGCAGGTCTTGCCTTTCCATGCCCGGACCGCGTGGGCGGGCTCCCACTAAGAAGGCGATGTCGGCATTTTCAAAGGCTACTTTGGGGTCGTCGGTGCTGACCACGCCAGCCAAAAGCGGAGAGGCGAAATCCTCCATTTCCATCCGTATCCCCTCCAAGTCCTTCATCGCGGCGGGTATGTCCAACAGATGCAGCACCACTGGCTGATCCTGACCGGCCAGATCGCCCTCAATGATACGGAATATCAGGGCGTAGCTAATTTGTCCTGCCGCCCCCGTCACGGCAATGTGTATCGGTGTTTTCATAAGTGTCGCCTGTTGATTTATTGTTTTTGTTGCCCAATTGCCGACTAGGTGCCAGCCATGGCTTTGCAATCGAATGCCTGTTTGCCTGGCCTTTTCATCTAGCCAACTTGAAACCCTTTGGAGGAAATGGCTTTGCCGATGGCTTCCAAGTCGGCTTTGCCCTCTTCGTATTCGATTTCCACTGTGTTTTCTTTAAAACTCGGCTTGACATCGGTCACGCCCGCGCAGGACTTCACCGCCTCGCGCACCGTGGTCTCGCATCCGCCGCATTTCATGCCCTTGACGCTCAATACTGTCTTCATCGCCATGACTCCGATATTTAAGATAGGTGTTCATAAATTTTTTTACATTGCCTGGCATCAGCCAAGTAATTGCCGCCGCAGTCAGTTTGACAATCCAAAAGAATCCGCAGCCGCTTAAGCCCGATCATTATACAATTTTCCAGCACATGCGCTCAGGCATGAAAGCCTGCCAAGAGGGGGATATCTTCGATTGTGGCGATCCAATCCCTGTCAAATCTTCCCTAGTCCGCTAGGAACAGGTATGCTGGCTTGATATAGACAACTTCAACTGTGATTAGCCATGAATTTGAAAGCATCGGAAATTTTACAACGCTTCAAGGGGCAGGGGCTCATTTTTGACCACCGAGGCCCGGATAATGCCATCAGCCGCTTCGCCCCCATTGATGACTGTGCCGGGGGCGATTTGGTTTTTGTCGATAACGCCAAATTTTTGCCCTTGGTGCTAGAACGCAAACCCGCCGCCGTCATTACCAACAAAGCCATTGCCGCTGAACTGCAAGGAGAGGCGGGCCTCGCCATCCTGTTGGCAGAGAACATCAGGTTGGCTACTGCCTTGGTCAAGCAGGCTTATGACGACCGCGACTATTACCACACGGAATGGCCACGCATTCACCCTTCGTCTGTGATCCACCCCAGCGTTCAAATTCCTGATGACGCGGTCATCGGCCCCGGCGTGGTCGTTGGGGCAAATGTTGAATTGGGGGATGGGGTCGTGTTGATGGCCAATGCCGTGGTCGAAAACAATGCCCGCATCGGCCAAGGAACTGTCGTGCATCCCGGCTGCGTGGTCAGCCAAGGCTGTGAAATCGGTGCCCACGTCATGCTCAAGGCCGGTTGCGTCATTGGGTCGGAAGGATTCGGTTTTGCCCAAGACGAAAAACGCCGCAATTATCGCATACCGCATACCGGAAAGGTAATCATCGAGGATCGGGTCGTCATCGGGGCCAACACCACCATTGACCGCGCCACTTACGGTGCCACCATCATCCGTTCCGGTGTCATCGTCGATGCGTTGTGCCACATCGGCCATAATGTCGATATCGGCGAGGATTGCATCCTCTGCGCCCACACCGGCATTTCCGGTTCCAGTAAGTTTGGGAAGCGGGTGATCGCCTCGGGCCAGACTGGCGTACTCGACCATGTCACCGTCGCCAGCGACTCGGTTTTACTGCACCGGGCGGGCATCAACCGCAGCATCAAAGAACCCGGCATGTATGCAGGGGGTCCGACCCAGCCTCTGCAACAATACCTGAAAAACATCGCGATCATGCCCAAGCTCGCGGAAATGTGGTCGCGGCTGAAAAAACTGGAGAAAAAGGTTGCGGAATTGACCGGGACTAAGTAGGCTGGCCTCCCCATGCCGACGCGGTGGCGGCAAAGGGTTGCCTCCCTACCGCTACAAGCGGTTGAGTAACATTAGTTAAGTGGAATCAAAGCGTATGGGCAAAATCCCTTTACCCTCAGAAGAAAACAATTTTCTAAGCCAGCATGTCGCCCTGCTGCGCCACAGTTTCCACCACTGGACGGGGCGAGCGCTGGTCGCCACCCGGATGAGCGACGAAGATGCGGCCCGCTATCTATTCCATGCGCCCTTCGCGGTGCTTTCACATGACACGGCCAAAGACCCAATTTTCAACTATGCCAACCAGACCGCTTTGAGCCTGTTTGCGATGAGTTGGGAAGACCTGACTGCCCTGCCTTCGCGCAAATCGGTCGAACCGGTGGCACAGGCCGAACGCCAGCAGGTTCTCGATGAAGTTGAAAGCCATGGATTCATAGACGATTACAGCGGGATCAGAATTGGCCGGCACGGGCGGCGCTTCCTCATTGAACACACGGTGGTATGGAACGTCATCCAGCCAAGGACGGGGGCATTCAAAGGTCAGGCGGCTATGATCAAGGATTGGAAGTTTTTGTAGCCTGTTGAGGTTGGGTTGGGTTCCAAACCCGTCACAAATTGGGGTTGGGGGCGGGTTTGGAACCCGCCCCTACTTCGGGCTTAGGTGATGACCGTCGGTTTTTTCATGCCGCTGCGCTGCTTCACTTCGCTCAAGCTTTCTGCCAAGTCAATCAAATCCTTCAACACCGCTTGGGTTTCCAACCCGTGCATTTGGGGTTCGCGTTCATAGCGTTCGACATAAATGCGCAGGGTGGCACCCTGTGTACCCGTTCCTGAGAGGCGAAAGATGATGCGCGAACCATTCGTGAAACCAATCCGTATGCCTTGGTTTTCGCTGACGCTGCCATCGACCGGGTCTTCATAACGGAAATCGTCGGCAAACGCGACAGTGTAATCACCAAAGCCCTTGCCCGGCAAATCGGGCATCTGGGCGTAGATATGAGCCATGATGCCTTCTGCCGCAGCACTGTCGACACCCTCGTAATCATGCCTGGAATAATAATCCCGGCCAAACTTCTTCCAATGCTCGCGAACGATGTCGGCAACGGGCTGCTTTTTCACCGCAACCAGATTAAGCCAGAACAGCACGGCCCACAATCCATCTTTTTCCCGCACATGGTCGGAACCCGTTCCGAAGCTCTCCTCGCCGCAAAGAGTGATCTTTTGCGCATCGAGTAGGTTGCCAAAGAATTTCCACCCGGTGGGGGTCTCGTAACAGTCTATGCCCATCGCTTTGGCCACCCGATCCAGCGCTTGGCTGGTCGGCATGGATCGGGCCACGCCTAGCAAACCGTCCTTGTAACCGGGCACTAAATGGGCATTCGCCGCCAACACCGCCACGCTGTCGCTGGGCGTCACGAAAAAGTGCGCACCCATGATCATGTTACGGTCGCCGTCACCGTCGGAGGCCGCACCCAGCATGGGTGCTTCGGGCGACATCATCAATTCGGCCAATTCATGGGCATACACCAAATTGGGGTCGGGGTGCCCACCGCCAAAATCTTCCAAGGGGATGCCGTTGATGACCGAACCGGGGGCCGCGCCCAGTTTTTCCTCAAGGATGCGCTTGCCGTAAGGTCCGGTGATGGCATGCATGGCATCGAAGCAGAGGGTGATGGAACCTGCCTTCAGCGCCTGCGAAATGAGCTTGAAATCGAACAGATGCTCCATCAACTGCGCGTAATCCTCCACCGGATCGATGATTTGCACCGTGGTGGGCCCGGCAGCGTATTCACCCACGACATCCAAATCGACATCGGGCAATTCAACTATGCGGTATTGGGAAATTTCACGGCTGCGGGCAAACAAGGCATTAGTGAAGCTTTCCGGGGCCGGGCCGCCATTGGTCACATTGTATTTGATGCCGAAATCCTCATCCGGCCCGCCAGGGTTGTGGCTGGCCGACAGGATGAATCCGCCATGGGCCTGGTATTTGCGGATGACACAGGAAGCCGCCGGCGTCGAAAGCAGACCGCCTTGGCCGATCAGCAATCTGCCAACCCCATTGGCAGCGGACATCTTAATGATGGTTTGCAAGGCATTTCTGTTAAAATAGCGGCCATCGCCGCCTAAAACGAGGGTTTTTCCTTTAACATCGCCCAAAACGTCGAATACGGACTGGACAAAATTCTCCAGGTAGTTGGGTTGCATGAAAATCTTTACTTTTTTCCGTAGGCCCGAAGTGCCGGGTTTCTGGTCTGGGAAAGGTGTGGTGTCGCGGGTTTCTACTTGCATCGAAAGGCAATCCTCAGATGGTTGAAAAGGTGCGCCTATTCTAATGTATTCGGCTGTTGTCCAAGTAATTATATGGAGCTTTACATATGAAATTGAGTCTATTTTTTTTCGTTCTCGCCTTCTTTTTGGCGGAAGCCCAGGCTGTGGAGACCCAAGATGTCTGGGTATTGGTGGAGATAGAGCCTCATGTGCTGAAGGTCATGCTAGGCAATGATGAAGTGGAAGTTTTCCCCCGCGTGGCAATCGGTCAACGCGGTGCGGATGTTGACAAGGCCCGGGGCGACAAAAAAACCCCATTGGGTGAGTATAGGATTGGGTGGGTCAATGAAAATAGTAAATTTCATCGCTTCCTAGGGTTGACCTACCCTAACATCGACAATGCCAAGCGTGCCTATCGTGACGGGCTTATCGGCGAAGAAACAGTCCGCAACATCATGCGGGCAGAGATGGAAGAAGGCGTTCCCCCGCAGAACACACCGCTTGGAGGCCAAATAGGCATCCACGGACTCGGGATATCTGATCGCGAAATACATGATGCTTTTGACTGGACTAGCGGTTGCATTGCCCTGACCAATCAGGAGATTGATCGCCTGTCGAAGTGGATCAGAAAGGGTACTTTAGTTGTGATTCGTTGAAAATGGTAAAATAATAGTGGAAAACGCAACGATTTTACGGCAAGATATGCACTGGGTCCCGTCTATCCCTTTTGGGCTAGATGTTATTGTTTAATCTTTCATGATAGAAAGGAAAAAAACGTATGATGAAAGCTACCAAGCTCGCAGTAATTCTCCTCTCCGCTGGCCTGACTGTAGGCTGTGCATCCAAGAGCGACATCACCGCTCTTCAGACTCAAATTGACGGTCTGAAGGCTGAAGTCTCCTCTGTGAAGAGCACCGCCGATGAAGCACTTTCCACCGCCCAGTCAGCCGAGTCCACCGCGAAAGCGGCTAATGCCACCGCTAACAGGACGGCTGCCGATGTCGATGCCAAGTTGAACGCTGGCTTCAAGCATCACATGCAGAAGTAATTCCCACTGGGTGAGAGCCCTGTTGGAAGTATTCGGAACCCCGGTCGGACGCAAGTCCGGCCGGGGTTTTGCTTTGATGCCAAGGGAATTCCACAATGCCGATCTCGGCATTGCCCCGCTGACCAAGCAGGGACACCTCCAGCTTAAATGGAAGACGCTACTGGCGATACCAGCACGACCGGGCCGTTGCGCGGTTTACCGGCCACCCGCAAACGCCGATGGACAACAACAAGGTCGGAACACCTGATCCCTAGGATTCTACGAATATCCCACTTCCAGAATCAGTCTTGGATTGGTCTGGGGAAACAGGCTTTCCGTCTCGTTCAATTCGTCGCACAGTTTCTGGATTGCCACGTCCGTACTCGCGTTCGCCATTTCCGCCTCACCCCATGCGCGTTAACAGCCCAAGCTGCCAGCCGATGCCCTCCAGGCTCGACAGATCCAGCACCGTGGCCTCCGGCAAGGCGTTCCAGCACGCGCAACACTAGGGCTAGGTCGCCCGCCTCCAGCGTCAACCGCGCCCGGTCCGCCGGCACGGGTTGGCGTAAAACACCGCCCAACAATTGCGCCGGCCCTCATGGCCCACGGCCGAAACAAGGCCTGCTTGCGCCCAGGCGCGGGCGACTTCCGGGGCAATCGGCCCGGCGAAACGCCACACGCCATAATCCGTCAGCGCCGGGCTGTTCAACACATATCGCCGCATCGCATCACACCACGCAGGCTTGACCCATCGACACCAAATGCCCCAACCCCATGGGTTGGAAAAATCATGCAGCATGAATATTTGTACGCGGTCTTCCTTGGGTTCGGTGAGTTCGGCCAAACGCTTTAGCAGAAGCTCCAATTCGGCTTGCGTCAACTCTGCCACGAACACCACCTCGTTAGTTTTCCACCGGTACGCGGGGCGGCCTTGCCCTAGGTTCGCACGCGACCCGACTTTCCCGATGTAGGCATTAACCATTGTGCCTAGAAAACGCAACGGGATGCAGTGCCGGAAGGGGTGGATGAAATCAAAAGGCGCACGGGCGGACGGACAGGCCTATTGAAGACTTCTGACGGGAACGCACACCATAACCGGCCATTGAACAGGCTTATGCGGTTGAGACGCGGCAGTGCATGAGTGGATTTCGGACCCGGCTCGACCGCGTATGTCAACGTAAAGCACAACAAATTTTGGACAATCAAATTAACATATTTTGCCATATCTTGAAATCGCGACTGTATGTGATAATATAAACAGCGTTTAGACATTCTTTCTTACCATGAGCAAAAAATGCATTTTGTGAAAAGACACATCGACTTAATAGGTCACTTCATCATTTGTGTGATGGCTGCGAGTTGGGCGGTAGTGTTATATTCTTTTGAGATTAACTTACAGTATATATTATTTAAAGTTCAGAAAGTAACCATTATATCATGAAAGCAATAATTATAATTCCAACTTACAATGAAAGTAAAAATATAGTACGTCTCATCCATGCCTTGCAATACCGGTTTTCTGGGATGACGCACGACATGCACATCCTTGTCGTTGATGACAACTCCCCGGATGGAACTGCCGGGGAAGTGAAGAAATTACAATCACGCTTCAATAACGTACATTTGTTGACGGGTGAAAAGGCTGGACTGGGGGTTGCCTACACCAGAGGCATTGCCCATGCCATGGAAAACTTGGATGCCGACGTGGTTTTTGAAATGGATGCGGATTTTTCTCACAAACCCGAGGATGTGCCGAGACTGATGGCAGAGATCGACAAAGGTGCCGACTTTGTCATTGGCAGTCGTTATGTCCTAGGCGGCAGCATACCAAAAGAATGGGGGGTTCGCCGTCGGTTAAATTCAAAATTTGGCAATATAGTGGCAAGATACCTTGCCGGACTTTATCATGTCCAAGATTGCACTGCGGGTTTTCGGGCGATTCGCGCATCGATTTTGCGCAATATTGACTTTTCTGAATTGGGTGTGAAAGGCTATGCGTTTCAAGTCGCGCTTCTGCACCAAGCGTTGGTGCTCAAAGCCAGCATTACTGAAATACCGGTTGATTTCATAGACCGGACTGAAGGTGAGTCTAAACTTGGGGTGAAAGACATCATTGAATTTATCCTCAATGCCTGGTGGATTCGCTTCGACAGTCTGAAGACCTTTCTCAAGTTTGCCGTCGTCGGTGCTTCGGGTGTAGTGGTCAACCTAGGTTTCTTCACGCTATTCCTTACCGCAGGGATAAACAAATATATAGCATCCCCGATGGCTATCGAAATATCCATAATTTCCAACTTTCTGCTGAATAACTTCTGGACATTTCGCTGGCGCAAGACCAAAGACCGGGCAAGAATCCGGGGTTTGAAATTCAATGCCGTCTCTTTTCTTGCACTAGGCGTAAGCTATGGAACCTTTGTGGCCTTGTCAATATTCTTCCCAGAAGTACCCCCCCAGTTACATCAGTTAGTCGGCATCATTCCGGCCACCCTGCTTAATTATTTCCTCAATTCTTACTGGACATTCAAACAGGTGGATGAAAATTAGTAAGAGTGGGCCGGAATAAGCCTGTCTTGAGTGTAGTCGAAATGCCCGCCCAAACGGGCATTTCCGGCAATCGCCCTTGGCCCGGCACAATTCATCCATGACATTACTTTTTCCATTTGAAACTATGCAATCACATCCTGGCCATCTTCAGCGCCGACTGGGCCTTACTAGCGCAATCTCGATAACTGCAGGCGCGGTTATCGGTTCGGGGATTTTTTTGAAACCGTTAATCATCGCCCAAAGCCTGCCTTCGGTCGCCTGGATATTCTCATTGTGGTTCGTCCTTGGTTTAGTTTGCTTATGCGGTGCCTTTGCGTATGCCGAATTGGGGGCGATGTTCCCCGAAGCGGGCGGACAATATGTGTTTCTGCGCGAAGCTTGGGGGGAAGAAGTCGCTTTTCTATTCGGCTGGGTATTTTTTTGGGGGATCAATAGCGGTACCATGGCGGCTTTGTCCACCGCCTTCGCTGAATATCTATTGCCAGTTTTCCATCTCGATCCTTCGATAAGTCAAGCCCATACCCTGATGCCTTCCATAGTTGCTTCGGTGATGATCCTCTTGCTCGCCTTAGTCAATCACTTCGGCGTGATGTTTGGCGCGATACTGCAAAATCTATCGACCTTTGCCAAACTGGGTTCACTGGGGTTGATTGTGATTGGCGGGTTACTGGTTTCCAAGCATGGCGATACCCATGCCATCCTATCTGTGGCAAACCCACCCGCAGAATTGAATATCGCCGGTGTGCTAACTGCTTTCATTGGCATTTTCTGGGCGTATGAAGGCTGGTATCAATTGCCGTTCAATTCCGCAGAATTGAAACGGCCTGAGCGCAATTTGCCTCTGGGTTTGATTGCGGGAATGCTCGTTGTCATTACCATCTACACCGCCATCAATGCCATTTATATGTATTGGGTGCCATTTCAGGAAATGCGCGGACTGCCCATAGGGGCGAACCAACAAGTACCCTATCTCACGGTGGCTCGGATATTTTCACCGCAGGTTGCAGATTATCTGACCTTGTTGGTTGCGATTTCCATTTTAGGTGCGGCAAATCCGAATATGCTGTCTTCCACCCGTGCCTTCTATGCCATGGCCGAGGACAATCTGGTTCCGCAAGCATTAAATTGGGTACACCCGAAATACGGGACGCCAACGATAGCCATTTGGACTCAGGCGATTTGGGCGGTATTTATTGTACTTTATCTGGAAAAGTTTCACGATATCACTTCCTTTGTCGTCTTTGACAGTTTCTTATTTTACTGCCTGACCGTCGCGGCGGTGTATCGCTTAAGATTCACCCGGCCCAACCTAGCCCGGCCTTATCGTTGTGGTGGATACCCGTTCACCCCTGCCTTATTCATCATTGTTGCCATTGGCTTCATTATAACCTTATTGATGAATCCAGAGGAACGCAGACATGCCCTTGTAGGGCTTGTGATCCTTGCAGCAGGGATACCTTATTATTATTGGCGGAAGGTTTGGAAAATATAAGAGGTTTTTAACGCGCTTCCCCGATTGCCTTAGCCAATGATTCGACCGTCTTTAATTGCCCGGTTTCTCTGAAATGACAGCCGTCAGCTTGCCTATCGGTAGCCGATAAAATCGGGAAAACAATACTACCGGACTGGCAATGGAATTTGCTTAAACAGTTCTTCGGCTTCATGCCTTTCCCTGAGCCCGAGGGCTGCATGGATAATGTCCTACGTCAAATGCGGGTGCGAAAAGGCGAAGTGATCTTGGGCGATTTTTTTGATGTCCTGCGCACAGCCGGGGATTTCCCCGGCAATGGCGACAATTAACTTCCCTACATCCGTAATTTCGGACAGATGTTTCCCGTTGCGGGCGAAAATCGGCACACCCGACTCGTCATCCAGCATCCGTCATTGCTTGCTGATGCCGGGTTGGGATGTACCTAGGTTGTCCGCCGTGGCAGACACATTGACTTCATGCCGGGTAATTTCCTAAATATAGCGTAGTTGCTGGAGTTTCATCGTTCCAGGTATTCTAATTTTCCGCTTTTATCCTTCCATTCTTCGGCATCGGACGATGGCGCTTTGACCTCGGTGATGACCGGCCAGATTTTCGCCAAATCTTTGTTGAGTTCGATGAACTGCTGCTGGTCAGTCGGGACTTCATCTTCGGAATAGATCGCATGGGCCGGGCATTCCGGCTCGCAAAGGGAACAATCAATGCATTCGTCGGGATCAATCACGAGGAAATTCGGCCCTTCGTGAAAACAATCGACGGGGCAAACATCCACGCAATCAGTGAATTTGCACTTAATGCAATTTTCGGTCACTACGAAAGTCATCTTTATGGTTTCCTACATCAGGTCTGTAAATTGTTAGGGGACGGGACATCAACGCATCATCGGTTGCCGACGATGCGCAAAATGGAATCCGGCTTGTGAGGGGGCATTTTACATGGACATGGGGTATATTTCCAAAAGCCTATGCCGTTACTCGGCGAAAAAATTCTCCTTGGGCGGTTATCGAGAGATAAAATCCCCGTTGCAGGGTGTCCTTACAGTGAGCTTTGGTGGTCTAAAGGCCATGCGGCTAAGGCATTCCCGTAACAGTCCTTAAGTGTGTTCACGGCGATTTGTGACTGTCCAACCAGTTTTTCCAATCCGCAAAAAGAATAGGGTCACAGGCTGCCACGGCAGAACTGGGTTGCAGTTGCGGGGAAAAAATCGGTTCGCCATGGAGGTTTTCCACGCAACCTCCCGCCTCGGACAGGATTAACGCCCCGGCTGCGTAGTCCCACAGCATTTGTCTGCCGTGCAAATACACTTGAAATCGCCTTGCCGCCAGCCATGACCATTCCAAAGCCACCGAGCCAAAGTTTCGCTGCGAACTATACGGTGGGCGCGAAACCAATGCGCCTGCCAATTGCGGCGAAAGTCGCTTGAAATCAACCACGGCAATGACTTTGCGCAAAGGCAGCCCCACCGGTCCGCATGGCAAAGGCTTGCCGTTCAGTCTGCTGCCTTGGCCTTTGATTGCCGTGAAGCATTCGTCGCGAATTGGATCGTAGACCAATCCTAAATAGGGCTTGCGTTCGATCAGCAAACCCAATGACACGGAAAAAAACGGAACCCCGCTGGCAAAGTTGCTCGTCCCGTCCAGAGGGTCCAGGCACCACAATCCACCCTCGCTCGAATCGAGCAATTCGCTTTGCTCATCGCCGGTCATTTCTTCACCCAACAGCCGGTATTGTGGCGCAAGGGTCGCCAATTCGACTGTCATACGCCGCTGCATTGCGAAGTCTGCATCGGTGACAATGCTCCCGTCGGGTTTGTAACGCCGTTCGGCTTCGGCGAAGAGGGGGAGCAATTCTTCGCGGGCGGCGGTTCTGACGATCTGGGCAAGTGCTTCGAGCATGGCGGTTCAGGGTGGCTGAATTAACGAACGCCATTATTTTACGCCATGGAGATGGCAATTTGTAGAATTGGAACACCGCAAATGCCGAAAATAGCGGTGTTGGGTATATAATCCCAGAATAATGCCGTGGCGTGTAGGTTGGCAAACCCAAGCCAACGGATGGCGGCAAAGGGTTGCCGCCCTGCCGGCCCGCGCAATCCAAAAACTTGACCTTGCCACCTGTTTCCGCTTTAAATCTCCGTTCCCTGATAAATTTTAGGTCATAGTCGACTCAATGAATTTAATGACCGCCACCGAAATCACAGGCTTCGGCGGGCCGGACATGCTGAAGCCCTGCCGACGGCCAATCCCCAACCCTGGCCCGGGCGAAGTGTTGATCCAAGTGGAAGCCGCCGGGGTCAACCGTCCTGATGTCATGCAAAGAAAGGGGATCTATCCACCGCCACCCAACGCCTCGGACATTCCTGGGCTGGAGATCGCCGGTAGAGTCGTAGCCCTTAGCCATGGCATCTCAGCCCTGCGACTGGGGGATGAAGTTTGCGCATTGGTCACCGGAGGCGGCTATGCGGAATATTGCGTTGCGGCTGCACCCTTGTGCCTGCCTATCCCCAAGGGCTTGGATTGGATTCAAGCCGCCTCGCTGCCGGAAACTTTTTTCACGGTTTGGGCCAATGTTTTCGTGCGGGGGAAATTGCAGCCTGGGGAGAGTTTGCTAATCCATGGCGGAACCAGCGGCATCGGTGTGGCTGCGATACAATTGGCCCGAGCATTTGGCTGCACAGTCTTTGCCACGGCGGGAACCGAGGAGAAACGTCTCTTTTGCGAATCCTTGGATGCCAACGCCATCAATTATCGGGAACAGGATTTTGTCGCCGTTGTTTTGGTCATAACTCAGGATCGCGGCGTAGATGTGATCTTGGACATCGTCGGCGGCGATTATTTGCAACGCAATCTGTCCTGTCTGGCCCAGGATGGCCGATTGGTTCAAATCGCCGCCCAGAACGGTTCAAAAACACAAATTAACTTGGCTCCCATCATGCTCAAACGCCTTACTGTCACCGGTTCCACCCTGCGCCCCCGCAGCGTGGCTGAAAAAGCCCAGATCGCCCGTGGCTTGCTGGAGCATGTCTGGCCCAAGCTTGAAGCGGGGGATGTCAAACCGGTTGTCCATGCTGTTTTCAATTTGGAGGCGGCGGCTGCCGCACATCATTTGATGGAAAGCGGGACGCATATCGGCAAGATTATTTTGCAAGTGGGTTCATCGTGAAATATTTCCGACATTTTTTTCTTGCCACTGCAATGTTTGCCTCAGTCAGCGCATACGCAGACTTTCAAGCGGGTATTCTTGCCATCGTCCGCCGGGATTACCCTGCTGCGTTTGAAAACTTCAAACCCTTGGCGGATAAGGGCAATGCCGCGGCACAAGTCAACCTTGGCAATCTTTATATGAAAGGCTTGGGGGTGGAACAAAATTATCATTTAGCCCAGCACTGGTATCTGAAGGCCGCCGATCAAGGCGAGCGCATGGCGCAAACCAAGTTGGGCATCCTCTACTTTTATGGCCTGGGCATTCCAAAAGATACGACGGAGGCAGCTCGTTGGTTCCAAAAAGCCGCGGATTCGGGCGAAACCAGCGCCCAATCCATCCTCGGCTCGCTTTATGCCGCAGGCGATGGCATGGTCAAAAATCGCGCTTTGGCGTTTTATTGGTACACCATGGCTGAGGAACAGGGCAACAAGGAAGCCGCCAAGGGACGGAAAAGCCTGGAGGAAGAACTCACCCCGGGGGAAAGGGATGAAGCACTTCGGCTGATGGGCGAAACCCGCAAACTCAGGGCCGAACAAGATGAAAAAGCCTTTGAAGCGGCCACTGCCGGTCTTGGGAACCCGCCCGAGCCCAAGGCCGATGTGGCCACGGCGAAGGCCGATGATAAACCTGCCCGCACCGCAGAAAAACCGAAAATGAAATCACTGCAACAGAAGCCAGTCGACAAACCGGAGAAAATGCCTTCTTTACGGGCCAAAGCTCCAGCAGGAAAGTCTCCAGCTAACCAAGCAGGCCAAAAACCGCGAGAAAACATTAAGCCACACAAGACTAAACCATGATCCCAATCTTTTTTACTGAATGGGGCAGATTGCACTGTTTGTTACTGCTCGTCGGTTTGCTTTCCGGCTGTGCCGAAATGAACAGGGTCAACCCTTACAATCCGCCGCCACTGGTTGATTTTTGGGGCGAACCCGAACAACCGGTGGCCGTCCCGGCAACGGCTGAGGCTATCCAAGACCATAATTTCCAACTAAATGGGAAGGACAGCCTAGTCGGTCGTTTGGCGGTCGTACCCCTGCGTGAAGGCGACACTCTGCTGGATATTGCACGCCATTTTGGCTTGGGTTACCAGCACATCGTCGACGCCAATCCCGGCGTGGACATCTGGGTTCCGCAACCCGGCACCCGTGCCATTTTGCCGATGCAATTCACCTTGCCGAATGCCAAGCGCGAGGGTGTGGTCATCAATGTGGCCACCATGCGGCTGTTTTATTTCAAACCCGGCAAGCAACCCGCATTGATGACTTGGCCCATCGGCATAGGTCGGGAGGGCCGTTCAACCCCCTTGGGGATGATGGCGGTGGCCCGCAAGATGCAACATCCGACTTGGTATGTGCCGGACTCCATCCGCAAAACCCATGCGGAACAAGGCGACCCGCTCCCTCCGATAGTCCCACCCGGACCAGACAACCCATTGGGCGATTTTGCCTTGTATTTGAGCAAGGCAAGCTATCTCATCCACGGCACGAACAAACCCTTTAGCATTGGCCTACGCGCCAGCAACGGCTGCATACGACTGTATCCCGAAGACATAGCGCTTGCCTTTCGGGACATTCCAGCCAAAACACCTGTCCTAATCGTCAACCAGCCCTATTTATTGGGTTGGCTGAATGGCGAGCCCTACCTGGAAGCCCATGAGCCTTACGAGGAAGTGGATGCCGCAGTGGAAAAAAAGAAGATCATGGATGAGATCCAACGCATCGCCAAGCAATCGCAGCACAAAATAGACTGGCCTAAAGTCGAGGGGGTACTCAAACAAAATCGTGGCATCCCTACACCGATTTTTGAAAACACCCCTAGCCTTAAAGAGATCGTTGCCGCCGCCGCCCCATTGGAACGCCCCGGCCAATTGTTCGGCCAGCCTGAAAAGGCAGAACGGGGCAAGTCCGGCTGGTTCATTCGCACCATGGAATCCGAGGACGAATACAGGGCCAAGAAACTGGCGGCGCAAATGAACCATTTAGGGCCGAGAATCCCGGCCTACACCGTCGCCAGAAACCAGCGTTACCAAGTCGTTGGTGGCCCATTCACTCAAGAGCAAACCGCCCGCAAAGCCCAGAACGCCCTGTTGGCGGATTTCAACACAAAAAGTGAAATTGTCAAACCCGCTAAGGATTATGTCCCGCCAAAACCAGTCGCTGCCCCAGTGCCGAAGAAAGAGGATAAAGCCGAACCGGCAAAACCGGCCAAGCTTGATACGGCCAAACCGGCCACTGCCGAACCGATAAAACCGGTCAAGCTTGATACGGCCAAACCGGCCACTGCCGAACCGGCAAAAATCAACAAGCCTGATCCGAACAAACCCGCCAAGGCCGAACCCAGCCAACCTTTAAGTTGGATAGACCAGCAAAAAGCCAAGAATCCACCTAAATCCGGAGTAAAAAAAGAAAAAGACCCTGTCTTTATCTTAAAATTGCCTAAGGGAATGCAGGGAGTACAATAGACGTGATTTACGGAAGGGGATAATAATATTCCAACATCTGGGGGTATCCGTCATTAGCTTCTGCCCTTGTTGGCTACCCAGATGATGCGCCTCCAAGCTTTTGGATTTCAAAAAACAACAATCAAACAGACGATTTTACCTTAAGACAACCGTAGATAAGTATGCTATTTAATTCCTATCCCTTTATTTTTTTATTTCTCCCTATCACTTTAGTAATATTCTTTAGCATCGGGAGGTTTAGCCAGCGATTTGCTTCTTCATGGCTCGTAGTCGCGTCGTTATTTTTCTATGGTTGGTGGAATCCACATTATATTCCATTGCTTGTAGGTTCAATAATTTTTAATTATGCCATAGGTGCTGGAATAGTAAGTGCGAAACAACAAAGGGTTAAAAGCGGTCTTTGCAGGACTTTATTACTCACAGGTTTGATAGTTGACTTGTCCCTACTTGGCTATTATAAATATGCTAATTTTTTCATGGAAAATGTTAATACGCTGGTTGGGACAAATTGGAATTTAGGAGAGATTATCCTCCCTCTTGGCATTTCCTTTTTTACCTTTACGCAAATAGCTTTTTTGGTTGATGCATATCGAGGCGAAATACAAGATTATAACTTTACACATTATGCTCTTTTTATCACATATTTCCCACATTTGATCGCTGGGCCTATTCTACATCATAAAGAAATAATCCCACAATTCTCCCAAGAATCAATTTATAAACCAAATCTAGATTATATAGCGGTTGGAATCACTGTTTTTTTTATTGGTTTGTTCAAAAAAACCGTTTTGGCTGATGGCATAGCCCCCTACGCAGTAACATTCTTCGCATTTGCGGCGAAGGGACAGGCGTTAACTTTTTTTGAGGCATGGCTAGGTGGAATCTGTTATATATTTCAGTTATATTTCGACTTTTCAGGTTACTCTGACATGGCTATTGGAGGTTCTCTCCTATTTGGAATTAAGCTACCACTAAATTTTCATTCCCCATACAAAGCCGTTAATATCTTTGAATTCTGGCGGCGTTGGCATATGACGTTATCCCGTTTTCTGCGCGACTATGTTTACACCCCGTTAAGCCATGGCAGGCAAAAATCATGGCGGCTCATGTTGAACCTTAGCCTAACCATGTTGGTCGGTGGTTTATGGCATGGTGCTGGATGGAATTATTTGATCTGGGGTGCACTCCATGGTTTCTACCTGACAGTCAACCATATTTGGCGAAATATACGCCGCAGTTTGGGGCAGGATATGAGGCGGTCAACTTGGCTGGGCCGCTTCATGGGTTGCGCATTGACCATGGCTGCGTTTATTTTTTCAATCGCCTTTTTTAGGACGCAAGACCTTAACGGGGCAATCCTTATGGCCAAGGGAATGTTAGGATTAAATGGCATAGCGTTGCCTGTGGAATGGCAGTACCTATTTGGTTCGCTTGAACCAGTTATTTCCGCCCTTGGAGTTTCATTCAAAAACCTAAACTCCAGGGTGTCTGACACTGGTTTTAATTCGGACGCGATTAAAATGGTGTCATATCTTGGGTTTCTGATATGGTTCATGCCAAACACACAGCAAATCATGGGGAAGTACTTTCCGGCATTAAACTCATATCGTGGAGATAAAAACAGCGTAACGAAAATACTCTGGGAACCCAACCCAGTTTGGTCTGTCTGTATTGCGACAATAGCACTTATTGGCTTGGTATACATCACAAAATCCAGTGAATTTTTGTATTATCAATTCTGAACCTGTAAAACCCATAAAATTTATGAAGATTGAAACATCTGCATCAAGGAATTATTTACTATTACTAATAATCCTGATTTTATCAGGGATAACGGTATTAGTATTCACAGCACTGTATATCCAACCGATTGACGGCAACTTGACAAGGATGGGAGGGTACTCTGAACGTGACTTCGGGTGGACAAGCCCACAAAAGTTTCTGGCTAACCCATCCTTGAATCATAAAAGTTATGATCAATATTATGACATAGTGGTCTATGGCGATTCCTTCTCCAAAGCTGAACTATGGCAATCATTCATATCTGAAAAGACTGGCTTGACTTTTCTCACATTGTACTGGGACGAAACTCCTCTTGAAGATATTTTAAATAATCCTATTTTTAAAAGTAAGCCTCCAAGAATATTCATTTTTGAGACTGGCGAGGGTGCATTCCAAAATAGATTGTTAATTACAAATTTTGTCTGTAATAAAACTGAAATTGAAAAATCTAAACTTTATTGGAAAGTTAAGTATACTGAAAAAACCATTCCTTTTTTGGAAAAAACTCGGAATATAGATTTACCATTCTCAGATATAAACTTTAAATATGCTTTTATTTATCTCAAAAATACTTTTATGCGATATCTATTTAGTGATGACTATTCAAAAGTTAAAAGTTTCTTATTAACTAGGGATGATCTTTTTTCTAACAAAAAAAGTGATCGCATTCTCTTGTTACGCACATGGTTTGATGGTAAATTATGGAATAGCAGTTACTTGGACAAAACTTTGTGTTCGGCATTAAGTCTGCAAAACTCAATACAATCCAATGGGAACACTCTTTTTATGTTAATGTCAATCCCTGATAAAAGTAGTGCTTACCGACAATACATAGCTAATCCTGATAGTCATGATTATGAAAATATTGTTCAAAATATGGTTGAAAAAAATATTAACATTCCAAGGCTTGATATTCTTTTGAACAATGCGATCACTGTCGGGGAAAAGGATGTTTATCTCCCGAATGACACTCACTTTGGAATCAGGGGTTACGAACTGGCCGCAAAGTCAGTCCTCGATTTTCTTAGAGACATCGGTGTCAAAGATAACACATCAAAAAAACGGGAGGGTGAATAGTGGCCTAACCGTCCAACTATTTGCAACTCCAGCTTGGACAGATCGTCCAAACATGTAAGAATAAGGCAACTTGTACCTTTGGACTTGGCATCAACATGACTACCAACCCCCCTCCCCTGCTCATTGACCGCTTTGGGCGGATCGTCAATTATCTGCGTGTTTCCATCACCGACCGCTGCGATTTCCGTTGCATCTATTGCATGAGCGAGGACATGACCTTCCTGCCTAGGGGGCAAATTCTGACCTTGGAAGAGATCGAGACGGTCTGCCGGGCGTTTGTGGGATTGGGCGTGGACAAGATTCGCATCACTGGCGGCGAGCCGATGGTGCGCAAGGGGGCCATGGATTTACTGAGGAAAATTGGCCGCATGGAGGGCTTGCGTGAATTGGTGCTGACCACCAACGGCTCGCAATTGGAAACCATGGCCGGGGAAATGAAAGCGTGTGGCATCAAACGCATCAATATCAGCCTGGACACCTTGGATGCAACGCTATTCAAGCAGATGACGCGGGTGGGCGACTTGAACACCGTGCTGCGGGGCATTGATGCGGCGATGGCCGCCGGTTTCCAGCGCATCAAACTCAATGCCGTGATACTGAAAAACCGGAATCATCAAGAGATAGGCAACTTGGTGGAGTTTGCCGTCGCCAAGCGGATTGACATAAGCTTTATCGAGGAAATGCCCTTAGGCGTGGTTGACTCCCATGACCGCGCCGAGGAATATTATTCAAGCGACCAAATCAGGGCCGATCTGGAACGGCGTTTCACCCTGTTGCCCGACACCGCCAACACGGGCGGGCCATCCCGTTATTTTCGCGTCGCAGGATCGGATACAAAAGTCGGTTTCATCTCCCCCCACAGCCACAACTTTTGCGGGGACTGCAACCGTGTCCGGCTGACGGCGGAAGGCCGTTTGCTATTATGCCTAGGCAACGAGCATTCAGTGGATTTGAAACGGGTGTTGCGGGGCAACCCCAATGATGTTGGCAAGCTTAAAACCGCCATCGTCGAGGCTATGCGTATCAAGCCAGAAAAGCATGAGTTTGACCTCACGGAAAAGCCGGTCATATTCCGCCATATGAGCGCGACCGGGGGTTGAAGCCGGTGCTTTATTATGGGAGCGGTTTTTAACCGCGCTGCCGGCTTCATTCTGTCGTGGTTAAAAACCGCCCCCGCCAATCAGGGCTGGGTGATTGAATAGCCCTTTTGGGCAAGCAATTTCAGGATGCCTTTTTCACCGCCCAGATGGTCGGCACCCACCACGACGAAATAAGTCCGGCCATCATTCGCCAAATCCACCAGCCTGTTGGCCATCCTTTCATTGCGGTCGAGCAGGAATGTCTTGTACAGTTTGGAACCTAACGGCCCAGGATCGAAGCTTTGCCGGACGCTCAAGTCCATTGCTTCCGCGTCACCCTCCTCCCAGGCATTAATAATGTCCTTATGATAATCGGCCCCTTGGGATAGCCGTTTCAAGGTCTGAAGCAGCATTTGCTCCTGTTCTTGGTCTGAAAATTGGTCAATCAAATCGATTTCAGCCTCTATGCTCTCCAATTCCATAACGGGCTTTTTGCCTTGGGCTCGCTGAATCAATAGGTTGTCTATGCCAAATTCCGCCGTGTAACCCTGCTGTTTGAACGACTGGTTAGTCAGGGTGAAGGTGGCAAGCCACGGTTTAAGCGGATGTAAGGCTTCCTCGTCGAACCCCACTTTGTTGGCAATCTCCACCGTCTTTTTCCAAGTGACCGGCTTGATATGGTCTTCGAGCTTGCCGTTGTCGGCATAGAGGCCTTTGCCTCGAGTCACACGGGCCATTTCCTTGCCGCTTACCGTTTCGATATCCGCCTCCACCACCAACACATCCGCTTCGTTGAAGGCTTTGGTGACCATTTGCGGCAAGTTAATCGGGGATTTTGCACCAAAATGCAAGGAACCTAGCAAATAGAACGTTCCCTTCCCCCCCGTCGCCTTCCAAAAAAAAGCCCGATTTTCTTCTTTTGCCCCCATTGTTGCCAAGCTGTTTGGCAATCTCGTCGCCATCATTTCTTGGCAGGGCTTATCCTGATAATAGGTACGGTTTTTTTCGTCCACACATTTATGCAGGCCGGCCCAGGCAGGGCTGGCAAACGCAAGTGCCAAAAGACCCGCGATAAAAACTTTGCCGTGGTGGAATGGGTGTGGATTCATTATAGTTCTTTCTCCAATAGTGACTGGGTTCGCATGCTTTATCCGCCTATTGTGGCAAATTAAAAAATTTCTGCCAATGGCAATCCGGCCTATCGAAAAAATTGAATGTCATTGATGTAAAAATAATCCAAGTTCAGGCTTGGCCGCAATGGAACCGACCGAGTTTTTTTTCGCTCAACTGCTGGCTGGCAATCTCGATGTAACGGGCGTTGAACAGACGGATCATAATGAACATAAAAAAATAGCCGTGTGGGAGCTTTGGGCATTCACTGCGATGACGCAAGCGATAGCAGGGTTTGCCGGCGTGGGTGTGGTGGTCGGCATGGCGCGACAGGCCAATGAAGGTGTGCAGCGTGAACCAAGAGTCGGTGGCCCAGGCACAATTGCCAGCCAATCTGGAACCCTGGCGGGTCAATCCCCAATGCTGAAGATAATTGACCGCCTCCAGCATCCGCACGGCAACCACGGCCTGATAAATAAACATAATCAGCGCGACGAAACCGTATTGCCCCATTATCAGAACCAGCAAAACCAGTTCTATCGCCACCCCATGCAGCACACGGTGGCGCAATGACAGCCCAAGCCCTCCATGCCGTTGCAGCCTTTGCCTCTCCAACCGCCAAGCATTGGCCCACTGGCCGGTAACCGAACGTTTGAAAAAACTGGCGAAGTTTTCGCCATGGCGGGCCGTCGCGGGGTCGGCGGAAGTTCCCACCCTGCGATGATGGCCGTGGGCGTGTTCCAACGCAAAATGGTCGTAACATACCGTCCAAAGCAGTATTCTACCCATCCAGCGCAAATGTTTCGACTGGCGGTGGAGCAATTCGTGGGCGACGGCTATCCCTGAGCAACAGGAACTTGTCCCAACCAGGGTGCGCAGGGCAACGATGTTGGCCGCGCTCGTGGCAAAATCGAACGGTGTTCCCCACGCCAGTCGGCTAGACACTTCCAGCAACAAAACAATGTTGGCGATTTGCAAGGCGAACAAAACATAAACACGGGCGTCCAATAACCATTCAATCACACAAGGTTTCGGCATGCTGCGGTCGGCAGGGCTGAAGTAATCGGCAGCGATGCACAGCCAGACTGGCAAAGTCCACAATAACGCGGCATCCCAGGCATGGGGGGCTGTGGACAAAAAAAGGAATGTGGAAAGTGGCAAAATGAAACACAATAGACGCTCGGCCCAGATTCGCACGACGCGGGCCAACCCAAGATTTACGAAAGCGGAAACCCTTCCGATGCTTAGCGGGGAACTGGTCATGGCTCTTACAAATTATTCCTTCCAATGTGTTGACAAAATATCCCAATGGCCGTGAAAACCTATTACATCGGCTTAGGAGTGACTTACCACGATCCGGCAATCGCCATCGTCGATGAAAACGGCATCCCCCTCTTTGCCGAAGCGGGCGAACGGTATCTGCAATACAAGCGGGCCATCAATTGCGAACCGGACATCCCCTCCAGACTGCCTGGACTGCTGCGTGAATTCTGCCCCGATGCCGGACGCTTCGTGCTTGCCTTCAGTTGGCGCAAGAAAAGGCCATGGTATGAGAGAATCGCGTCAGCGCTGGGTCTGCTAAGTGCGGGAGGACTCAATCGGCAGGGATTCAAGCGACTGGGATCACCCTTGGACAATCGCCAAATCCACCACATGATGGCATGCAATCGCCTTAGCCTTGCCCGCGGAGGTTTGAACCTGACCCGCCTTCTCGGCGAACAGTACTCGTCTTGCCCGGTTGAATTCCGCGATTTCGACCATCATGACACCCACGCGGCCTCGGCCTGTTTCGCCAGTCCCTTCAGCGAAACTGCCTGTGCCGTGGTGGATTCCTATGGCGAAAACGGTTCAATGTGTTTCTACCGATTCCGCAACGGAAAACTCGAACGCCTCCACGAATCACGCGGCCTTGGCAGCCTGGGACTATATTACATGCACATCACCGCATTGTGTGGATTTGACTGGATGCAGGGTGAAGAATGGAAAGTCATGGGTCTGGCCCCCTATGGCCGGTTCGACGAGGAGGTTTATAAGCTGCTGAAAAACATATTGTCTGTACGCGGCCTGGATTTGGAACATCCGCAAGGTCGATTGTTCCCCGCCTTGGCCGGGTTGGAGAAAAAACGCAGGCCGACATCCGACCCCGCAGAGAGGGCGGCCGACCTGGCTTACACTGGGCAATATTATTTTGCCCAAATCATGACTGAAATCCTGGCAAACTTCCATGACAATTATCCAAGTGAAAATTTGGCCCTGGCGGGTGGTTGTGCGCTTAACTCCTCGTTCAACGGACAAATCGCCAGCAAAACCCGTTTCAGCAAATTGTACATACCCCCTGCCCCGGCGGACGATGGCACAGCCTTGGGTGCGGCATGGCTGGCTTTTGCCCGCGAGCGAAAATACTTTCCGAGTTCGTCTTTTCCCATGTCGGCGTATTTGGGTTCCAAATTTTCCGACGAGGCGCTGGCACGCTTGGTGCGATTTTCCGCAGGGATGGATGTCCGCCATTTACCCGGAACGATTTGTGAGGAAACCGCCCGTCTGCTGGCCCAGGGCAAATTGGTTGGATGGGTGCAAGGACGGGCCGAATTCGGTCCCCGTGCACTGGGTAATCGCTCCATCCTCGCCGACCCCCGCGATCCTGGCATGAAGTCGAGAATCAACGACCGCGTTAAATTCCGCGAGGATTACCGCCCCTTCGCACCTTCCATCCTGCATGAATATGGCCATGAATATTTTGAGGATTACCGGGAGACCCCTTACATGGAGCAAGCCCTGCGTTTCCGCCCCGAGGCGGCGGCACGAGTCCCTGCCGTGGTTCATGTCGATGGGACAGGACGTTTGCAAACCGTCAAACAGGAGTGGAACCCGGCATTTCACCGCTTGCTCACGGCCTTCCACCAAGAAACGGGGATACCCCTCTTGCTGAACACCAGCTTCAACGTCATGGGCAAACCCATAGTCCATTCGGTGGAGGATGCAGTGGCCGTTTTCATGACCAGCGGGCTTGACCTATTAATCATCGGCGACTGGCTGTTCGCCAAACCGGAGGCAACATGAGTGGAAAATTCATGCCCATCGTGGGAGAAGAAGCGTCACTGCGCGAATGGTTCCATCGTTTGGCCAACGCCCGGGAAAACCCGGAAACCTTGGCCGGCGCAAAGGAATGGTTGCTGCGCCTGTTAGCCGATACTCCAGCGGGTTCGGCGTTGGGCTGTCACCCTGACCAAACCGGCACGGCCATGGATGGGACAGCAGAAATCCCAGGGTTGACCGATTTCCCCAAACCCGGACCCGGCAACAATGCTGATTTGATTGCCTTCCATGCCCCATTGGCCCTGCTGGAAGGGGCTTGGTTGCAGTCAGTGGCTGTTGCCGCCAACGGACACAGGGAACCTGTCAATAAATTATTCGCCTGCTATCTGACGCTGCTTGGCAAGGATGAGTCGGATTCCCCTGCCTTTGCCTATCGTGGTTGGCTGAACAATTGCCAAATTGGCATGCCAGAGGCATCGGCATGGTGCTTTGCCCATAACCTTCGCGTTGGGGCGTCGGCGCTACATTTCGCCAGTCTGCAATTGGCGCTTGGATTGCGTTCGTCGAGCTTTTTCCCGGAGACATTGGGGTTCACCTTGGCTTATGCGAAAAGCGTATCGCCATGGAGACTGCCAGCCCTGCCTACACCTAGGCGTGATGCCATCCTGACAACCATGACCGGACAATGCGAAGGCGCATTGCAAGCCTTTGCCGTCGATAGCGAGGAATGGCCTAGGCTATGTAAGGGTTTCGCCTTGTATAACAATCATGAAGCCCGCTACTTAAGCGACTTGCAAACCTTTGCCGATAGAAGCGTATCGCCGGTGGAAGGAGTGGCTTTAATTTTCCGCCGCAAACTGCGGCTCGCGCGTGGTTATCATGCAGGGGTTGAATTGGGCGGTCGGGCATTGGAAGAATGGTTTGCCGAGTCGCCCTTTGACGCATCTGGCTTCCTCGATGCCTTCGCCTCTTCCATTTATGTCAAAGGCGAAAAGGGCCATCGCCCGTTCGACCGAATGACCCGTTTTGGCGGACCGATGTTCGGCGTATTCGATGGGGATGAGTTGGATTTGATTAACGCTTGGTTGGATGAGGCGGATGACTGGCATAAGGCAGCCGTGGCGGGGGCCACTGTCACCGATGGGCTACACCCTGCGCATCATCCCTTTTCGGCGAGCGCGGGAATGCTAGCTTTTCCCCACCCGAGGGAGCGGAAAAAACCGGAGAATGCCGGGTGCAACGGGATGGCGAACTTCCGCCTGAACCGATCCCTCACCCTTCCAGTGTTTGGCCGTATCGACAACCGTGGCCTGTTCAATTTATTGATCAACGAAGACACGCAAACTTCGACCCTTTCCCTGGCACAACGGCGTGTGGATCAAGTCTTGTCCCGCGCATTCCTCGCCAGGCATCGCATAGGCCCGCTTAATCAGCGATTGTTTGATTACTCCCCGGCTGACTTTGCGGAGCGCATAGTGCAAATTCACGAAGTGGAGATTGCCAAATACAAACCGCTTCAAGCACCGCCAACATTGCGCCGGGAAGAGTTCATCTGGGGCATACGCCAGTTTGCCCCGGCCATTCTTGTCGATGGTTGCTGGTTGCAGCACATGGGAGAAGCGGTGCATCAGGGCCAACGCCTTCAGCGTCTCCTATACCGAATTTATGCGGAGGAATTGGGGGAGGGAATCGTCGAATGGAACCATCCCAAAATTTATCGCGACTTGCTCAATGAATTGGCAATTGAACTGCCATCGACTGAAACCATGGATTTCGCCTGTCATCCTGATTTTCTCGATGCATCCTTTGACTTGCCCAGCTACCTTCTTGCCATCTCCCAGTTCCCGGGAACGTATCTTCCCGAAATACTCGGCCTTAACCTGGCTATCGAATTGAGCGGGCTTGGGGGGGGGTATATGCACTTGGCGGAGGAGTTGCGTTATTGGAAGATCAACCCGCTCATCGTTACGCTGCACCTTTCCATTGACAACCTTGCCGGCGGTCATGCTGCCGTGGCATGCGAAGCAATCCAGTTATACATGGACGGGGTTTTGTCTTTGGGCGGAACTGCCATGGCGGAAAAAAATTGGTCGAGGATATGGAATGGCTATCTATCGCTCAATCGTGTCACCCGGAGGTTCAAAATGGCCTTGATACTGGGGTTCTGTAGCCGTTTTATTCCTAGGAGATTGTTTTCATTGATTAGCCTTCCAAAAAACAATTATAATTCAATTTGAACTCCAACCTCTTGAACAACTAAAAAGGGATAACGCATGATGAACAGTCTATTTCTGCAAAATGCCATGACATGGCTTCAAAGTCTTAAAACTGAAATGTTGAAGCAAAAGAGCCTCGGTTATGTACTCTTTTTCGCCATGGGCATCTCACTCTTATTTGGCTTTGTGGTTTTTCTCATTGACCCGAATGTTCACTCATTTTCGGACGGAGTGTGGTACGCTTGGGTAACCATGACCCATGTCGGTTACGGCGATGTGGTACCGACCTCTTTCTTTGGGCGAACTTTGGCATGCTTGTTGATTTTGTTCGGTTTGGCCGTGCTTGCCTTGCTGACCGCGATCTTTTCCACTGTTCTCATTGGACGCGACATGGGCGGGATGGCAAGGGATGAAAGCCAGATTCTCGAAGAACTCAAACGCTTGCATGCAAGACTCGACCAGTTGGAAGCCGGCCGGCCGCATGAATCAAGCAACCCCGCCAATGAAACCAGCAACCCTCAAATGGAATGATGCCCGTCTTCGCGTGAACATCAAACAAACCCAAGGCATGGTTACCCGGACAGTAAAACCAAAACCGGCTATCGCACTTCCGTCGCTAGTCTTCCAACGCTTGCTTGCACTGGCTGTCATATCCATTACAGCCTATTGCGTTGCCGATTACCCTTTCGCTCGTGTTTTATTAACTCTGCTTCTAACCGCCTATGCCCTGTGTTTGATCATTTTGCCTTCGATTTGGCTAGCGGCCATCCCTATCATTTTGCCTATGGTAAACCTAGCGCCTTGGAGCGGGCGGTTTTTCCTTGAAGATTTTGATTTCTTTATTTGGGTCACCTTGGCTTCCTCGCTATGGCACGGAGACTTCAGTACGTCCTCACGCCCTCGATTTGCTTTAGTCCCCTGGCTTTTAGTCGCTTTTTTCCTCACCACCCATTGCATAGCCACACTGCGGGGCCTATTGCCCCTTGCCGCCGTTGACGCCAATGCGTTCAGCAGTTATTACAGCCATTACAATGCGCTGCGGGTAAGCAAAGCATTGTTTTGGGCCGTATTATTAATCCCATCTGTGTTAAGTGCGTTTACTTTGGACCGGGAGCTTGCACGCCGTCAGTTAGTTGTCGGGGTTGCCATTGGTCTGATTGGCATGGGTGTTGCCGTGCTTTGGGAACGCGGAGTATTGAGTGATTTGATCTATGGAGACAGTATTTATGCTAAAGTGCAAAGCCTGACGGATTTCAGTACCGATTATCGAATTACCGCACTGTTTTCAGAAATGCATACGGGGGGTGAAGCGGTTGATGGTTACATTGCCTTGACTTGGCCATTTGCCTTGGCCCTGATGGTGGCAGCGAGATCGCGTTGGGAAATGGGTATAGGAACTATTGCACTGTCCTCCGGGTTATATTCCGCTTTGGTCACATTTTCGCGAGGCACCTATATAGCCGTAGGAGTTTCCCTATTGACATTCGCTTTGCTCTACGCCAAACGCAACATTCGCAGCAAAGTCTCTGGCAAGGATGCTTGGCCCATACCGATCATATTATTGACGGTAGTTGGAATAGGCGCAATGACATACGGGAAAGGAGGCTATTATACGTTGATCGCAGTTTTAGGAATATTCGGTGGTGCCATATTGCTGAGTTTTCTGAAACTACTGCGCCGCGATTTACGTGCGGTGTTGATGGCCTTCCTGTTTTTAGCCGGATTTGCCTTGATGATGCGAGGTCTGTTGACCTCAAAATGGGTTAGCAACGGATTTGCCGAGTCATTGGCAATCAGCCTGCCTCTTGCACTTTGTCTGCTGTTTTCGGGCATATTCATCGGTAACCGGGTGCGCGAGGTATTCAGTCTACGCGAACTGGGCATCAGTTTGACTTTTGCCGTCACCCTGATTGCCGTTTGCGTACCCGCTTTATCAAGCAGCTACATGAAAAGCCGTTTCACCACTACCCATGACGATTTTGGCGGTCGATTTGAACATTGGCAACATGCCATCGGTTTAATGGGTTCGGAATGGGATATTTTGGCCTTGGGCATGGGCTTAGGCGCGTTCCCACGCTCTTACCTGTGGGGAAATGAAACGGAAAAATCCAGTATCGCGGCACTCCATGAAGACGACACTAACACCTATCTAAGACTCAGCAATAGTATGGATTTGGCTATGGGCCAGCGGGTCAATCTGGAGGCGGGCCAGCCATACAAACTCTCGCTAGAAGTAAAAGCCAAGGCTAACAACATAGGCTCGTTGGACATCAGCGTGTGCAGGCGCAACATCATCGTCCCCTGGGACTCCGATTGCATATCCACCTCCCGGGCAGTCAAGGAAGGCCAATGGCAACATTTGGATTGGGAATTCAACATCGGTAATATTGGTGACGGGTTTAGGCTCGGTAGGCGGCCCTTGGTGCTGCGCCTCACCCATTTTGTTTACAACCCGCAAGGCGTAAATAATCTGCCCATTAATTTCATCGACATCGACAATATTAAACTCATGGATCGTTACGGGGAGGATCATGTGACTAACGGACGATTTGAAAACGGCTTGGATAACTGGTTCCCAACGTCTGACCATGCCCACTTGCCGCTGCACATCAAGAACCTTTGGGTGAACGTGTATTTCGAACAGGGCTTGCTGGGGATCATCGCTTTCCTTGCCCTAAACCTTTACGTCCTGACTTCTGGCTTACGCCAGGCCCTTCGTGGCGAACTATTCGCCCTTACCCTGCTCTCCTCATTAATGGGTTTCTTTTCGGTTGGCTTGATCGGAACCTTATACGATGTGCCGCGAGTGATTTTTTTGTTTTTTCTGTTAATGTTCACATTGCTCGCACAAGACCCTGCGCAATTGAAACTGCCACGCCCGCGAAGCCATCAAAAGCCAAACGGGAATATCGGACAAAGCTTGGCAAGGAGGGGCTCCTTTGTTCAACCACGATTATAAGAGAACATATATCTGTGAATTTTTTTTGCAACGAATGTAACTTAACACAGCTAGGAGGATATTTGTGAGTATAGGCATTTCCGAGATGTTTGCCAGTTCCAATCGACAAGCTAGGCAAAACACGAGGTCTAGAATATTTTTCGAGAACCACTTGGCTTCCGTCAGGCAAACGATAATATTTGCCCTGCTAGGAACCATTTTCATGAGTGGAGATTGGGCATTAGATGCTGACTTCACATTAAAGTCCATCCTTTACCGTGGCGGAATACTGGCGGTATTGCTGTTTTCAGCTTTGCTTAAGTGGCTTTCAAAATCACTATACCTTAACTATGCAGTTGCCTATTTGTCTCTGGCACTCTGCGAGATATTATTAATACTCCTACTCAATGGACTCGACGGTGGACTGAAAGCTGGAGTGGGCCAGTTTCTGTATTTTTTTCTCGGAACAGTTCTGTTTTGTATTGTCTTCCCGTTTAATTATAATACACTAGGGTGCGTTGGACTGACTGCAATTCCTTTTGCTGTTGGCATACCCTTCACTTTTAACTTTCCCGTAATTCTATACGCCAGCGTTCTGACACCTGCGTTAATATTGACGATAATTATTCACTGGAGAATCCGTTTTATCTTGGTGGCGATTCAAAATAATCAGATCGATATGGAAATGTCAGAACTCATCGAACCGGTTACTGGGTTACTGAACTATCGCGGGTTTGAGCGCACTTATAAACGCACCATCAAACTAGGCCTGTTCAAACCTTCACAGCAATTTCTATTATTGATTGAAATAGAAGGCTTGGAGGCCATGAAAACCGTAATTGGGGAAAAACAAACCAGATTGCTGCAAGGAAAACTAGGTGAACTTATCGAATCATCTTTGGATTTACGGAATATTACCGCATGCTTCGGCGACAGCGAATTTGCCTGCATCCTTCAGAATTTATCGCAGGAAGATGCCTACGCCCATGCCGAAAGCCTCAGGAAAACCATTGCCGGCAAGGAGTTCGATTGCCCGGCAATGGAAACCGGCAAGGTGTTTTTTAAAGCCAGCATCGGCATCGTGTCGGCAGACACAAAAGATGAAATGAAGACATTGATTAACCGCGCACGCATTAATCTCAACCATGCGGTGTCGTTGGGTGGCAACCAGTGTGTCACTCCATCAAGGGAAAACTAGCCTGCGGGGCAAGTTAAAAGCCACCCATGATATCGTGGTCATTGGTCAAATCAACCGGGCGGGGTTCCAAGTCCCTATCCTGCCTCAATGCAATGACAAAGTCTTCGACCGGACATCCGCCTATTAAATGTTCGTTTATGATCCGTTCGAGGACTTCAGGTGTACACGAGTGATACCAAACCCCTTCTGGATAGACCACGGCGACAGGGCCAGAGGCACAAACCTGAAGGCAATTAGCCTTGGTGCGAAAAAGCCCCAAGACACCTTCAAGCCTCAAATCCTTGATTCGTTTCTTAAGGTAATCCCAAGACTCTAGCCCTCGCTCCTTGTTGCAGCATTTCGGTTTTGTCTGGTCGCAGCACAGAAAAATATGCCGCCTTATCCCTGCCAGTCCCAAACTTTTGACAACCCTGGCCAATTCTTCGTTGCTTGTCACCATGACATGTCTCTTGCCGGAACAAAACGCTTCAACGATTGACCTTGACCAATTCCACCTCAAAAATCAGCGCGGCGTTGGGAGGGATGACACGCGCCTCGCCACTTTCGCCATAAGCGAGCGAGGACGGAATAAAGAAGCGGTATTTCGCCCCTTCTTTCATCAACTGCAAGCCTTCGATCCAGCCAGGAATGACACCGTTCAAAGGGAAAGTGATCTTTTCACCGCTATCGAATGCCTTTCCATCAATCAACGAACCCTTGTAATTTACGGTGACGCTATCTGTTGCAATAGGCTTCCGGCCGTTGCCCTCGTTCAAGACTTGGTACTGCAAGCCACTCGGCGTGGTTGCCACGCCTTCCTTTGTCCGATTTTCCGCCAAAAATGACTCGCCAGCCTTTAAGTTCTCCCCAGTGTCGACTTTGGAGCAACCGCACAACCAACTTAATAAAAACATTGCCAAAACCAATTTAATTAAAATTTTCTTGCCCATAGCATCGTCAACTCTTCAGAAATTAAAAAAGGCCACCCTCGCCAATAGGGTTAAACCGTAGGCTGCACCGAAATCCGGATGACTCAAGGAATTCCATTATAACTAATTAAAGCAACAAAAACAATGTATTATGTTCTACGCAAAGGTGCAAGGCTGGGCACGCTAGCAATAGTCTAGGCGTTATCGCTATAATACGGGGTTTTACAAATTCGTAGGGTAAATAAATTGTAAGTGTGCCAATAAGCCTTCGGCGTTCACACACTATCCGCATGTCAACCCAAAACAGCCCATCCTAAGGCCACCCGCATAATCATATGCTTATTACCAGTATCAATCCTAAAAACATCCTCTCTTTTGGCGAGGATCAACCGCCTATCGAACTGGCACCACTCAATATCCTTGTCGGTCCCAACGGTAGTGGAAAGTCCAATCTTATCGAGTGCGTCAGACTGTTGCAGTCGGCAACTAAGAGCCAACCCGCCCCCCTGCCACTGGGCTGGCTATGGCAAGGACATAAAAATCACCCTATCGTCCGGTTGGAAGCGGTGATTAATTGCCCCGTCGGTTCCAGAAACCTGCGCTATTGGCTGGAATTCACTGCCAGCAACCAAAATTTCCAACTGACCGACGAACGCATAGAAAACGAGCATCCCGATGTGGGCCACGGAAAATCCTATTTCTACTTTGCCTATCAAAAAGGCGCGCCGGTCATCAATGTGAAAAGTGGCCGGCGGCAGTTAAAACGGGAAGACATCAACACCGAGCTATCCATATTGGCACAGCGCAAAAATACGGAGGCATATCCGGAAATCTCCTGGTTAGGGGAAGCATTCGGCAAAATTCGCATTTACCGGGATTGGACATTTGGGGCACTTTGCCCGCTGCGCATCCCCGACAATCAAGGCTTGACGGAAGATTTCCTCTCCGAAAACTTTGAAAACCTCGGCGCAATCCTGTCTTTGCTCTGCAACGCGCCCGAAACCAAAAAGAAAATTTTGGGGCATCTCCGTACTCTTCTTCCCAATACGGAGGATATCAATGTCAATTTTGTCGAGGGTGTTGCGCAAATATCCATCAAGGAAGCGGGCTTCCTGATTCCAACCGCAATCATGTCGGATGGCACACTGCGTTTCCTTTGCCTGTTGGCAATACTTTGCCATCCCGTTCCGCCCCCTTTGATTTGCATTGAGGAACCGGAACTAGGCCTACACCCCGAAATGATGCCTGCCCTGGCGGAATTGTTGCGCGATGCCTCGCAACGGACTCAGTTAATCGTATCAACTCACTCTGATTTGCTTGTGGAGGAATTCATCGACACGCCGGAAAACGTCATCACCATCGAAAAGCCTGAAGGTCAATCCATCACCCACCGACTCGACACGGAAACGCTGGAGAACTGGCTGGATGAATTCACCCTCGGACCGGACGACGAAGGTGATTCCTGAGAAAAAGCATCCCATGAAGAATCTGATCCGTAGAAAAAAAATAGAGTCCACGAAAGACACGAAAATCACGAACAACAGCAAGATTCGTTCGTGCCTTTCGTGTTTTTCGTGGACGATTCTTTTGGTGGATTCATTATTGGAAATCACCGAATAAGCATTGGACAGGGCTTGGGGAAGTCTAACTTGGCAGCAGTCTTCCCTTTTACACTGCGGTTTCGCTATCATGTGCCTTAAGCAACCCCCCCAATCAACCCGGCAACGGAGAAAATTCATACCATGGCAAGTCGCGGCGTAAATAAAGTGATATTGATCGGCAACCTCGGGGCTGACCCGGTGGTACGTTACATGACCAACGGAGAGGCTGTGACGAATCTTAGCATTGCCACCAGCGAAGTTTGGAAGGATAAAAACACCGGCCAACCGCAAGAGCGCACGGAATGGCATAGGGTGGTCTTCTACCGACGCCTTGCAGAAATCGCAGGTGAATATCTCAAGAAGGGTTCCAAAATTTACATAGAAGGAAGACTCCAGACCCGTCAATACGAAAAAGAGGGTGTCAAGCATTACACCACTGAGATATTGGGCGATGAAATGCAGATGCTCGACCGTGCGGGCGAATCATCCAATGCGCCAAGGCCCAGCAGCAACTACGCCCCTGCCCCGCAACCTGCCCCCACTTCGCGCTACGACCAGGATCGTTATAGCGCCCCGCAGGAACCCATGCGCCAACCCGAGCCAGCCCATGGGAAGGGTTCGGATGACGGCTTCGACGACGATATCCCTTTTTGATTCCCACCCTGGCTGAATTTGTCTTGTTCTTAACTGATGTTACGCGATGCCACTTGCAGGCTGTTGTTGGTGGGTTGCCATGAAAGTACGGATAACATCCCTTGAAGGGATGTTATCCGTGGGTTACTGTGCGCATCTAATCCACCCGACTGCGTAACATCTGTCAGTTTGCCGGAAACGCCCACTGAGGCAGGCTTATTCCGGCCTACGTTGCGTGTCGACAGCATTGCCCTGTAGTTACAGAAGGCTTTTTATAATGAAGATATACACCCTGACGCGCAGGCAGGTGTTGCCCATCACCTTGGAACAGGCTTGGCCGTTTTTCTCCACACCCGCCAACTTGGAACAAATCACCCCGGCGTTTCTAAACTTCCGCATCACCTCGCCAGTCCCCGAGGAAATTTACCCCGGCCTAATCATCACCTACCGCATCGCCGCCGTGGCCGGCATCCCGATGGTTTGGGTGACCGAAATAAAGCATGTGATACGCTTGCGCCAGTTTGTTGACGAGCAGCGCCTCGGCCCCTACCGCTTCTGGCATCATCTGCACCGGTTTCGCGAAGTGGAGGGCGGCGTTGAAATGGAGGACATCGTCCATTATGTCATGCCGTGGGGTTGGCTGGGCGGGGTAGTCCATGCCTTGTTTGTCCGTTCCCGGTTACAGGCGATTTTTGATTTTCGGAGGGAGTATTTGGAGGGGTATTTTTCGGGATGATAATGGGGGAAAATAGATGGATGCTGTAAAGTTAAGCCGTCATTCCGGCATGGACTGCCGGAATCCAGTGCCATGGATGGTAACTTGTCCATGCATGAATACATGGTTAACTGATGTTACGCGCAGCCAAACCTAAACCGTTGGCGGCAAAGGGTTGCCGCCCTACGGTCTAGGTGGCTGGAATGGCCACAACCGCCGTAGGTCGGCAACCCTTTGCCGACGAGTGCGTAACATCGGTGATTAAAGGTGAGTGGCTAACTCTAGTTTCACGCCCTTTTGACAGGATGCATTCGGGACATCCTTGTCCCTCACCCTTCGGGCGGTGGAGCCGTGCAAATCGGCTATCCTGCCGATTTGTCCTGCTTCCCGGCAGGAATGACGGACTAAAGTTTAACGTTTTGCCTCATCATGAAAATTGCTGCCCGACCAACCAACACCACTGGCCCGGTGGTATTTCTGAGTTATTCCCGCACCGACCGCGCCATAGCGGACCGGCTGCTGGACGATTTGGAACAGGCCGGCCATCCGTGTTGGTTGGATACCACTGACATCCCCGGCGGAGAGGTTTGGATTAAAGCCATCGCCGAGGGCTTGGAACGGGCTTATGCCGTTGTCACCTTGGTGACGGAAGCCGCCAACCGCAGCGAATGGGTACGGCTGGAATTCCTTCATGCGAAACAACTCGGCAAACCCATCATTCCCCTGCTGACCAAGGGCTGCCTACTGCCTTGGTACATGGCCGACCGCCAAGCCATCCCGATTGAACCTGACTATGACACTGGCTTGACCCGCTTGTTGGCTTCGTTGCCCAAACCCGTAATAACCCCGACACCCACCGAAAGCAAGCAAAGGCAAGCCGAACTGGCCTATCTTCGCCGTTTGCAGTTGGGCGAACTGGTGCATACCGAGTTGTACACACCCATGGCCGGGGTCGCCAAGGTGAGTGCCAAAAGCCAAGCGTCGGCCCCTTTGCCTTCTGTGGTCATGCGCCCGGAATTCCGCCATTTGTGCCGGATCACCGCCCACGCCGACGAGCCGCCAAAACAGCCGCGTAGTTATGACGATATTATGGTGGTCTTCGGCGAGGTGCGCCGTGCCGCGCTATTGGGCGAGCCGGGGGCGGGGAAAACCACTACGTTATGGAAGCTGGCGCGGGACGCCGCAGACCATGCGCTAGCCGACCCGTCGGCCCCGTTGCCGCTGCTGATCCGGCTTGGCAAATGGACGTCTGATGAGCCTCTCCAGGCCTTTGTCGAGCGCGAATTAGGAGAACTGGGCGATTATCTGGAGCCGCTGCTTAAAACCCGGCGAACCGTGTTGCTGCTGGACGGGCTGAACGAAGTCCCCTTCACTGATCGAGCGGCGAAAGCGGACTTGGCCAAATCGTTCTTGGAAAATAATAAAGACTTGCCGGCATTGGTGAGTTGCCGCGAATTGGACTACACCGGCGCATTGGATTTAGGGCTGGACACCGTCACCATCCGACCCTTGGACCCGCCGCGTATCCTCGATTTTGTCACTGCTTACCTGAGTGCGACGATAGAGCAAAGTAGCCCGGATGGAGCCTCTGGCGGAATCCGGGTGAATGGGCCGCAAAACAACAGTTTGGTAGGTCGGCATCCCAATGCCGACGAATGTAACTCGGAAGTTGATGGCGGCAAAGGATTGCCGCCCTACGCTCAACATGATATTCAGGAAAGGGGCAGGGAACTCGGCGAGAATTTGTTCTGGCGGCTGGCCGGCGGCGACCCAGTGCGTGAGGTGTGGCGGGTTTGGCAGAAAGCCGGGGCAGATTGGGCGTTGTTCTGGTCGGCACAGGACGTGCCAAAATCAGATCCGAATATTTATGATAATACCAGCGGTAGACAAGACCAGATTTGGCGCAAGGCGGTGCATGACCCGCGCAGCCTGATGTGGTTGGCCGGCAATCCCTATTTGCTGTACATGTTGACCCAAGTGTATATCGGTTCAGGCGAATTGCCCGCCAACCGGGCCTCGTTGTTCGACGGTTTCGTACAGGTGCTGCTGCTACGCGAACATCTAGCAGAAGACACAGAGGAATGGCGCACCACAACAGAAGGCGAGGCTCTGTTGGCGGCATTGGAAAATCTGGCGTGGGCCTTGCAATCCCGGCGAAAGTCCAAGTACGACAACACCGAAGCCTTCACCGTGTTGTCACGGGCGGACGCTGCCGAATGGGTGGAAGACAGCCTGTTATATCGTGCCTCCGCCGCCAGCCTGCTGGACGTGGGCGAGCGCGAGGTGCGCTTCACCCACCAATTACTGCAAGAGTATTTCACCGCAAGAGTTCTGCGTTCACGTTTAGAACGCGGCGAATTACCAGCGGAAAGACGCTGGCCGAATGCTTGGGAACGCACAAGCTGGGAAGAATCCGCCGTGCTACTGGCCGGGTTTTATGCCGCCAATTGTACGCCGGTCATCGACTGGTTGAAACAAGCACAGCCCGAAGTTACCGTGCAATGCATACTCAATAGTGGCGCACTGACACCCAATGAAACATTGGGGCAATTACGGCAGGATTGGATACTGACCGATCTTGAGCGTGACCCGGAACCCGAAGCCAGAGCCGCTTTCGGTCGCGCTTTGGCTATGCTGACTTTGGATGGTGTACCACTAGACAATCGCCCCGGTGTCGCCTTGCGTTACGATTCCAAGCTTCGCCGACCTATTCCCGATATTGACTGGGTGGAAGTGCCCGCCGGGCCGTTCATCTTTCAAGACGGGGAAATGCTGACGCTACCTGGCTTCCATATCGCCCGTTATCCGGTGACCCATTGCCAGTTTCAAGCCTTCATCGACGATGCTGAAGGCTACAGCAACCCTCAGTGGTGGGAGGGATTGGCGAGAAGGTTTGATCAGCCCGAAGAACCAACATGGGATTACTCGAATCATCCGCGTGAGACAGTGCGTTGGTTTGATGCGGTGGCTTTTTGTCGCTGGCTTTCATATGGTTTAGGTTGCGAGGTCCGACTGCCCACCGAACAGGAATGGGAGAAGGCGGCGCGAGGGACTGAGAAGCTTGAGTTTCCTTGGGGGCAGTTCCAATTAGGCTATGCCAACATCAACGAAACTTATGACTATGCCGGGCCGCACTATTTGAAGCAAACTTCGGCGGTCGGCCTATATCCGCAAGGCCGATCACCCTTTGGCGCACTGGATATGGCGGGCAATGTCTGGGAATGGTGTTTGAATGAATATGACCAGCCGGAACGGAAGGGCATGGAAGGCGAAGCGGACCGGGTCGTGCGGGGCGGTTCTTGGCGCAGCCTTCAAGACGGCGCCCGTTGTGCCGTCCGCTTCGGGTATCGACCCGGCGACCGCAACTGCAACCTCGGCTTCCGTGTGGTGTTGTGTTCTGCCCCTGTTGTTTAGCTATCGGGTTACGGCGCACAAAAGGTTTAGTAGTAGGGCGGCAACCCTTTGCCGCCAAAGAATAAACAAGTCTGTTGTCGGCATGGGGATGCCGACCTACTGCTTGTGAAGCCTCTCGTTTGCCATATAAACACTTTCTATGGCCTTGTGAAGGTTCTCACATGAATGATGATCCCTATCGTTTGGCTTGAAAACCCTTTCATTTAACTTATTAAGCTTCTCATTGGGCTTGTGAAGGATTTCGTTTGCTTGATGAATCCTCTCCATAGCCTTATGCAGCCAATCTTAGGTTATGGCTTGCCTCTCATAAGCCATCTGAAGGCTTGCCCATGCGATAGAAAAGGGAACGGAACCCAAATTATTCCGACCTTCTGTTTTCCTGCTCCAACAGTTCTGGAGCCGGACGGGATTTGTAATCCCGTCCGTAACGTTTTGTGCCTTGCCTCTGGCTTTGGGGCTGGCACGAAACGTTATCGGCGGGGTTGCAATCCCCGCCGCGCATAAATTTCCCAGTGTGCGCCAAACCCGACCTACGAAGCTGGTTTCTTTACATGAGGATAAGCCAGTATCTTGGCATCCTGTGTCACCAAGGGGCAGTCATGGATTCTTGCCGTTGCTACAATGATTTGATCGGCGGGGTCACGGTGAAAGATACCGGGTAGGAGGGTAGATTCCATCGCAATCGCAGGAGTCAAAGGCAACAGCCTAAGGCCGGGGTAGTTCAGTGCCAAGTCAAGCCATTCGGAAAGCTCACAGGGTAGGTTTATCCGTTGATATTGATATAGTTTTGCCAGTTCCCAACAGGAGATGGCACTCACGCCAATGGCATCCGATTCATGCCGCTTGATGAAATCGGCATCTGTTTGAGGTAATTGCGAATCGCCATGCACCCACCAAATCCATGTGTGGGTGTCCAGAACTATCAAGGCAATACCTCCCAATCTTCCACGGCCACGCCATCAAAAGGTTGTTGGTAACTCAAGGGTTTCCCACGCAACGGGTATTGGTTCTCAGCCGGGTGGGTGATAGATTTCCCTTCATACACAGGAAACGCCAAAACTTCGATGTCTTGATTGACATATTCGTCCGGCAATTCCAAAACGATACGATTTTGTGTTGGACGGATGATTTCTCTTAACATGACGGTTTCCTTGGAGGATATCAAGACCGACTCGGTTTTTAAAACCGAGTCGGTCTTGCTTATGTTGATGATTTATTTCTTCACATAAATATCCGTAATCGAACCCTCGATCATCTCCGCCGCAAACGCGAAGGTTTCCGACAGGGTGGGGTGGGGGTGGATCGTCAAACTGATGTCCTCCGCATCCGCACCCATTTCCAAGGCCAACACCGCTTCGGCGATGAGTTCGCCGGCGTTGGGTCCGACGATGCCGGCACCGAGGATGCGCTTGGTTTCCTTGTCCACCAGAATCTTGGTCAAGCCCTCGCGACGGCCCGTACCCAAGGCGCGGCCACTGGCCGCCCAGGGGAAAGTGGCTTTTTCATATTCGATGCCCTGCGCCTTGGCGGCGGTTTCGGTCATGCCCATCCAAGCCAGTTCCGGGTCGGTGTAGGCGACGGAGGGGATGGTCAGGGCTTGGAACGCGGAATGATGGCCCGCAATGACCTCCGCCGCGACCTTGGCCTCATGGGTGGCTTTGTGCGCCAACATCGGGTTGCCGACGATGTCGCCGATGGCGTAAATATGCGGGATGTTGGTGCGCTGGCGGTCGTCCACCGGAATGAAACCCGCCTCGTTCACCGTCACGCCGGCGGCTTCCGCGCCTATCAGCTTGCCGTTGGGTCTGCGGCCCACCGCCACCAACACGCGGTCGAACACATCGGATTCCGGTGCGCCTTCGCCTTCAAAATAGACTTTCAGCCCTTCGTCCTGTGACTCGATTTTAGTCACTTTGGCCTTCAGGAAAATATTCTCGTACTGTTTGGCGATGCGCTGATGCAAAGGCTTGACCAAGTCCGCATCGCAACCGGGGATGAGTTGGTCCATCAATTCGACAACGGTGATTTTAGAACCCAATGCATGGTAAACATTCGCCATTTCCAGCCCGATGATGCCGCCGCCGACAATTAGCAACCTGCCGGGGATGTCGGCCAGTGCCAATGCGCCGGTCGAGTCCATCAGGCGCGGGTCATCATTGGGGAAGACAGGAATCTTCGTCGGTTGGGAGCCGGCGGCAATGATGGCATTATCAAATCGGACAGTTTTTTCGCCTTCCGCCGCAGTGACGCTTAAAGTTTTGTCGGAGGTGAAACGCCCTTCGCCGGTCAGCACCGTGACTTGGCGTTGTTTGGCAAGGCCGCTTAGGCCTGTGGTCAGCATTTTGACTACACGGTTGTTTTTCCAATCGCGTATCTTGTCCAGGTCGATTTCCGGGTGACCAAAACTGACCCCGAAAGCCGCCGCTTCTTCCGCACTGTGGATGACGTGGGCGAGGTGCAGCAGCGCCTTCGACGGAATGCAGCCGACATTGAGGCAGACGCCGCCCAATACCGGGTAACGCTCCACCAGCACGACTTTTTTGCCCAGGTCAGCCGCTCGGAAAGCAGCCGTGTAGCCGCCGGGGCCACCACCGAGGACAAGGACTTCGGCGTGGAGTTCTGAAGAAGAAGTGTCTTGAGGAGAAGTCATGAGTTGGGCCTTTGATCGTTATGAATAGTGGGATTGTTGCAATCCTAGCCGCACAAGGCAAGCCTGTTGAAGGGGATGATTCCTTAGTCAAAGTTCTTTTAGCCTTGTCAAACCGCCAAATCCAGCGGCAAATCGGATATGTCTTTGAGCCTTTTGCCGTCCACCATCACTGCCAGCATGTCGGCGGCATCGTCCATGTTCAAGTGTTGCAGGGATTCTTGCAACTCGTACAGGGCAAAATGGTAGACGCAATCTATGTCGCCGGTGCCCAAGGCAATCGAGGCGAGGCGGGAGGGTGTCGGTTCCGCTGTCACCACCATGATATGAGGGAGATGCCCCTTGCGGTTGCGGATCAAGTTCAAGGCTTCGGATCGGGCGTTCTGGGCGCGGTCACTGCGGATAGTCCATTTGCAGGAAATGCTGGCATGGAGCAGCGGCCCGCCGCCGCTGGCTTCGCGCAAGCTGGCATGACGGGCAATGCTGCCATCCACCAGCGGCGCATTTGCGTTGATGGCATCGTCCGGTTCCCTGTGGCGGACGACGACCACATCAGGCGTGATGGTGTAATCGCTGCCTAGCGCTGCGGCCAAGGCCGGGTTTGCCCTTGCGGCCTCGTCCAAGGCGACAAGATGGGCGAATTGCTCGTATTTGGCAATTTCCAGGCGGTTGCGCCCGGTAACCTGATGGACATCCCACAAACCGGGTCGCAAGTGGGTGAGCTTGCTGAATGTGCCACGGACGAAGCCCGCACAGGCATCCTCAAAGCGGTTGCCCGAGGTTTGCCCGGCCAGGCGCTCGGCTTGGGTTTCCGCTTCCAGCAGGCGGGCAATGCCTGCCGCTATCGCGACACTGGCCCGGTTGTCTTTGTCGGCGTTGCTGGCGACCCCGGCGGCGCTGAGTGTCAGGACGGTTTCCAACAATTGCTTGTGAAATGCCTTGCGGGCCAAGGCAAATTCGGTCGATGCCGTCATTAGGCCACCTTGAAGCTGCGCCTGACACTCAGGGCGGCGAATATGTTCCTCGCCACGGCAGCGGCGACGGGTGGGGGGAAGGCATTGCCGATTTGGCGGTAAACCGGGGTTTTTTTGCCAAAGAATTCCCAATCATCAGGGAAACCCTGGATACGGGCCGTCATGCGGGTCGTCAGCCGCGGCATGCCGACGAAATCACGCGGCGGGGCATCATCCCATACGCCGAGGCCGTCAACACCCAAGGCTGCCCAAGCTTGCCGTGAGCGGGTGGGCCCAAGATCTGGCCCGCCATGTTTCTTCGACCCGCCGACCAGCGTGGGGGCGATCATATTGGCTTGTTCGCGCCAACGTTCGGCACCCCGCCAACCATTGGTTTTCATCAGGTCGTAGAGCAGCTCGCCCACGGTGGGAGGCGGTATTTTGAGCGGTTCCGGCCATTCAAACTTGTCGACCAAGTCTTTGCGAATGCCGACAAACACCACGCGCGGGCGAAGTTGGGAAACCCCGTAGTCGCAAGCATTAAGCAGTTTCCAACCCGGTTTGTAGCCGAGCTTGATGAGTTGTTTTTCGACTTTGTTCCGGTAATCGCCAAACACGGCATCCAGCAAGCCGCGCACATTCTCCAGCATCACGGCTTGGGGCCGGCATTCATCGACCAGGCGAATCGCCTCGGGGAACAAGTCCCGGTCATCGTCGGAACCCAATTGCTTGCCGGCTTTGGAAAACGGCGGGCAGGGGACGCCACCGGCCAGTAAGTCTATGCCTCTGAAAGGAGTGCCATCAAACAGCCGCAGGTCGCCTTCGACCACATTCCAGTCTGGACGGTTCAGGCGCAGTGTCGCACAGGCGGGCGGTTCAATCTCAACTAGGCGAACGTGGTCAAAACCAGCCAACTCCAAGCCCAATGCCTGCCCACCGGCACCGGCGCAGATTTCCAAGGACGATAACGCCATCACTCTCTCAAATCGCCGGATCGGATGGGGATTGGATGTGGCCCGCGGGGGGCGCGGCGGAATGTGGGAAGTTTGCGGATCAGATATCCCCGGATTACCCAAGCCCCATCCGGGCTATGGCTTCCCATCGCCCATCCATTCAAGTTGCCCGTCGATGAATTTGTCGCGCAGAAAATGCCCATGCACAAACAATCCTTGGGCATCTTCCTGATAAAGGCTGGTGACCATGCGGGTCAACGCACCATCCAAGACGTTCAATTGTTCGTGAAACGCGGCCTGTGCGGTTTTACCTTGCGACAATGGCTCGTTATCGGCCAGGCCCTGCGGTAGGGCCAGGTATTTGTCCACCGTGTTCGGCAGATACTCCAAGGCGATCTGCCGGACATTGTAGAGGTTGACGTCCGCACCATCGACGGTTTGCATCAGCCGGCCCAATGCGGCCAACAGGGAGTTTTTGATGTTTTCGATCTTGGCCGTCGCCTCCGCATCCAAGCGGCCCGCCACCCGGCTTTGCAATGATTCCAGTTTCAACCTGAACGGTGTGGTCGGATCGTCTTCGTAACGGGTGCTAAAACCATCCAGCGCGTCGGCGGATTTGGCGAATTTCTGTCCATACCGCCCCTTGGTGACATTGACCAGCGTCCTTTCCAACTGCTGCAATTCGTCGGATAAATGGTCTTGCGCTGTCTTGATACCGGTAATGGCTTGTCCCTGCGCGTAGTTTGCGGGCAACCGGAGAAAGTTTTCCAACAGTTCAGGCAAATGCACGAAAGCGGCTTCAAACACGGGAAGCAATCCCGGTTCCCGGCTGATGGACCTGCTCTCCAGTTCCGGCAGAAGGGATTCGATAATGTCATGGATATTGTTCAATCGGGAAGTCAGTTCAGGAAGCTTGGAACGCGCACAGGTATCCTCGACCAACTTATCCAGATTCCGTGCCTTTTTGCGCATGTCCCTGGACAGTTTTTCACGGGTGGAGCGTCGCATCGGGGCGATCAGCCAAAACAGGATATAAACCCAGAAGGTCAGGCTGAAACTGAAGAAAACCGAGATGAAGAACAGAAAGCGGATGAGCCTGGAACTGATGCCAAAGTAGCGGGCCAGTCCCCCGCATACGCCGGAGATTATCTTATCGTCTGGATCGCGTTCGAATTTTCGCTTGTTCATGGTGTCTGTTTGTTGCGTTAGCCCAAGTTAATCCAAAAACCGCTTCACCAACCCGCCGTATTCGTCAATGCGCCGGTCGCGTAGGAAAGGCCATATTCTGCGCACATCCTCCGAACGCTGAAGATCAAGCTCTACAATAATCACTTTGCATTCCTTGCCGTCGGCATGGGCAAGGAATTCGCCTTGCGGACCCGCCACGAAGCTATTGCCCCAAAACTGGATGCCTTGACTATTGGGGCTGGGATCGGGTTCGTGGCCGATGCGGTTGCAGGACAACACCGGCAACCCGTTGGCGACTGCATGACCGCGCTGTATGGTTATCCAGGCATCGAGTTGGCGTTGCCGCTCAGCCTCCGTGTCTTCGTGGCTCCAACCGATGGCCGTGGGGTAGAGTAACAGATCCGCCCCGGCCAGCGCCATCAGCCTTGCTGCTTCAGGATACCATTGATCCCAACAAACCAAAATGCCCAGTTTTCCCACTGAGGTTTGAATGGGTTTGAAGCCGATGTCCCCGGGGGTGAAATAAAATTTTTCGTAAAACCCTGGATCATCCGGGATATGCATCTTGCGGTACTTGCCGGCAAGGCTGCCATCCTTTTCCATCACGACGGCGGTGTTGTGATACAGACCCGGTGCGCGACGCTCGAACAATGATGCCACGATGACCACGCCCAATTCCTTGGCTAACTGGCCTAGTTCCTCGCAGGTGGGGCCGGGAATCGGTTCGGCTAGATCGAAGTTGGCGGTGTCTTCCACTTGGCAAAAATACGGCCCAAGGTGCAGTTCCGGCAACAAAACCAATTCAGCGCCTAGCGCTTGGGCCAGCCTGATGTGCTTGGCCGACTCGGCCAGGTTGTCTTCCCGTGCTGCGCCGCAGGCCTGCTGGACGAGGGCGACGGTGAGGGTTTTGTTCATGCTTCAGCCACGGTGACGGATTTTGGAAATTGCAGGGTCATGCAGTGGATGCTCCCATATTGGCGAATCAATGGGGTTGCGGGGATGCCGATAATGTCCCGATCAGGAAAGCATTCCGACAGACGGCAGAAAGCGTTTGCGTCCTCCGGGTCATCGTAAAGCGGAACCAGCACTGCACCGTTGATGATCAGGAAATTGACATAGGTGGCGGGCAATCGGTCACCCTCTTCGCTTAGGATCGGTTTGGGGACGGGCAAAGGCACCAGCCTGTAGGGTTTGCCATCAACCGTTTTCAGCGCCTTCAATTCATTCTCCATGGCTTTAAGTTCCGTGTGCATGGGGTCTTTTGGGTCGTCGGATGCGGTGTAGGTGATCGTGTCGGGCGAACAGAACCGTGCCAGCGTGTCCACATGGGCATCCGTGTCATCGCCTTCGGCCTGTCCATGATGGAGCCAAAGCACCCGCTTCAGGCCGAAGAAGCTTAATAATTGCCCTTCGATCTGGGCTTGGTTGAGACTGGGGTTGCGGTTGGGATTCAGCAGGCAGCGGGTGGTGGTGAGCAAAGTGCCTTCGCCGTCGGTTTCCAAACTGCCACCTTCCAATACAAAGTCCACTGATTCCATATGCGTTTTGCCAAAGATGCCGGTGTTATGCAAGTTTTTGGCAAGCGCCGCGTCGTTGCCATGCTCATATTTATTTCCCCATCCGTTAAAACGAAAATTCAGCAGTTTGGCACGCTGGCCGGTTTCCACGGCGAGCGGGGCGGTATCGCGGACCCACTCAAGGTCGTAAGGGATTATCACCAAGCTGATCGATGCGAGATAAGGTTTCAGCCGTTTGGCAACGCGTTGGCGCAGCGCTTCATCCCAACAGGCGATGATAAGCCGTTCCCGTCGGGCAATAGCCGTGGCGATGGCTTCGTAGCTGTCTTCAACTTCTGGCAGCCATGGGCTGAAACCGCCATCGCCCTTGGGCCAGGCAAGTAAAACGGCGGATTGTCCGGCCCATTCGGGGGGGAGGTTAAGCGGGTTGTTTAAGGTCACAGGTGCGGGTCATAAATCGTGGATGATGTGCCATTCTAACGGCAAAACCCAGATAAGGACAACTTACTGCCAACATCCGCATTCTAAATTCAAGGGCGGGCTTTGTCGTAATGGATTGGGCCTTTGGTAGGGAACCATGGTGTCGGAAGCGTAGACTTGTCCTTGTAGCCCCATGATGCGTACCTGTTCGGCCTAATATGCCTTCGGCTTGAAATTGGCGGGCACGTCCAACTCGAAGACTTGATCGTGAATCCGCGCCACATAGAAACCCGACTTCAAAACGCGCTCCCGCAGTCCGGGTGTCATATCCACTGCGGCCAAGATGCCGTAAACCGCTTTATCTCTGTGTTCGGGGAAAAACTGGCGGAAGCGTTCCAGAATTTTGCGCAGTTGTTCGATGGCTTCTTCCCTCGCATGGCTCTTCACTTCCACCACGTAAGCCTCGTTGATGTCGCTGTTGGCGTAGGCTAGCACGTCGATTTCCATATGCTGGCCTTGCTTGCTGACGCGCACACTGGGGCTGATGACTTCCATTTTGAATTTTTCCTGTAATATTTTCTGCATCGACGGCAAAGCCAGCCCCTCAGTGAAGCTGCCCCATTTCTCGCCCAAACCACCTATTTGCTTACCCAGATCCCTGATCATTTGATCGAATTCTTTCTTCCTTTCTTGATCTTCCTTTCGTTGCACTTCCATCTCCTGTTGATGCTTTTTGCCCTGCTCTTCCAACTCCCTTTGTCGCCTATCGCGCTGTTCTTCCATTTCCCTATGTTGTTTCTGTTGCAGTTCGCTCATCTCTTTTCGGTCTATGGCCAGGCTTGCGACTAATGCTTTCAATTCTTCATCGGTCATGTGGATTTCCTCCTAAGGATTGCTTAAGCCACCGCCGCCTTGTGTTTGATCAGTCCGGTTGCCTCGATCAGATCCTCCAGTTCATTGTAAACCCATTTGTTGTCATGGTTGTTGAAATGGTGGACCTCCTCAATCCTGATGGTGACATGCTTGGTTTGCGGCTCGCCGTTGACACGATAAAGGATGATATCCATTCCCCCGTCATCGATTTCGTACTCGATGAACCCGTGAGGGTTTTCGCTGCCCGGATTTTCCAAATGGCCGGAAAGCATGATTTTGGTGATTGTATGAAGCTCAATGAACTCCTTTATTTCGTGGGAGTTCACCGACTTCAAATTGTCAGGAAGATCAAAGGGCTTGGCGCTATGGGTGGCACCTTTCAAATAACTCAGCTCCAGTCTGGGCGGCTCCAATTCCCCATGCATGTTGATATTCACCTTCTTCCATTCTGCCTTTGAATGCAATACTTCCCTGGGAAATTTTTTTCTCATTGTCGCCTCTCTCGTTTTTCAGCGTAAACAAGGGGGCTTGGCGGCACCCTTGGGAAATTCTCTCGCGCCGTCGTGAGCGCGAAGAGCGTTGGACATTATCAGATTCAATGCCATCCGCTGCGTCGGGAATCATTGTTGAAGTTATTGAACGGAACGGAAAAGCATCGCACAGTGTCGCCCATTCTGCACGCGGAATCAAGTGGAGCCGGCTTTGAAATTACGAAAATATCGCAATGCCAGCAGCGGGACAGTCGGTGTCGATGGTTAACCGAAACGACGGGCGCTTCAAAGTGGGACGCATCAAAAAGCCTATGCCGTCCTGTTGCCCTTGCCTTGACGGTCTTGCACGGCCAAACCATACAAATCCAAGTATTTTTTAGCGCTTTGTTTCCAGGAAAAGTCTTTTTTCATGCCGGTTCTTTGGACTTTCCTCCACTGCGGTTTCAGCTTGTAAAGATCCAACGCTCGCATGATGGCTTGCAACAGGGCTTCGGCGCTGGCTTCATGGAAGACCACCCCACTGGCCCGGCCTTGCTCCAAGTTGGACGGGCTGGCATCCTCCACCGTGTCGGCCAGCCCCCCCACGCAACGGACGATAGGCACGGTGCCGTAGCGTTGGCTGTACATTTGGTTGAGCCCGCAGGGTTCAAACCGTGAAGGCATCAGGAACAGGTCGGAACCTGCTTCGATGAGGTGGGCCAACGGTTCGTCGTAACCCAATTTAAGCGCGATGCGGTCTGGGTAAAGGCTGTTCCAGTGTTTGAGGGTTTGTTCGTATTTTTTCTCACCGCTGCCCAGTATCGCCAACTGCAGAGGCAAGTCCATGAGCTTGGGTAGGGCCTCAATGACCAAGTCGATCCCTTTTTGCTGCACCGTCCTGCCCACCATGGCGATGACCGCGATCTCCTTGTCCACGGCTAGGTTGAAGCGTTGCTGCAGCGTGGCCTTGTTCATCTCCTTGCCGGCCATGCCGCCCAAGCCAAAAGGATTGGGTATCAGGGGGTCGGCGGCCGGGTTCCAAGCTTCCTCGTCAATGCCATTGATAATGCCGCTAAGCCGCTCTTTGCGCTCTCTCAATAGCCCTTCCATACCGCAGCCAAATTCCTTGCCTTGGATTTCGACCGCGTAATTGGGGCTGACTGTGTTGATGCGGTCAGCGTAAACCAAGCCACCCTTGACGAAGCAGAGTTGGTCGTAGAACTCCAACGAGTTGGGAGACCAAAAGCGTTGCGGCAGACCAAGCTTTCGGAACAGTTCACGAGGGAACAGTCCTTGGTAAGCCAAATTGTGGATGGTGTAGACCGTGGCCGGACGGTCAACTTCGTCCTCCAGCAGGGCCGGGATCAGGCCCGTTTGCCAGTCATTGCAATGGACAATTTCCGGCTTCCAGCCGAACCCCATCCGGTTCATGGCGATTTCCACGCTTACCCTGCATAGCAGGGCAAAGCGCTCGGCATTGTCGGGCCAAGACTTGCCGTCACCGGCTAGGTAGGGGTTGCCAGAACGGTCGAAAGCGCCTTCATGGGAGACCAGCCAAACCGGGATGGACGTACCCGGAAGCTTGGTTTCGAAGATTTCGACCGCCCCGCCGGCCTGGTTGATTCGTTTGCTAGGCAAATCACCCAGGCTGGAAAGCAAATCGGCATAGGCCGGCATGGCGATGCGGACATCCTGGCCCAGTGCATCCAAGGCGATGGGAAGGCTACCGGAAACATCGGCCAGCCCCCCGGTTTTGATCAGTGGGTAGGCTTCGCTGGTGACGAAGAGGATTTTTTTCATACGTCGTTTTCCGGCCCGGATACTTCGCTTTCAACCGTGTCGGCCATTTCCAGGCTTTTACTCGTTTCGGGGGTTGCCTCCACTACCACGGATGCCGATTCCTTAACCTCGGGCTTGAGGGTCAACACGATGCCGGCCAAGGGCGGGAGGGTCAGGACAATCGAGTAGGGGCGCCCCATCCATTCCTTTTCCTCGGCATTCAATTGCCAGTTGCCAGTGTTGCTACCGCCGTAGTATTCGGAATCCGAGTTGAACATTTCCAAATAAACCCCGGCTTCAGGAACGCCGATGCGGTAATTCGGACGCGGAACGGGGGTGAAATTTAAAATGACCACCGCAAACTCGTCACCGGCGCGGCGAATGTAGCTCAAAACCGATTGCGGGGCATCGTGGCAGTCGATCCATTCGAATCCTTTCGGGTCGAAGTCATGCCGGTGCAACGCCTTGGTGTCGCGATAAAGACGGTTCACGTCGGCTTGCAGCTTCTTTAGGCCACGGTGCATGGGATATTCCAGTACGTACCAATCGAGTGCCTGTGCGTGGTTCCACTCCGTTCCTTGGCCGAATTCGCAACCCATGAACAGCAATTTCTTGCCGGGATAGGTGAACATCAGGGTGTAGAGCAGCCTTAGGTTGGCAAACTTGCGCCATTCGTCGCCGGGCATCTTGTCCAGCATGGAACCTTTGCCGTGCACCACCTCGTCGTGGGAGAAGGGAAGAATGAAATTTTCGGTGAAGGCGTAGAGCAGGCCGAAGGTAAGCTGGTCGTGATGGTAGTGGCGGTGGATGGGATCCTTGCTCATGTATTGCAAAGTGTCGTGCATCCAGCCCATGTTCCATTTCATCGTGAACCCCAGTCCTCCCGTCCAAGTCGGCCGGGTCACCTGTGGCCATGCAGTCGATTCCTCCGCCATGATCATGGTGCCGGGATGCAACTGGTGGGTGACGGTGTTGAGTTCGCGCAGGAAGGCGATGGCTTCCAGATTTTCGTTGCCGCCGTATTTGTTGGGAATCCAGTCGCCGGGATCACGGGAATAATCCAAGTAGAGCATGGAGGCCACGGCATCGACGCGCAAACCGTCGATGTGGAATTCCTCCAGCCAAAATACGGCGCTGGCAATCAGAAAGTTTTTTACCTCGTTGCGACCGAAGTTGTAAATCAATGTACCCCAATCGCGGTGCTCGCCTAACCTGGGGTCCTCATGTTCATACATCGCGGTGCCGTCGAAGCGGGCCAGGCCATGCGCATCTTTGGGGAAGTGGGCAGGCACCCAGTCTAGGATGACGCCAATGCCGTGGCTGTGGCAATAATCGACGAAATAACGGAAATCATCGGGCTTGCCGAAGCGGGCAGTAGGCGCAAAGTAGCCAGTCGTCTGATAGCCCCAGGAAGCGTCCAAGGGGTGTTCGGTGATTGGCATCAGCTCAATGTGGGTAAATTCCTGTTCCTTCACATAATCGACCAGTTGCACGGCCATTTCGCGGTAGTTCAAAAATTCGCCGTCACTATCGAACCGCCAGGAACCAGGGTGAATCTCGTAGATGGATAGCGGATCATGCATCCAGTCGCTTTGTTTACGGCCTTCAATCCACTGTTGGTCGCCCCAACTGAAGTCATCCTTGGGAACGGTGATTGACGCGTTCTGCGGACGCAGTTCGAAGCGTTGGCCGTAAGGATCGACTTTCAGGTGGATGGTGCCGAGTTGACGATTGCGAATTTCGTATTTGTAGTTCAGTCCGGGGCCGAACCCGGGGATGAACAATTCCCAAACACCGCTGCCGCCACGGACACGCATGGGATGGCTGCGGCCATCCCAGCCGTTGAAGTCGCCTACCACGCTAATCCGCTCGGCGTTGGGCGCCCAAGTGGCGAACAACACGCCGTCGACCCCCTCGACGCTATGCGGATGGGCACCCAGGAGGCGATAAACATGCCAATGCTTGCCCTCGCAGAACAGATGGATGTCGAAATCCTTCAATTGCGGCGGGAATGTGTAAGGATCGAGATGGGCATGGTTGTCGCCAGATTTGTCAATCCAGTCCAAGCCGAAGTGATCATCGATTTTGTCGCCCGGCTGGATGGCGTACTGGAACAAATCGGTCCCGGTCAAGCGTTCCATTTGCAGGCCGCTGCCGCTGATTCTGACGGACTCCGCCAGCGGCAACAAAACCCTGATGATTTCTTTGCCCTGGTCACGATGCCTGCCGAGTACGGAAAAGGGGTCGTGATGGCGGGCATCAAGGATTCGTTGAAGCTCCGGGTCCAAGCCAATTGGCCCCAAATTTTGTTTTGTTGCAAATTGTGTTTCGTTCGAGTTCACTTTGTTTGACCTCTGGTAGTAGAATGGCGGTCGCCATCGCCGATAAATTCCGGGGACATGTTAACAAATTTGTACCCCGGTTGTATGTCCTTAAATAATCACTTCAGGAGATTGATCGTGTCAGAATCCCATCATTCCCGTTTCGTTAGCGTATTGACCCGGAATACGCTGGCACTAATTCTCGCCGGGGGGCGAGGTTCCCGTCTTCAAAATCTCACTGAATGGCGTGCCAAGCCAGCGGTACCTTTCGGAGGCAAGTTCCGCATTATAGACTTTCCACTGTCCAATTGCCTCAATTCCGGCATCCGCCGGATAGGCGTCCTGACGCAATACAAGGCCGACTCGTTGATTCGCCATATCCAGCAGGGATGGGGCTTTTTGCGTGCGGAACTGGGTGAGTTTGTCGATATCATCCCGGCACAGCAACGCGTGGCGGAGGATGCCTGGTACGCCGGCACCGCCGATGCCGTATACCAAAATCTGGACATTTTGCGGCAGCGCGGTTCGGAATACGTGTTGATCCTGGCTGGCGATCACATCTACAAGATGGATTACGGCCTGATGTTGGCCGAGCATGTTGAAAATCAGGCCGACCTGACCATAGGCTGCATGGAAGTTTCGCTGGAAGAGGCCAAGGAATTCGGCGTGATGGGGGTTGACGGTGAACAGCGCATCCGTCAGTTTGTGGAAAAACCGGCCAATCCGCCCACCATGCCGGGCCAGCCGGACAAGGCTCTGGCGTCCATGGGGATTTATATTTTCAACACCCAATTCTTGTTCGATCAACTCATCATAGACGCTGACATGGAAGGTTCGAGTCGCGACTTCGGCAAGGATATCATTCCCAGGATCATCGAGAGTTGCCGCGTTTACGCCTATCCATTCCGCGATGGGCAAAGCGGTGCGCAGTCTTACTGGCGTGATGTGGGCGCGGTTGACAGTTACTGGTCGGCGAACATGGAACTCATCAATGTCAACCCGGAACTCAATCTTTACGACACCACCTGGCCGATTTGGACTTACCAAGCCCAGACTCCGCCGGCCAAGTTTGTTTTCGACGACGAGGACCGACGCGGTTATGCCGTGGATTCCATGGTGTCCGGGGGATGCATCATTTCAGGTTCTGAAATTAAACGTTCCCTGCTGTTTTCCAACGTGCGGGTGAACTCATTCACCAAGATGACAGATTCGGTGATCCTGCCCAATGTCACCATCGGTCGCCGCTGCAGGATTACCAAGGCGATTATCGACAAAGGTTGTATCATTGAGCCGAATACTGTGATCGGGGAAAATCCCGAAGAAGACGCCAAGCGCTTTTACGTCAGCCCGGGGGGCGTGGTGCTGGTGACTCCTGAAGCACTTGGCCAGCAGTTGCATTTTGCACGCGATAAAAAACAGTAATATCCACTTTTATTTTTTTGTGGCGCGGATAATGACCGCGCCATGGATGGTTTGCGAAAGTGACTGGGGCGAACACTCTTTTTTGTCCCTGTGGTTATGTTTTTATAGGGTGAATTGCTGAAATCCTAGTCATTATCAGTGGTTCACGATAATTTATAATTTCCTGCATTGATTTTATTTAATCAACTTTTTTGTCAGTATTCCTAAGTTTGACATGGACACTTTTTTACGACTGACTAAACACCTCACCTCGACGTATTCAATATGCCATTCTCTCGATCCAGCGGAATTTTGTTGCATCCGACCTCCCTGCCAAGCCGTTTTGGCATCGGAGACTTAGGGCCCGAAGCTTTTTCTTTCGTGGATTTTCTCTCTGCGGGCGGGCAGCGGCTTTGGCAGGTGCTTCCGCTTGGGCCTACAGGGTATGGAGACTCCCCGTATATGTGTTTTTCTGCAATGGCTGGAAACCCTTTGTTACTTAGCCTGGAGATTCTGAGAGACAAATCATTGCTTGATGATGACGATCTGAATGCCCTGCCGTCTTATCCAAATACGATTGACTATGGACGGGTCATTACTGAAAAGTTTCCATTATTAAAAAAAGCTTGGCGCAACTTCCGTGACCATGGGACAAGTGATCAAAGGATGGCATTTGAACAGTTTTGTGAATTAAATGCCCATTGGCTAGACGACTTTGCCCTATTTATGGCGCTAAAGGAACATTTCCATGGTAAGCCTTGGGTAAAATGGAACCTTTCACTGGTCAAGCGCAAACGCGATGCCATGAAAAAGGCAAGGGGGAAATATACTGCGCTGATGGGCTTCCATCGGTTCTTGCAGTTTGAATTTCATCAACAGATTTCCGCCCTCAGAAGCTATGCCAACCAGAGGAAAGTGAGCATCATTGGGGATCTGCCAATTTATGTCGCCCATGATAGTGCCGAAGTATGGGCGAAGCCTGAGTATTTCGACATCGACAAGGATACGGGAACGCTTTTTTCCGTAGCCGGTGTACCCCCTGATTATTTCAGTGCCACAGGGCAATTATGGGGGAATCCGATTTACAATTGGGATCAACTCAAGCAGGATGGTTTTGAATGGTGGATACAGCGATTCATAGTGCTTCTGGGCTATGTCGATGCGGTGCGAATTGACCACTTCAGGGGGTTTGAGGCTTATTGGCGTGTAAAATATGGAGAGGAAACGGCGATTAACGGCGAATGGGTTTCAGCGCCTGGAGAGGCTCTTTTCAAACGTCTTTACGAGCGTTTCGGCTATTTGCCGGTCATTGCCGAGGACTTGGGTGTAATAACCCCCGAGGTCGAGCAATTGCGGGATGACTTCAATTTGCCGGGGATGAAGATTTTGCAGTTTGCCTTCTCCACTGACGATGAAAATACTTACCTTCCCCCCAACTATACTGAAAATTATGTCGTTTATACGGGTACCCATGACAATGACACAACACAAGGCTGGTTTCAATCCCTGACGAAAATCGAAAAAGCAAGGGTTTTGAAGTATTTAAAAAGTGACAACCCAGAAAATATCCATTGGGATCTGATTAATTTAGCCTGCTTGTCTGTGGCTAAAATGGCTATTGTGCCATTGCAAGATGTATTGGGCTTGCCTGCCAATGCAAGAATGAATACCCCCAGCAAAAAAGACGGAAACTGGACATGGCGGTTTGAGTCGCAAATGATGACTGGCGAGCTTAGGGATAAGCTCCTTGCGCTGACCATTAAATCAGGGAGGGCGGCAAGCTAGATGCACATGGAAGCTCGTTTTCCTATCACGGTATGACAAAACACATGATACCTCCCAATAACCTATCACGATTCTCTCGCAGCATCTGGCTGATTTTTGGAATGTTTGTCGTTTTCGCCATTTTCTTTGCCATTTACGTCCATTCGGAAAAGCAGATTGAGCGTGCCAATGATATGCCAACAAAACAACCTTGAAACTATTCAAGTGTTCTGCTGAGGAATTGGTTGGCAGTGGCGACGCAAAATTCTTCCCCCTGGAAACGGTGGCAAGGTTGAAGGCTGTGGATGATCGCGTCCTTGAACGCGGTGAGACAATAATCGAAGAGATGGATGTATCTCCTGACAATCTGGAACGGACTGTTTATTTGGAAGTAAAAACACCTATTTATGACGATGCAGGAAAAATTGTCGGGCTTTGTGGAATTTCTACGGACATCACCGAGCGTAAGCGGGTGGAAGGTGCATTAAAAAAAACGCCGTTTGACTTGCAGGAGGCACAGCGCGTGGCACGTCTGGGAAGCTGGATCTGGGACGTGGCTACCGACGCCATGATCTGGTCGGACGAGCTTTACAGGCTTTATGACAAAGATAAAAATGTACCGCCCCCCTCTTATGAAGAGAGTCTGAAACTTTTCGCGCCTGAAAGTGCGCTAGTCGTAAACGCCGCAATGCAAAATGCCCTACTGACGGGCGAGTCGTACCAGATTGATTTGGAACTGGCTCATCCTGGTGGCTAAACATGGTGGGCTGTTCACGTGAGCAAGCTCTGGGTCAGTTTTTTGGCGACTTGATGACAGAATCCTCATTGGCTTTAGTGCAGAAAACTTTTGGTCAATTTAAACAGGACGGTCATGTCAGTAGCCCAGTTTTTGAGTTAGTGCGCCGCGATACAGGCGTAAGGCATTTAATCATGGTGGAAGGACGGATTGCCAGAAACAGCCAAGGGGTGTTCCAGCGTACACACTGTATTTTAATTGATATTACCGAACGCAAGCGGGCAGAAATCGAACGGCGCATTGCCGCCACTGTTTTTGAATCCCAGATGGTAGGTATGATGATTACCGATGCCAGCACCAAGATTCTCAAAGTCAATCAATCCTTCACCCGTCTTACGGGTTACACTGTTAAATTTGTCATTCTTTTAGAAGAAGTCAGCCATGATGAAGACATTGCCCGCGTTGCCAACGAGATTATCCACAGCTTGGGCCAACCGTTTACTCTGTGCCAAAATCATGATGTCACTATCGGAGCCAGCATCGGCATTGGCCTTCATCCCCGGCACGGCGAAAGCGTGGAAGAACTCATGGATAATGCGGATGCTGCGCTGTATCGCGCCAAAGACAACGGGCGAGGCTGTTTTGCTTATTATTCTGCTGAATTATCGCAAAAACCGGGGTGACGCGGCAAGGCGGCTCCACCCGGGCCGCTTGCTTCTTCGCCGGCACATCCCGGGGCGCTACAAATCCCTCACCCCCCGTTCAATCTCCCCCTGTTTATGCAATTCCCGCTTGAGTATCTTCCCGGTGGCGTTTTTGGGCAGTTCGGGCAGAATGTGAATTTTGCGGGGGACTTGATGGCTGCCTAGGTTCTCGCGGCAATGGGCGCGGATGGCGGCCTCGGTCGCTTCGGCACCGGCAATCAAAGAAACATAGGCCACGGGGATTTCCCCGTGCAAATCGCTGGGTTCGCCCACCACCGCAGCCTCATTGATGGGTGCGAAACAGTATAATACTTCCTCGATCATGCGCGGATAAACATTCATGCCGTTGACGATGACCAAGTCTTTCTTCCGATCCACTATGGAAAAATAGCCGTCTTCGTCTTCCGTGCCCATATCCCCGGTGAGAAACCAGCCGTCGCGGAACACTTCGGCGGTCGCCTCCGGCAGGTTCCAATAGCCTTTCATCACATTCGGCCCACGCACGGCAATTTCGCCTACGTTTCCAATAGGCACGGCTTCCACGCCTTGATCTCCAACCACGCGCATTTCCACGCCGGGGACAGGCAAGCCCACCGTCCCAGGCTTGGACAAACCGCCGACCGGGTTGACGCACGTCACCGGCCCGCATTCGGTGGGGCCGTCGCCCTCGTAAATCTTTTTGCCGGACATCGCCTCGAAGCGCCGCGACACCTCCACCGGCAGCGCGGCCCCGCCGGAAATGCAGAAGCGCAAGCTGGCAAGCGCTTGCGCCCGCTCGGGCTTGAGCCGCAACAGCACAGTGAACATGCTGGGCACACCGAGGAAGATGGTTGAACGGGTTTCGTAGATGGTTTTGGCAACCAGTTCCGGCTCGAAACGTGGCAAGGGCGCGATGGCGCAACCGTACAGCAAGGGTGTCAGCAGCCCCACCGTCCCCGCGAAGGCATGGAACATGGGCAACACGACCAGCACGGTGTCGCCACCCGGACGCCACCGCATGGCCTGCTGCACACTGGCTACATTGGCGAGCAGATTGCCGTGGGTCAACATCGCGCCCTTGGGCTTGCCGGTGGTGCCGGAAGTATAGAGGATGACGGCAAGGTCTTCCTGCGGATTGAATTTGATTTCAGGCAGCGGCGCAGCCGTGTCCAACAAGTCGTCCCACAGCAAAGCCCCTGCCGCCGCCCCGCCCATGCTCACCAAGAAGGCCAGGCTTGCAACCGAACGCTTCAACAGCGCCGCCTGGTCGGCGAAAGCCGCATGATGAACCAGGCCCTTGACACCGGCATCATTCAGGATGAAAGCCATTTCTTGTGGGTTGATAAGCAAGTTGACGGGAACCACCGTCGCCCCGGCCTTGATAATGCCCACATAGGCGATGACGAAAAACGGGCTGTTCATGCAATACAAGCCAATCCGGTCCCCTTTGATCACTCCCAGACTCGACAACGCGGCGGCGAAACTATCCGATTGCCAGTCCAGCTTTCGGTAATTCAATTCATCGCCGTCTGCTATTACCGCAATCCAATCGGCGTACCGGTGGGCTGCTGCTCTAAATGCGTGGGCAAGGGATTTCATTGGGAATCAGTTGATGACGTTATGGCCGCGACCGCGCATGCAATTGTTAAAGGCGCGCTTGTATTGGTTGTCCGCATCAATGCCTTGGTTGGCGCCACCGCCGATGCCGCCGATGGCCGCTCCCGTCGCCGCGCCCGTCGCCGGATTGCCGTAAATGGCCCCCATTGCCGCGCCACCCGCCGCGCCGATTAGTGCGCCCACGCCTACTCCTTTCATCGTTTCCGTGCCGACACTCCCGGCTTGATTGGCAAGGCTGCCGCACTCTGCCTTGTCTTGTTCAAGGCGCCCGATGTTAGGGTCATTATACGGGTCGACAACCGGCTGGTAGCCGCCGTAGGTCGCACAGCCACTGGCGATAATCGCCGAGGCCAGAATTAAGCCAATCACTGTAAATTTTCTGAACATGTCAGTGTCTCCCGCTATCGAAAAAGTTAAGGGTTGCCCAAATTCAACATTCCCGGCAATCCCGCGAACTATGCCACTCCCGGCTTAAACTAAACTTAAGCGACCAGTCACGCTGCCAGCCTAATGGAACGCCCAGACATGCGCGGCGCTTCGGGTCTTGGCGCTACCAGCTTCCCTTCTGGATGAATTCAATTTTGTAGCCGTCCGGGTCTTCCACGAACGCGATGACGGTGGTTCCATGCAGCATGGGGCCGGCCTCACGGGTTACCTTCCCGCCCCGCTCTTTGACCAGTGCGCAGGCTTTGCAGGCATCATCCACTTCCAGGGCAACATGGCCGAAGCCTGTACCCAATTCGTACTTGTCGATGCCCCAGTTATGGGTGAGTTCCAGCACAGCACCCTCTTTTTCATCTTGGTACCCTACGAAAGCCAAGGTAAATTTGCCGTCAGGATAGTCATTGCGGCGCAGCACCCTCATGCCCAGAACTTCGGTGTAAAACGCGATGGACCGGTCGAGGTCACCTACCCGCAACATGCTGTGAAGTATTCGCATCGGTTTGATTCCCCATCAATGTATGAATGTTTTGAATTGAGCCTTTCG
>CAIODU010000218.1 GCA_903857165.1 uncultured Methylococcaceae bacterium | reverse complement strand
TCGCCTTGTTGGCCAGTGTCATCGACACCTGCCGTCGGCGCGGCCATTCCCCCTGGGAATACCTGCAAACTGCCATCACCCGTCGACGCCAAGGATTGCCCCTCTTGCCGTTGCCGGTGTAGGGGGGGTGAACGTTTACGCGACGGGCATGTAATGATTCAAGCAATTTATCGTATTGTTGTGTTTCTGTGTTATTTGTTAATAAATATCAATACCTTCGCCAATTAGCATGAGCAGTTTTGGCTTTGGCTGTCACCCGGCAAGGCTTGCCGTGGCATGGCATCCAAGTGATTCAATGGTGGCGGTGAAGCGAACGATGGCAAAGGCGTAATTGTTTGTGCAAAGAGGGGTGGTCAGAAAAGGTAGAATAACGGGGTTAACCACAACGTCCGGCATCCAATCCCAATCTGACCATGAATGAAATCATAGCAACCCTAAGCACACTGAGTCCACACTTAACGCCTCGCACCCTGGGCCAACTCACCATTATCGTTGAGGCCGTGCTGGCAATGACGGGTCGCGTCACCCTGCTGGGCCTGTCCCGCTGGACCGAAAAAGGGGGAAGCTACCGGACGGTGCAACGTTTTTTTAAAGAAAAAATCGATTGGTCAAAGTTGCGCTGGCAACTCATCAAGCGGCATTTGACCGGGGCAAAAGGGGTTTTTGTGCTGACCGGCGATGAGGTCGTGGTGACCAAGTCGGGCAAGGAAACGCATGGGTTGGGGATTTTTTTTTCTTCGATTTACAACAAGCCGCTCCCTGGCCTGTGCTTTTTGAACCTGTCATTGGCACAGGTTGAAACCCGCGCGGCCTACCCTTTGATCACAGAGCAACTGGTGCGCGAAGAGGTCAAGGAAAGTGCGCCGAAAGCCGTCAAGGAGAAACACGGCAAGCGGGGCAGGCCCAAGGGCAGCGCCAACAAGAACAAGAAGGATGTGGAGTTGTCGCCGTTTCAAACCCAGTTGCAAGGCTGCATCCGTGCCGCATTGGAACTGGTGGGGATGGATTTTGGCCTCGTCTATTTCGTCTACGACGGCGCATTGGGGAACAATGCAGGCCTACAGGTGGTGACATCAACGGGGCTGCACCTTATTTCCAAGCTGCGCCATGACTCCAAGCTGTACTTCCCCTATGCTGGCGAGTATTCGGGCAAAGGCAGGCGGCGCAAATACGGCGAGAAGCTGACGCCGGAAACGCTGACGGAGGCGCACCTGAAAGCCGAGTCCGTGGAAAAGGACATCCAGACCCGCGTCTACCAGGCGCAGGCTTGGCACAGGAACTTCCCCGAGTTGCTGAATGTCGTCGTCATCCTGAAAACCAACCTGAAGACGGGGAGGACAGCGAAGGTGTTGTTGTTCAGTGATGACTTGGCCCTGACCAGCGAGAACTTGATCCGCTATTATTCTCTAAGGTTCCAAATTGAGTTTAATTTCAGAGACGCGAAGCAATACTGGGGGCTTGAAGATTTCATGAACGTCAAGGAAACGCAAGTCGGCAATTTCGCCAACTTCTCGCTGTTCATGGTGACCTTTTCGCAGATATTGTCTGCCAAAATGGAGGGTCTCGCCAGAGGCAGCATGCTGGACTTGAAAACCATCTTCAGGGCGCGAAAATACACGCGGCGGATATTAAATTCACTCGGCAAAAACGATGAGGAGTTTTTAATCGACGACCGCATTTCCAAAATCGCAGAAATCGGCAGAATTCATGCAAAAGCAGCCTGATCTTTGGCGAAGGTATTGA
>CAIODU010000217.1 GCA_903857165.1 uncultured Methylococcaceae bacterium | reverse complement strand
GAAACCGGTTCGCTCCCCGCCAAGGCATGAATGGCGAATTGCTTGCGGGTTTCGAAAGGAAGGTTGGCCGCCACGGAGAGTGAAGAAGATGATGTCATCGGAATCGAAATCCAAGGGAAGTTTAGGGGCTGCGAGTATCCCAGATGAATCAACTCGCTTCAACAACTCGCCAGACTCTTGGTTCTTCCCCCCGATCTCGGCAAAAGTGTTACCTTGATTTGAACCATGTCCAAACCTAAGCCAAGTTTATTGGGTTGGCTAGGTGAGGAGGATGCATTTTGCAAGTTGCGACTCTCATGCTAATATCTTAACAGGGCCGTTTTCCCCAACGCTTCGAAAATGTCAATCCGGCAGGCCGCATCTTCGCAGAACGCCAAGGAATGTGTGCGGACGATCAATCGGTGGCCCTGCGTTGCCGGCATCGACGGACTGGCCCGCGAATTCAAGGCGACCCGGCAAACGATCATGCGGATCAGGGAGGTCGTGGAGAAGTCCCGGATGGGGAGAATGATCGTCGTTTGTGATTTTACCTTTTCGAGAGGTTGGGCAAAACCACCGACAACACTTTCCAGACGGCGGAAATACCATCGCGGCTTGCATATCCAGTCCGAAACAAGGACTTGTTGACTCGTAAAGTATATAGGGGGCGGATCTCCACTGCTTAGGTGGTTTATGCCTTTCGTTTCACCCACCATTACAATTCCAGTTTAATGCTTAAGGCTGGATTGCCATAAATTACTCAATATTCAGAGCTATCTCACAAAATGAAACATCAGGACATCCGCGACAATTTCATTGATTATTTTGTCAAGAACGGACATACCATCGTAAAGCCAGGCAACATTGTGCCGACAAATGATCCGACCTTGCTTTTCACCAACGCAGGGATGAACCAATTCAAAGATGCGCTGTTAGGGCGGGAAAAGCGTTCCTATACGAGGTGCGCCAACATTCAGCCCTGTATCCGCGTTGGCGGCAAACACAATGACCTTGATGCCGTCGGCAAGGATGGCCGGCATAACACTTGGTTCGAAATGATGGGAAACTGGTCTTTCGGCGACTACTATAAGGAAAGCGCCATACATTTCGCTTGGGAACTTGTGACCAAAGGGTACGGTGTCGATTCGTCGCGACTTTATGCGTCAGTTTACAAGGATGATGAGGAATCTGCCGCCTTGTGGAAGAAAATCGCCGGGTTGCCTGATAGCCGCATCATCCGGCTAGGCAACATCGACAAGGGGGATGAAGAAAATTTCTGGTCCATGGGGCCGACCGGCCCCTGCGGCCCTTGCACCGAACTGTATTATGACCAAGGGGAAGCCTTGGGACAGGACGTGGTAGGCGGGGACACTGACAGATATCTGGAGTTCTGGAACCTCGTGTTCATGGAGTTCAACCGGAGCGAGGACGGAACGTTGACCCCGCTGCCTATGCGTAGCGTCGATACCGGCATGGGGCTTGAGCGTATGACAGCCATCCTCCAAGGCAAGACCAACATCTTTCACACCGACCTGTTCCGCCCCGTCATCGACCGCATCTGCGAGATGACCTCGCGCGACTTTGCCGGGCCTGATGCCCCGGCCATGTGCGTGGTTGCCGACCACATCCGGGGCCTAACCTTCGTTTTGGCGGACGGAGGTGAGTTCGACCGGGCGGGCCGCGGCTACGTACTGCGGCGCATCCTGCGTCGTGCCGTACTGCACGGGGACTTCCTCGGCATGAAAGAACCGTGGATCCACGCACTAATCCCCACTGTCATCGCCGCGACCTCCCACTACGACATTTCGGAGGAAATCCAAGTGTCGGTGGCGGCAGCCATCAAGAGCGAGGAGGAGAAGTTTTTCCGCACACTTGATCGTGGCTTGATGTACTTCAATCGCGTCATCGATGGACTGAAGGCTAAGGAGGATACGGTAATCTGCGGAGCCGACAGCTTTCAACTCTATGATACCTTTGGCTTCCCGGTCGACCTGACCCGTATCCTGGCCGAGAAGCAAGGCCTTTCCATCGACATTCAGGGGTTTGAGGCAAAGCTGGAGGAACAGCGGTCCCGATCCAAGGAAGCCCAGGAGTTCTACGATGCCGGCGGCTGGATAGTCATTGACCAGCAGCACGACACAGGCTTCGCTGGTTACGACTTGACGTCTTTGGATGTCCGCGTGAACCGCTACCGCGATTCCGGCGATGGCAAGGTCGACGTGGTTCTGAACCACACCCCGTTCTATGTTGAAGGCGGCGGTGAGTTATCCGACCGTGGTCGCTTGGTGGGTGACTCAGTGGATCTGGAGGTCGTTGGCGTCGCCAAAAGCGAGGTAGGCGTTGTCCACTCCACTCGCCTGCTGCGCGGCAAGGCCTCAAACCTGTCCAGTGAGCGGGAACTGAATGCCGTCATCGATAGCGCCTACCGGCAGGCCAAAGCGGCACATCACACCGCCACGCACCTTTTGCACTCGGCATTGCGCCACATTCTCGGCCCTTCGGCCCGGCAAATGGGTTCGCAGGTGACTTCCGATTCGCTGCGTTTCGACTTCTCCGCCGAACGCACCCTGTCAGCCGACGAACTGGCCACCGTCGAAAGGATGGTGAACGGCTGGATACTGGAAGACCACTCTGTCAACAAGATACCTGACGTTCCATTGAAGGAAGCGTTGCAACGTGGCGCATTGGCTTTCTTCTCAGAAAACTACGGCGAAAAGGTCCGGATGCTGGAGGTTCCCGGAATTTCGTCGGAACTGTGCGGAGGCAACCACGTCAATCATACCGCGCTAATCGGCAGTTTCCAGATCGTTGGCGAGCAGAGCGTTGGGGCAGGTGTGCGCCGAATCGAGGCAATAGCCCATCTCGCCTCCGTCCGGCGATCCCATCAGATGCGCACGGTGGTCAATGACATATCCCTGACCCTCAGTACCCCGGTCGACCAGATGCATAGCCGCATCGAACATCTGCTGGGGGATATCAAGCGGCTGACTAAAGAGCGCGAGCGACTCATCCGCAATTCATTATCTGGAAAGGATACCGGTGTCGCGTTAGAAAATGAACTGCTTGAGATTCACGGTGTGCCTACTCTGATCAAGGTTGTCAGCATCGGCGACCTCACTGTGATGAAAGAAATGATCGACAATTTGCGTGCCAAGGTTCCAACCGGAGTATTTGCCCTGGTGGGTGAGAGCGACGGGCGCGGCATTGTGGTTTTAGGCATCGGAGCGGAAGCGGTCAAGTCATCAACTCTAAAGGCTGGCGATCTGGCCCGTGAGATTGGCAAGCTGTTCGGATCCGGGGGAGGCGGGCGAGCCGATTTTGCCCAAGCCGGATTCAAGAACATGTCGATCGAAGACGCAGCCAAGATTGTTGACGATGTTTTCCGCGCCAAACTGGAGAAATAATAAAACCTTATCCTATGCCTAAAAAACATTGACTTTCATTTATGCGCGATTGCCTTTATAACGTCTGGGCAAAGCAGCTTTTATAAAAGCGGTCCGGGGCAAAACCCGGGCAGCCCGCTTGGTTTGCCGGGATCGCCGCTGCCAGATG
>CAIODU010000216.1 GCA_903857165.1 uncultured Methylococcaceae bacterium | reverse complement strand
GCTGGACTTGAAAACCATCTTCAGGGCGCGAAAATACACGCGGCGGATTATAAATTCACTCGGCAAAACGGGCGAGGCGTTTTTAATCGACGAGAGGATTTTCCAAGCTGCGGAAATCGGCAGGATTCATGCAAAAGCAGCGTAACTTTTGGCGAAGGTATTGATCCATTATTATTCTTTGAACTATCCGGCAAATTCTTGTGCCTTTGCTTGTGCCTTTAAATAAATTGGACTAGCATTGCAAGCCTAAAATGACAATGACTGCCTAGCTTTGCCATGTCCCATGGGTTTGGCGAATTCCAACTATGCAAATGCCTAATATTATCGAGGAGCCATGGCAGATAATTTATACCTAGTCGCCGGCGCGCGCCCCAACTTCATGAAGATAGCGCCCATCGTGCGGGCTTTGCGCGAGCATGGCGGGATGGGCTTCAAGATCATCCATACCGGCCAGCATTACGATGCCGAGATGAATGACGTGTTTTTTGAAGAATTGGGCATTCCGCAACCCGATGTCTTCATGGGAGCCGGCGGAGGGACCCATGCCCAGCAGACGGCCAAAATCATGCTCGGCTTCGAGGAGCTGTGCCTATCCGAACGGCCCGGCCTCGTGTTGGTGGTGGGCGATGTCAATTCGACACTGGCCTGTTCGATCGTGGCGAAAAAACTGAACATCCCCGTCGCCCATGTGGAGGCAGGCCTCCGGAGCGGCGACATGTCCATGCCCGAGGAAATCAACCGCATGGTGACGGATTCGATTTCCGACTTCTTTTTCGTGACCGAGCCGAGCGGGGTTGACAACTTGCTGCGCGAGGGGAAGGCCAAGGGGCAGATTCACTATGTCGGCCATGTGATGGTCGACAATCTCCTCTACCAGCGGGACAAGCTCGAAGCCATGGACAGGGGAGCCTTTGAATCGACGGCCATCAAGGCCCGGCTGGGTCGTTACGGGGTGGTGACCCTGCACCGCCCGTCGAACGTGGATGCGCAGGATGCGCTGGAAAACATCGCCGGTGCGCTAAGGGAAATATCCAAACAATTGCCGCTGATTTTCCCGGTGCATCCACGCACACGGGCTAATTTGGACAAGTTCGGGGTATCGTTGGGCGAGGGCGTCATCTTGACAAGGCCGCTGTCTTACATGGAATTCCTGAACTTGTGGAAAGACGCCGAGTTGGTGCTGACGGATAGCGGCGGTTTGCAGGAGGAAACGACGGCGCTAGGCGTACCCTGCATTACCATTCGCGAGAACACGGAACGCCCGGTCACCGTCGACGAGGGGACAAACGTGCTGGCCGGCACCAACCCGCGCCGCATCATCGGCGAGGCGGGCAAGATCATGCGGGGGGAAGGCAAGCTAGGACGCCGCCCACATTTGTGGGATGGCAGGGCTGCACAGCGGATTGTGGCGATCCTGGCAGATGAGCTGGCATGACACCTAATTCAATTGGCTCTTTTAACCGGGGAGTTCATCAAATGACGCGAAGAACCCGCGCCGATATCGAATGACAAACTCCCTGCGCTTGCGTCTGCTTATAGGTTATTTGTTCGCCTTGGGTTTTCTAAGCTCGAACCCTTGGCTCATCCCCGATTCGCATCGCGTCTTCGAATCAGCGACCCTCGACCTGATGATAACTTGGGACCTAATCGACCACACAATCGCCTATGGGTTCTTGACCGTATTGCTGTTGTCAGCTGCTCTAAGGGACAGGAAAAGGCGTTTCTGGATAATTGCGTTAGCGGTCTTGGTATCAGGCACTATCGGGCTTTCAATCGAGCTTGGGCAGTTTTGGCTGGCTTCAACAAGACAATTTTCCTGGCATGACGCTTATGCCAATGCTATCGGCTCGTTTACCGGCGCGTTGCTGTTTTGGATGTGCGCCAAAGTCGTAGTATGGCGAGACGTCATCGCCGGAGCATAAGCAAGCAGGGATGCCAAACTATTCTGAAGGGCCCAACCCGTTTATATCCCTTGGCTAATTGGGTTCTCGGTTTCTAAAACAGCAGGGCCGGCATCCACCAGCCAAATACGGCCTTCTTCAACGTCTAGGCTGTATACTCCGTTTGGCGTCACCACTTGGCCATGGTTGCCTTCGCTACCCATGCTGATGATGACCCGGTAAGCCTTGCCGGCATTTTCCAGATAGCCCACCCAGGTAAAGTTGCCATTTTCTTGCTGGTCATTGCCGTCGTAGACCAACAGGTCATTGCCGGCAGGGGTGGCGGTTGCGGCAACCGGCTCGTCGGCGTATTGGTTGCGGGCGTACACTGACAGTTGCAGCGGTTGGCCGTTTTTGCCCCACACGGCACTGTAGTTGTAACCTTCCAGTAATTGACTGAGAGCGGCTTGCCATGTGTCGCCACGGACCGAACGTGAAATCAGGTCGGCGGATAGGATTTGCGGCACTTTGACCTCGGCACCGCTACGGGCTTGGATTTCCCGCATCACTTCGCACAGTGGCTTGTTCTTGATTTCCATCAAAACGATACCCTTTCCATTCAACAGGTTTTGCGTTTCGCCGTTGTTGGCCGAGGCAAGTCCTTGGGTCAGGATCATCGCAGCGGCCAGTATGACGGAGGACAGGCTGAACCCGGGCGATTGCAGATTGCGAGAAACAAAGCTGTTCACGAGACACCTCTTTAATTCATCGGAACGAAGTAAAGAGGTCTAACAAGGAGGGGTAGTAGTACACTGTATGCTGCCCGGCAACCCAACCACCTTATCCGGTCACCCCGGACTTAGGCCGTGGCTTTGCGTCCCATCCTTTCGGATGGTTTGCTCTTATCAGACACTTCAAATTTCTAAGTGGCGGCCCGCTTTATTTAAGGGGAACCGCTTGCCATACTGTCCAAGCAAAATATAGGCCATCCGCATAAGCTTGCCGAGCGCCCTCTGACACTCATGCCCGCAACAACCGGTTTATTGGAAATGGTGTGACTTGTTTAATTATTCCTATTATAATCATTTGTTTACAGATATAAATTATCATTAAAGACACACGGGGCATCTGTCACTGTTGCCCGACACGGATTGCCCAAGCCGGGTCGATTGGGATGAGTTGTCTGGCCAAGCTGCTTTCTCTTTTCCTGTGGGTTCACCCAATCGACGGCATTGTAGAAGCGCACCCGAATGCGAATTGCTGATTTTACGGGCAGGGCCTTTTGATTGCCGGGGAAAGTGTTACCCTAGCATTTGGCAAATTGAACCCTGCCCGAACCATTGAAAATGAAATGAAAATTCTTGAATACACCGGCCTCGACACCTCACGGCACAAAGCCGCCTATAAAAAAACCATGGATGCCATCGCGCGGGATGATTTCCGCACGGCGGACGTGAAAAAACTTAGCCATGTCACCCATGGCCGGTTTTACCGGGCCAAACTGGATTATTCCAACCGGCTGCTGTTTTCCATCGTCAGCCACGGTGGCGAAGTGTATGCGCTGATGTTGGAAATCATCGAGAACCACGCCTACGACAAATCCAGGTTCTTGCGCGGCGCGGAAGTCGATGACGACAAGCTGCAATCGGTCGAAGCTTTGCAAGCGGCCAAGGATGCCGAACCGGTGCGCTATGTCCATTCCGGCCGGCGCGAAATCCACCTGCTCGACAAAATCATCTCCTTCGACGATGCCCAAGAGACGGTTTACCGCCTGCCGCCGCCGTTGATTGTGGTGGGCTCGGCCGGCAGCGGCAAGACCGCGCTGACTTTGGAAAAGCTCAAGCACACCGAGGGCGAGGTGCTGTATGTCACCCATTCCGCCTACCTTGCACAAAGCGCCCGCGACCTGTATTACGCTCACGGCTTCGAGAAGGAGGGCCAGGATGCCGTTTTCTTCTCGTTCCGCGAATTCCTCGAAAGCATCCGCGTGCCGAAAGGCCGCGAAGCCCAATGGCGGGATTTCGCCGGCTGGTTCGGGCGGATGCGCCAGCAGTTCAAAACCATCGACGCCCACCAGGCGTTCGAGGAAATCCGTGGCGTGGTCGCGGCCTCCGCCGACGGCGTGCTGTCACTGGAAGCCTATCGTGAACTGGGTGTGCGCCAATCCATCTTCCCGGCCGGAGAGCGCGACCGGTTATATGATTTGTTCGGGAAATACCGCGCCTGGCTGGCCGAGGCCAATCTCTACGACCTCAACCTGCTCTCGCATGACTGGCGCGCCGAGGCCTCGCCGCGCTACGATTTCGTCGTCGTCGACGAGGTGCAAGACCTGACCAACGCCCAGCTCGCGCTGATCCTTAAGACGTTGAAAAAGCCCGGCCACTTCCTGCTCTGCGGCGACTCCAACCAGATCGTCCACCCCAACTTCTTCTCCTGGGGCAAGGTCAAGTCGCTGTTCTGGCGCGACCCCGACTTGGCCATGCGGCAGGAGCTCAAAGTTCTGCGCGCCAATTTCCGCAACAGCCAGGAGGCCACGCGGGTCGCCAACACTTTGCTCAAAATCAAGCACAAGCGCTTTGGCTCCATTGACCGCGAGAGCAACTTCCTGGTGGACGCGGTCGCCGGCGACATCGGTTCAGTGACCGTGCTGAACGACAGGGACGCGGTGAAAAAAGACCTCAACCAAAAGACCAAAGGCTCGACCCAATTTGCCGTGCTGGTGATGCGCGACGAAGACAAGGGCGAGGCACGCAAATTCTTCCAGACCCCGCTGATCTTCTCGATCCACGAGGCCAAGGGGCTGGAATACGAGAACATTGTCATCTATCGCTTCCTGTCCGATCATCGTGCCGAGTTCGCCGAACTCGCCGACGGCGTCAGCCCCGCCGACTTGGCCGGCGACGACTTGGAATACCGTCGCGCCAAGGACAAGGCCGACAAATCGCTGGAAGTCTACAAGTTTTACGTCAACGCCTTGTACGTCGCGCTGACGCGGGCGGTTAAAAACGTTTACCTGATCGAATCCGACACCCGCCACCCCTTGCTCAATTTGCTGGACTTGAAGTCAGGCAGCGACAAAGTGGACGTGACGGCGAAAAGCTCGACCCTGGACGACTGGCAAAAGGAAGCCCGCAAGCTGGAATTGCAAGGCAAGCAGGAGCAAGCCGACGCGATTCGCAAGGGCATCCTCAAAGAAACCCCCGTGCCTTGGCCGGTGTTCGACGAGCCGCGCTTGCGGGAAACCCTGGTCAAGGTGTTCAGGGAACAGGTGCATGGCTCCAAATTCAAGCAGCAACTCTACGAATTCGCCACCAGCCAGGGCGAGGAAGTCTTGGCGTATTATCTGATCGAAGAGGCCCAATACGAACCGGCCAAAGCCTACCATAAGCAACTCCAAACCCTGGGCCAGAAGCATCTGGCGCTGTATTGCGCGAAAAGCTTCAAGGAGATACTAAAGCTATGCGAACGGCACGGCGTGGATCACCGCACACCGATGAACCTGACACCGCTGATGGCTGCGGCAGCCGTCGGCAATGTCGGGCTGGTCGAAACCCTGCTGGAGCACGGGGCCAACCCGAATCTCGCCGATCATTTGGGACGCAACGCCCTGCACTGGGCGATGCGCGAAGCCTTCCGCGAACCCCACTATGCCAAGACCGCATTTGCGGCGATTTACGAACGCATCGCACCTTCCAGTATCGACATCATGGCCGGAGAGCGGCTCGTGCGCATCGACAAACACCTGACCGAATACTTCCTGTTCCAAACGCTGTGGGTGCTGTTCCCCGCCCGTTTCCACACCTTTGGCTACGGCGATTGGGCGGCCTTCGACACGGGTACGGTCTTGGCGGCTTGGCAACACCTGCCGGCCAGTGTGATAAGGCCCGAGCGCAACAAACGCGCCCATCTTTCCAACGTGTTGTCGCGCAACGAAGTGGACCGGGACTATGCCTACAACCGGCGGCTGTTTTGGCGCGTCAAGCAAGGCTGGTATCAATTCAACCCGGATTTGTCGATACGCCGCAAAACTGCCGAAGAGGAAACCTGGCTACCGGTCTACGAAGCGCTGAACCTCAGGCTGGTGAAGGAATTCGCCCAACCGCCACGCTGGAGCCATATCGACCTTCTGCTGGCAAAGGCCAAGCTGGCCCCGGCCGGCACACCCATCGCGGCAGAGCTAAGACACCAGCGCAGGCAGGCCGAGCGCGAGGCGGAGGAAGCCGCAGCACGGGAATTGGAGCGGAAAAGGATGGAAGCAATCCGCCTGCTGGCCAAGGCGAGACGGAAGAAAAAATAAAGGTTTTCTTAGGTGATTCCTGATAAAGAACATCCCATCAAGAATCTGATCCGAAGGCAAAAAATAGAGTCCACGAAAGGCACGAACAAAAGCATGTCTTGTTCGTGTTTTTCGTGGACGATTCTTTTGATGGGTTCATTATTGGAAATCACCTTAGCGCCCGGCCAGTCAACCGATGTGCCGTTCAAACTTGACGCCCAGGCTTTCCGCCACTTCGATGAGGCAAGCAACTCGTGGGTTGTGACACCGGGCCGCTATCAGATTAGCCTGTTATCCGAAGAGGCGCGCCCTGTCTATAGGGTCGGCATAACGCTGGTCGCAAAGTAAAGACGGTATGTACGTCACTTTGCCTTGGATGCCCTCGGGAACGGCCAGGCGTGTACCTTGCGCCAGCCCGAGCCGGTCCACTTGAACAGGGCCGATTCGTTCACCACGGGGGGGATGCCCAAGAGATCGGTGTCTTTGTCGCGGCTGCCCAAATGATCCATCACCAGCAGGTGCGTCGCCTCGCCGGACAGGAACGGTGCCATGGTGATCGGCCCTTCATTCCAGAAAATCAGGTTGCGGTCGTCGCGGCCAAAGCGGTGCAGATCGTAATTGATGCCGGAAAAGGTGAGGCTATAGTCAAACTCCACGCTGGCCGCCAACCTGGAATTGGGCGGCAGGATATCGGCGAGTTCGCGGCCGACCATGCGGAACTGCATCGGCCACACCTTGCCCATCGCCGACAGGCGCTGGGGCCCGGCGATGAGCAGCGACACCGGCAGCAATGCGGCGATGCCCAGCAGCAACGGCTGCGACAATCGCCTGACTGCCTCCGGCCAGGACAGTTGCCGCAGCCAAAGCAACGCCGCCGCCACCGCCAGCATTCCGACATGAGGCGTATATCGCCAATAGTCGGCCGCCATGACAGCCTCCCAGGCACCCATGGAACCTAGATAGACGACGATCAGAAAGGCGTTGTAGCCGATCCACACCACGGCAGTTGTCACAGCCAACAGATCCTCCGGTCGCCGGGGTGCCCGCAACTTCCATAAGCCGGCCAAGGTCACCGCCCACATCAGCAGGTGGAAGGCCGGATTCCTCGCCAACTCTTCACCCAGCGAACGCACCATGTCGGGGGCAGAAGACCAGTTCCACAAGGCGAGTGGCCGGAAGGCCATTTCGCCGGCTGTAAGGTTGTGCGTGACGTAATGCCGCCAAACCAGGAACACGACGGCGGCGGGTATCAGCATAGAGGGCAACAAGCGCATGGCATGCCCCCAGCGAAGCCGCCCGGAACGCCAACCCGCCAGTAGTAGGCCCGACATCAGCAGGGCCAGCAGCACCGGGTTGGCCTGCTTGAGGTTGACCAGCGCGGCGGCGGCGAGACCGAAACGCCAAGCGAGGGCATTGGCATCGGCATCGCGACCCTCTTCCAGGCGATCCAGCAGCAACACACCCAGTAGGCCGAGTACGCCGACTGCGGCAATGGTCGCGGTATCGGCATAGGATGAGAACAGCACATTGCGCGTCAGTTCTGGAAAGAAAAGCACGAAGAAGGCTCCGACTGTGGCAGCGGCGACCGCCAGCCTTACCGGCAAGGCGCGACGTTCGCCCACAGCGATGTCACCGATGGCGGCACCGACCGAAGCCAGAATCACCACATTGGCCACCGGCCCTGCCGATTCGAGAAACCGCCCGGTTAGCCAAGACGAGATCGCCACGATGAAAGGCAGGGTGTGCGGATAGCCCGGCCAGCGCGATGGCGACGGCGGCAGGTCAGGGCGAGGCAGACTGTCATACTGAAAGACATAGGCGGCATTGCGCAGCCATTGGGCGAAATCGTCCGACATGGTCGCCGGCCCCATCGTTGCGAACGCCAGCAAAGGCGCTGCCACCAGCAATGCGGCGGCGAAGCCAAGCCCCCCCGGCAGTCGTCGATGCCAAACCGACCAAGCCAGCGCAACGATTCCGGCCACGCCCAGCAGGCTGGCCCAAAGCGAAACCGGCAATCGGGTTGCCACCGCCAACAAGGTCAGTATGCCGCCGGCCAGCCCTAGGCCAACCACCGTGTCAGTCCCCGGCAGGCGATCCCTGCCCCCCCCCACCGTAGCCCCCAAGGCCGTGGTAACCAACATCACTGCGAGCGCAGCACTGGCCGCCGTGATCGCGTCGAGCGATGCTCCGACTTCGTTCATTTAAACCTTTCCCCCGCTGATTAAACGCGAATACCATTTTGCCGAGGCTTTGGGAATGCGGCGCTGCGTGGCGTAATCCACATAAACCAATCCGAAACGGCTGGCATAGCCGGCATTCCACTCGAAATTGTCCAGCAGGGACCAGGCGAAATATCCGCGCACATCGGCACCTTGGGCGATGGCTTCTGTCATGCTGCCGATATAGGCGGTCAGATAGTCGATGCGGTGCTGGTCATTGACTTCTCCATTCGCGTCGGGAGCGTCCTTGTTGCTGCCGCAGCCGTTCTCGGTCACGTAGATCGGCAACCGGTAAGTCTTCGATATCCGCAATAGTTCTTCGCGAAAGGCTTCGGGGCAGATGGTCCAGCCGATCTCGGTTTCCGGCATCTTCACGGACGAACCGGCAAGGCTAAAACCCCAGACAGTGTCAGTGTCCGACTTGGCGTGGACGATACTGTAGTGGTTAATGCCGAACCAGTCCACCGGCCTGCATATCTTGGCGAGGTCGCCGGGCCGCACATAGGGTTCGATCTCGCGGGCAATATTGGGCGGGTAATAGCCCAGTATCTGCGGATCGGGAAAGCACAGGTTCCAATGTTCGTCCAATATCTCGGCGGCCTTGCGGTCCTCTGGCCCATCGCTGACCGGACGCACCGGCTGGCGGGCATGGATGCAGCCGATACTCGCACCCGGCACCCATGCGCGCAGCACATCCACGGCGACACCATGGCCGAGGTTGAGGTGGTGGATGACCTGCAGATTGGCTGAACGATCGGGAAAGCCCGGTGCTGTGGGGTTTATGCCGTAACCGAACAAGGCGTGCAAGGATGGCTCGTTGATGGTGGCGAAATGCTTGACGCGATCCCCATAGTGCCTTGCCACCAACACCGCATAGTCGGCGAACCAGTCCACGCTATCGCGATTGATCCAACCGCCCCGGTCGTGCAGGGCCAACGGAAAGTCCGAGTGCAGGAGGCACAGCCAAGGCTCGATACCCGATGCCAAAAGCCTGTCGATCAGGCGATCGTAAAAGTCGAGCCCCTTCTGGTTGACCGATCCACTGCCTAGCGGCAGCAGCCGCGGCCAAGCCACTGAGAAACGGTAGTTTTTCAACCCCATGTCGCGCATCAGGGCAATGTCTTCGGCATAGCGATGATAGTGGTCGCAGGCGATGTCAGCCGTATCGCCGTTGGCCACAGCGTCCTTTTCACGGCAGATTTTATCCCAGATGCTGGGCCCCCTGCCGTCCTCCTTGGTCGCCCCCTCAATCTGGAAGCTGGAGGTTGCTATGCCCCAAAGGAATCCGGGGGGTAGTACCAGAGTATTGCTTGTCATTTCTTGCTCCCATGTCGATTTGCCGGCGTTTGGATCCCCCGCAATTGCAAGACCACGCCAGGCGTCCGCTCGCAGATCAGATGACCCTCTCCATCCCGTAGGCACGAAGAGGGCGTTGCCTGCCTTGCTGCGATCAATCGGGCCTCGCGGTGGCAGGGTTTCAACCCTGGATCGATGCATAACATCCAGTTAAATGCGCCGATCCGGGGATGCCATTAGTTGTCGCATATCATACTCATCAAACGGTCGCCCGGTCAAACCGGCATTGCCGCGAGTCCTGTTCCAGTGCGGCGGGCAGGACGGCCAGAAGCTGGCGCACGGGCATCCGCCACCGACATGGGCAGCCAGTGCAGTCCGCCAAAGTAGAGCGATCACGCAGGATTCCCCCTGACTGGCAGGTTGTTTCGTTAGGCGAGGAGGTATAGCCCCAAGACGGTCAGGGTTCCGAAGACTATCGACCAGAACTTGAGTCCGAATATGCTGATACCGAATACCTTGAGCGAAAGCGCCTGGAGGTTGATAAAGAGACCTTCCCGCCCATTGCTGTTTTCGTAAAACAGTTTGCCTTACTATCCTCTATTCCGGCATCACATTTTTTTGTTTCTTGATTCCACTGAATTAAGGTAAAGTGGAACAATTAAGAAGTGCAGCGGCGTCAAGAATATAGCCGTAGCTTGGGTTGCCGTCCCCTCGGCCAAGCCCATGGCAGGCTTTTTGGCAATCCAACCTACGTCAACTGATGTTACGCAGCGACCATCTGTAGGGCGGCCTTCAGGCCGCTTCGGCTTGCGAGATGGCCCTAGCCTCAGTCGGCAGCCTGAAGGCCGCCCTGCAACGGCCCGCAACCGGTGCTGAGTAACATCAGTAATAAGTTTAACCCTGACAAAACTCGCCCTAACCATGACTAATCAACTCGCCCCCGTGCTTTCTGTCGTTTCGCCCTGCTACAACGAGGCCGATGGCCTGGACGAATTCATCCGGCAGGTCTCTGCCGTGCTGGACTCGCTCAACCTGACCAAGGACGGCGATGGCGGATGGGAAATCGTCCTCGTGAACGACGGCTCGCACGACGCGTCGTTGGCGATTGCTTCGGCCCACGCCGACCGGGACTGCCGCATCCGTGTTGTTTCCTTCTCCCGCAACTTCGGCCACGAAGCGGCTTCGACGGCTGGCCTGCGTTACGCCCGGGGCGATGCGGTGGTGCTGATGGATGCAGACCTGCAAGACCCGCCCGCAGTGATCCCGGAAATGCTCGCCAAATGGCGTGATGGCTACCAGATCGTCTACGGCGTCCGCTCGAAGCGGCAGGAAGAGAGCGTGTTGAAGAAGGCCACGTCGTGGCTTTTCTACCGGCTGTTGCGGAAGCTTGCGGACATCGACATCCCCAAGGACACCGGCGATTTCAGGCTTCTGGACCGGCGGGTGGTCGATGCGTTCAACGCCCTGCCGGAGCGAAACCGCTTTGTCCGTGGCTTGCTGTGCTGGACGGGTTTCAAGGCCACCGGGGTGGAGTTTCTTCGTGCCCCGCGTTTTGCGGGCAAGTCCAACTACAACTATTTCAAGCTTATCAAGCTGGCCATCGATTCCATCGCGTCATTTAGCACGGCCCCACTGAAGATCGCCACATGGTTGGGCCTCGGCGTGGCCATCGCTGCGATTCTGTGGATAGCGGTGGTCTTGTGGCAGTATTTCTTCTGGCCTGGCTACCGTCCCGCCGGTTTTACCTTCCTCTATATATCCATCCTGCTCCTTGGCGGCGTGCAGATTTCCCTGATCGGGATAATTGGCGAATACCTGGCCCGCACTTATGAAGAAGTCCAGCGCCGCCCCATTTACATTGTCGACCAGCTCGCCAACTTTGATGACACGCCGGCCATCGGCGGACCCAATGGTTCGCTTCTCCCGGCCTCCCCCGATCCATCCGCCAGGAGGTGACTGCGATGGAAACGTTTAAGTGCCATACCGAAAACAAGTGGGTAAGACAGAATGGCTTTTTGACCATGCCGCAAGAATCGGCAGCGCTGCCGGTCTTTGCCGAGTCGAGGCCGAAGCTCCCCCAACCGCGATGGGGTGCCCGCCCTGATGTGATTCGCGCCTATTGGAGGGCGTGGGAACTTGGGTTTTCGCATCTGCGCGCGCCCGCACAGGAAAACGGCTTTGTTTCGAATTATATCGACACGGCGTTTAACGATCATTTGTTCATGTGGGATAGCTGCTTCATTCTCTTCTTTGGCAAGTACGGGCAGCGGGTGTTTACGTTCCAGAACACGCTCGATAACTTATATGCCAAGCAGCACCCCGACGGTTTTATCTGCCGGGAAGTTGATGAGGCAACAGGCGGCGATTGTTTTGAGCGGTATGACCCGGTCAGCACCGGGCCCAACATTCTTGCATGGACGGAATGGGAATATTATTTGAATTTTGACGACCGTGATCGCCTGTCGCGGGTATTTCCAGCATTGGTGGCCTATCACCAGTGGCTGCGAACGTATCGCACTTGGAAAGACGGCACCTATTGGTCGTCGGGGTGGGGTTGCGGAATGGACAATCAACCGCGCTCGGACGCCCCTGATTTTAACGAATGTTTTTCGCATGGCCACTTGACATGGGCAGACACGACATTGCAACAGCTTCTTTCGGCACGGCGAATTGTGGCCATTGCCAAGGCGCTTGGGCGCGATGCCGAAATCCCCGACTTTGCCACTGAGATTGATCGCCTGGCCAAAAGCATCAAAGCACTTTTGTGGGATTCCAAGACCGCTTTTTATTATGACACTGATCGTGACGGTGTCCATCCTAGTGTGAAAAGCATTGGCGCCTATTGGGCGCTGCTGGCAGAGTGTGTTGATCCAGGCGATTTGCCGGCTTTTGTGGCGCACTTGGAAAACCCCGGAGAGTTTTTCACGCAACATCCGGTGCCAACCCTTTCGAAGGATAATCCCCTGTACGACAGGACCGGCGGTTACTGGCTCGGTTCGGTCTGGGCACCGACCAATTACATGGTGATGACCGGTCTTGCGCTACACGGTTGCATTGATTTGGCGCAGAAAATCGCCACACGCCACCTTGATGCCGTTGTCGCCGTGTGTGAAGACACCGGAACCTTGTGGGAAAACTATGCACCCGAAAATAATGCGCCCGGAAATCCTTCAAGGGGAGACTTTGTGGGTTGGACGGGTCTCGTCCCCATCGCTGTCTTGTTTGAGTATGTGCTTGGCTTGCAGCCCAAAGCACACGAACGACGTATTGTGTGGTATTGTCACTTGACCGATGAATTCGGGGTTGACAAATATCCATTCGGGGCGGATGGCATTCTTGACATAGCCGTCAAAAAGCGTCGTAGCGTTGAAGAGCGTCCTCAGATATCGGTGACATCGAATGTGGCAGTGACTTTTGAGATTCATTGGGGAAACGCTGTTGACACATGGCATGTGCAACCCGGCAGTGTGCAGCAGTGGGGAACCGGGGTTTGAGTGGCATCGGATACATGATACGCTTAAGTGAATCTTGAAAAACTTCGCGCTTCGACAGGCTCAGGCTCAGCGCGAACGGTTCTATATTTTTCATATGGTTACGTTCGTGGTGAGACTCCTGAGCTTGTCGAAGGGCGAACCATGAACGTAAGCGGTTTTTCGAGGTTCCCTTATCAACGTAAATCTCAGTCAATTCCGTAGCCTACCTATGTTACTCGAAAAACATGCCACCATTGTCGTGGCGATCATCCTGTCTGTGTTCTTCATTATTTCCTTAACGGTTTCGTCTCAAGAATCCGCCACCACTGATGAAATGGCCCATATCGGTGCTGCCTATTCCTATGTTCGTTACGGCGACATGCGGCTCAATCCCGAGCACCCGCCCTTTATGAAGGATCTCGCGGGCATCCCTTTGCTTTTTCTTCAACCCGCGTTTCCTCTTACCCAAGCCTACTGGGCAGACGGTGAAGAATGGGCTGTCGGCAAAGCCTTCCTCTATGAGGCGGGCAATAATGCAGACGACATCATTTTTTGGGCGCGCATGCCCATCGCCCTCGCGGCCATATTGCTCGGTCTGTTTATTTACCACTGGACGCGCCAATTGGCGGGGACACTGGCGGGTCTTTTTGCTGTTACGCTCTACGCTTTTGACCCCAATATCTTGGCTCATGACCATCTCGTCACCACTGATATGGGCATCGCCACGTTTCTTTTCATGGCAACCTACTACTTTGTCCGCTTCCTCAAAGAACCCAACTGGAAAAATACCATCCTTTTCGGCATCTTTTTAGGGGTTGTGCAGATGGTCAAATTTTCTGCCGTCATTCTCTTTCCATTTTTCGCCTTGCTGGCGATTGTCTACGCCTCCGCCCGAGCCTTACGCCCGAATGAATTCCCCACTTCATCTGCCCGTGGCCGCCGTTGGGTACTGATTTTCAGTTATATATGGAAATATTCCGTCGCCGTAATTCTCTGTTTCATGGCTATCTGTATACTCTATTTCTTTAATACATTGAATATGCCAATGGAGAAAATAGGGGCCATTGCAAATGGCCTTTTCGAACGTATGCATTATGTCAGCGTAGGCGACAGCCCTGTCGCGCACATGATAAAAGCGGTCATTGACTGGATGATGGGGATGCCACTCCTGAAACCACTCACCTTGTATATATTGGGAGTAAGCATGGTTTTCGTGCGCGTTGCAGAACTTGGCAGCCGTTACTTTCTCGGGACATTGATCATCCAAGCCAAACCTGAGTATTTTCCGGTTGTGTTTCTCCTCAAGGAAACCTTGCCATTCCTCTTTCTGCTCTTCGCGAGCATCATCTATGCACTCTCTCGACTGTTCGTAAGTCTGACTGATAAAACCCGTGCTTTTGGGAAAAAATATGTTTCATTTATCGAGCATAAAATCGCGCAGATAGCCATGATGGGTTTCGTGGTCTTCTATTGTTACTTGTGCATTACCGGCAGTCTCAATCTTGGTTTCCGGCATCTTTTTCCGATACTGCCATTCCTTTATGTCCTCACTGCGACAACCTGCTCCGACGCGCTCCATCGACTTCGCGAACAATTCCTCGCCCATGCATGGGTGATCAATTCCCTCGCCGGACTCTTCGTTTTCTGGATCGTCTCCATCCCCGTCCTCGCCTATCCGTCCTATATTTCCTATTTCAACGAAGCGGCCGGCGGGCACGCCAATGGCTACCAATACGTCACCGATTCTAACTATGACTGGGGGCAAGATCTGAAAAATCTCAAAAAATGGGTGGGGCAATACAATGAATGCCTAAGCAGGCAGGATAGCGACGAGACTCAGCCTTGCGGGCTGGACTATCGCCGCCCCACCGAAACACCTATCGAAAAAATTCACATCCACTATTTCGGCGGTTCCGATCCGAAATACTATTTCGGCGACAACTTCATTTTGTGGCACGACAGCTTCAAACCGGAACCGGGTTGGTACGCCATCTCGGCCCAATATTATCAGGAAAGCACCCATAAACCATTCAAGCCGGACACATGGAACTATCGTTGGCTGCAAAACTACCCTATGATCAGCCGCGCCGGCGATTCCATCTTCATCTTCCATGTCCCTGATGATTCGAATCTCCCGGTGTCTCCCAATGCCTATCGGCGTGATAGCCAATGAGGGACTTGACACTTAGCCAAAGCCCTGCAAGCGACTTCATTTTGCCCTGTGTCCGTTGGTAACTGGCCCATCCAATTCAGTCAATAGCTCGTAAGTAGTTGACCAAAAGTGTTTTGACCATTGTAAGAGGGCGATTGTCTGGGTTGTGCCGTCCCTACAATGGTGGAAAATGTAAAAAATTTTATGAACACCTGCTTAATATAGGATTAACATGCTTTCGAAACGTGCATTCGTTTACATCACCTTGGCGGCTTGCGCCTTGCTCTCGATCTCGTACTGGTGGAAGTTGAGCCAGCCGGTGACGCTCGTCGATGCCCTGACTGACCACCTTAGCTGCGTGTCCTACTCGCCCTTCCACAAACCGGGTCAAACGCCTTTGGGCGGGGAAATGTCCATCAGCGAGGAACAAATCGAAACTGATTTGACGGCACTTGCACAACGTTTCGACTGTGTCCGCACCTATTCCGTCACCCAAGGGATGCAGGAAGTGCCAAGGCTCGCGCAAAAACTTGGCATCAAAGTCTTACTCGGAATATGGATTGGGCGCGAGCAAGGCAGTAACGAAAAGGAATTGACAATCGCCGTCGATTTGGCGCGGAAATATCCTTCCGTCATCCGTGCAATCATCGTCGGCAACGAGGTGCTGCTGCGCAGGGAACAACCCCCTGCAATGATGCGGGCCTATGTTGAGCGGGTCAAGGCGGCGGTTCCCGGTGTGCCGGTCACCTACGCCGATGTCTGGGAATTCTGGCTGCGCTACCAAAAGGATTTGTTGGATTCAGTGTCATTCGCCACCGTGCATATCCTTCCCTATTGGGAGGACGATCCCATCGGGATCGACGACGCAGTCGGGCATGTCAGCCAAATTTACCGGCATGCAAAGGCTGAATTGAAGGGCAAGGAGGTGCTGATCGGCGAAACCGGCTGGCCCAGCTATGGTCGGCAACGCCAGGAGGCGGAACCCACGCTGGTCAACCAAGCCCGGTTCATCCGCGAATTTGCATTGCGTGCCGAATTGGAAAAAACCCCCTACAACATCATTGAGGCATTCGATCAGCCTTGGAAGCGCGATTCAGAAGGTGCGGTCGGCGGGTACTGGGGGCTATACGATGCCGATGGCAACACTAAGTTTCCCTTTCGCGGGCCTGTCGCCGAAGCCCCATTCTGGAGCCATGCCGCCTACGCTGCCATGTTCGCATTCTTCGGCCTATTTGCGCTTGCACAGTGGAAGCAGCAAAGGCTGGAAGGCAAATCACTCCTGCCCTTGCTTGCCGTTAGCATCAGCGGCGGAGGCGCGTGGGTTGGATTCGTCCGCGACATGGTGATGACTAACCGGACGCTACTGGAATGGGCCTATTCCAACCTCTATGCCGCCTTGTTGTTAGCCGTCACGTTTGTACTGGGTGGCACTCTAGCCGCTTGGTGTTCGACCGGCTGTCCGCCGCCAAACTTGGCACCGGCCAGCCATCTGGTGCGGTGGCTCCGGCACAAGGACCAAAGCTTCGACGGAAGCTCCCGCCTGTTGGGTGCGCTGCGGTTCGTGTTTTTGTTCGGTGCCGCCTTGGTTTGCCTAACACTGGCGTTTGATTTGCGCTCGCGGGATTTTCCGGTGGCGCTATTTTCCGTGCCAGCCGTCGGCCTTGCCTTGTTGGCTTGGATCAAAGGCAAGCGTGAGGCTGATCTGGAAGAGATTTTGCTCGCGGGCTGGATCGGCTTCGCCGGGCTGTGGATAGCCGTCGCCGAACACATTATCATCGTACAAGACGAACCCTGGCGGCTGGCGGATGGAATCAACCAACACGCCCTTGAGTGGGCGGCGCTATGCCTGTTGCTGGCCGGTTCGGTGCTGATCCCGGTATTCGTCGAACTGCGCACGCGCCAGCGTCAAAACACCTAGCAAGAAACCAAAGGCTGCAAAATCCAAGGCGGCATGATCCCCGCCATGCAGGATCAAGCTTGCCATGCCGACTATCCCGGCCAACAGGCCCATGAAGCCTGAGCGGGTGATCGCCGACACTAGGCCGAGGAACAGGGCGAAGTAACCAACGCCGTTTTGGATGAAAATTTTTGCAATGAACCCGCGCATCTTGCAAGGAAGGCTTTGCCCGCCGCCTTGGCAAAAAAAGGCCAGTTCCTGTTCTTCGATCAATTGGCTTCTAGCCCACCAAGAAAGACCCAGGATTGCCAGGATAAGCAGCCACGGTAAGGGATTGAATTTCATGTTTGTACAGAATTAAAGATTAGTCATTGGGTTTCAATGTAACATTTCATTGCGCACATCACCACTGCCGCCAAGCCTCCGGGTAAAGCAGAAAGCGTATTCACCGAAGCCGATGGGTGATGTCAGCGGACGGCAACTGGGCTTGTCCAAGACCAAGCCATACTCGGACAGCGCCTCCACTGCACTATCCTCCTCCCCCACGGAGTGTAGCGAGGCAATCGGGCCGGGATTTTTCGCCATGGCGTCGTGATACAGTTTGATGAAACCGACTTCGGGGTCGTTGGGTATTTCAAAAGCACTTTGAAGCCGGTAAAAACGCAGGTTATTGGGAAATGCCGGTATCAGGAACGACAGAGGCTCTTGCCCGGTCATTAGCACCAGGGTATTTGCTGGCAAGGAAAGTCCTGCCACCCCCCCGACCTCGACCGCCCGATCCCGCCATGGCATGCGCCTCCAGTCGTGGGGAACGGTGGTGGCAACCAAAACCCCTATCAAGCCGACCGCCGCGTATTGGCGAATTTTTGCGGCAACCGGCAGCAACCCGATGGCGGCAACCACTAGGATGGGTGACAGCATTTCCAAGGGAACGAGGTAGCGATAGATGGAAAACATCGGCACCCAAACCGCATACGACAAAAGGCCCGCCGCCAGCAACCAGCCAGTGGGGCCGGGGTGGGTAAACGGATGGGTTTGCTTGCGCCAGCCCCACGCCATTGCCGCCAGCGGTATCAGCGTCACCAGAGTCGGGATGCGAAGATCACGGAACGGGACTTCACCCACGAGAAGGGGATTGAAGCTAAAACGGTAGGCGGACAGCAGCTTTTCGGCCCAAGATCGAGGTAAAAAATGATCGTCAACATAAGGATTCGGCAATGCCCAAGGCGAGTGGAAGACATGGTTATAGTACGGGAATAGCGGGTTGCCATAGGCTCCCCATAAATGCCACGCCCAATGTCCGCCGCCCACAGCAAAGCCCGACAACACCCCCACGCCGAACCAGAACCCGATTCCTATGCGGCGAAGCATAGGCATGTCCGCGACCAGGAAGGCGGCGCACAAACCGATGCAATAAAACACCATCGACTGCTTCAGGCCAAAGGCCAAGCCGGAACAAAAGCCTGCGGCCAGAACCCAGGCCACGCCCTCCGAACCTCGCCCCTTGGTTAATAGGTTCCAGCGCGAGACCACTATCAACACCGAAGTGAATACGCTCAAGCCCAGCACATTGTCGTAAAACACTAGCCCGACTTCGGACAACCCTCCCGCACCCAAGAGCCCTGCCAAGGCGGTGGCGGTCGAGACGCTCAGGCGGCGGTGCGGGTCGGGCTGGGTGGAAAGCTGCCAAGCGATGGCGAACAAAGGCAGGAAATTCAAGCCATGCGCGAACCCTAACGCGAAACCAATGACTCGGGCGGGCAGGCGCTCGAACACCCAAGCATAGGGGATATCCAAAGTCGGATTGTGGAAACATTGGGCTGAGACTGAGACCAACTGATCCCGGCCCACCAAGCCGTTGACGAAAGCCCATCCATTGTGCAGATGATAGTTCCGCAGATCCCAGTCGGCGTCCATGCCTAGCCAAAGCGCCACCCCGCCAAAGGCCAGGCAAACCAGCAACGTCAGCGGGTACGCGACCAAGGGAAGCGGCGGCGCATCCTCCTTGAAGTCCGCTAGGGCGTTTTTCGGCAGGCGGGTTTTGTTAGGCACAATATGCCGTGAAGCCATGTCATCGCATAAAGGAAAGCCGCTTGGCCGACAATGCCCCAAGCCCCATGGCACAGCTTAAAGGACAGCCATATCCACGAATAAACCGCCGATGCCCACCAGCCCAAAGCGCCGACGGAAAGAAACCGGCATGCGTGAGATCACCATGCGCTAGTGTCACTGGGCGCTCATCGCCCTGCCTTCGGCCAGCCAGGGGCTGGAATGGCAAGATACGCAAGCCGCTTCAGCTCCTGCCGGGCGCGCGTGACGCTGTCGAGGATGAATCCACACGTCAGCGACAAAAAAGCCAACAGCATGATGGAGGCCGACAGGATGGCGGTCGGAAAACGGGGCACTAGGCCGGTTTGCCAATACTCGGCGAACACGGGCGAGGCCAGCACTAGGGAAAGCATCGCCAGCCCCAGGGAAATACCCCCGAAAAACCACACGGGCCGCTCTTCCTTGATGAGTTCGACGATGGTGCGCAAGATGCGGACACCATCGCGCAAGGTATTCAATTTTGACGCGGAACCCTCGGGGCGTTCCTTGTACGGGGCGGGCACTTCGGCGATTTTCATGCGCAGTTCAAGGGCGTGGACCGTCAATTCGGTTTCTATCTCGAAACCCTTTGCCAAGGCTGGGAAAGACTTGACGAAGCGGCGCGAAAACACCCGGTAGCCGGACAGCATGTCGGTAAACTGCTTGCCAAAGGTCGTGGCGACCATCTGGGTAAGCATGACATTGCCGAAACGGTGGCCAAAGCGATAAGCCTCTTTTTGCGTACTGACGCGGATGCCGTTGACCATGTCTAGCTGCCCGTCCAACAATTCCCGGACCATGCCGGGGGCCGCCGAACTGTCATAGGTGTCATCCCCGTCCACCAACACATAGACATCGGCTTCAATGTCGCTAAACATGCGCCGCATGACATTGCCCTTGCCGGGGAACGGCTCGAAACCCACGATGGCCCCGGCTTGGGCGGCCAACTCGGCGGTGCGGTCGGTGGACTTGTTGTCGTAAACGTAAATGGCCGCAGAAGGAAGGGCGTTGCGAAAGTCCCTCACCACCGAAGAAATGGCGACTTCCTCGTTATGGCAAGGGATGATCACCGCAATGTTGATATTTTCAAACTCTTCCATTCAAACCCCCCCGCAAGTCAAATCGAACCTTTAAAGCCATAATACATTATATAGAGATAGCAGCTTGCTGGCAACAAAAAAGCAAGTTGTATTCCGTAAGCATCCGCCAAAATACCTTGTAACAGGGGTATGATGGCCCCGCCAATAATGGCCATTATGAGGATGCTCGACCCTTCGCTGGTCAGTTTTCCAAGCCCTTTGATGCCGAGTGTGAAAATGGTCGGAAACATGATCGAGTTGAACAGGCCGACACTTAAAATCGCCCACATCGCAAGCTGTCCTTTGGCGAGGGCCGCGACGACAACAAGGCTGAAGGCGATCAATGCAAACACGCCTAGCAATTTTCCGGGATTCAGTTTTTGCAACAATGCCGATCCGACAAATCGTCCAAGCATTGCGCCGCCCCAGTAATAGGAAACAAACCCCGCCGCCACGGACTGCCTCAACCCGGCAATATCGGGCTGCCCAAAAAAGCCGATCAGCAGACTGCCAATGGAAACTTCGGCACCGACATAGACAAATATCCCAATGGCACCCAGCAAGAGATTAGAGTGTTTCAAGGCATCGGACAGCTTGCCTGGTTTATGCCGATGGCCCTCAACCTCTGCGATCACCGGAAGCTTGAGCAGTGCCATGACGCCTGCAAGCAAAACCAATACAGCGGCCAACCCTAGATAGGGCAATTGTACGGATGCCGCTTCTTGCAAGCGAAAGGCTTGCAGTTGTTCCGGTGAAAACGAGTGAGTGGCATCGCTTCCAAGCATTGTCGCCGTAAGAATGAACAATCCACCGAAGTAGGGTGCGAGGGTGGTGCCCAGCGAGTTGAATGCTTGGGTAAGATTTAGGCGGCTGGAGGCGGTTGCAGGATTCCCCAGAACGGCAACGTAAGGGTTTGCTGCGACTTGCAATAATGTGATGCCTGAAGCCAGGACAAATAACGCCGTCAAAAATAGCGGGTAGGATGTCTCGCGTGCGGCCGGATAAAACAACACAGCACCAAGTCCCGCCGTCAGCAATCCAATGACAATTCCACGCTGGTACCCAAGCACGGCAATAATTTTCCCCGAAGGCAGTGACATGAGAAAATAGGCACCGAAAAACGTGAACTGGATGAGCATGGCCTGCGTGTAGGTGAGGTCAAAAACCCCTTTCAAGTGTGGAATTAGAATATCATTCAGGGCAGTTAAAAACCCCCATATAAAAAACAGCATGGTGACTGCCATGAGAGGAATATTATAATATCCGCTTCGCAATGCATGATTGGGTATGCTGTCGTTGTTGTTACTTTGCGCCATATATTAAATTATCCGCCATGTTTTAAAACCAATAATTGACATGCGCACCGTCTTTACTTTGCGACCAGCGTTATGTCGGCACTATCGACAGGGTGCGCCTCTTCGGATAACAGGCTAATCTGATAGATGCCCGGTGTCACAACCCACGAGTTGCTTGCCCCATCGAAATGGCGGAAAGCCTGGGCGTCAAGTTTGAACGGCACATCGGTTGACTCGCCTGGTGCCAAGAAAACCTTTTTAAACCCTTTTAGCTCCCGGACGGGCCGGGGCACGGCCGGGTCAAGCTCGCCCACATAGAGTTGGGCAACGTATGCCCCCGCCCGGGTACCCGTATTTTTCACACGGGCGAGGACTTCGATATCCGGGTTGGAGACATTGGAATCAACTGCCGTCACCTTGCTGATTTTATTTGAAAAAGTTGTGTAGGAAAGCCCGTGGCCGAATCGAAAGGCGGCATGGTTGGGTTCCGAATCAAAATAGCGATAACCCACAAAAATATCATCCGTGTAATTCGTGACCCCGTCAACGCCTGGATAAGTTTTCGCCACGGGCGAATCCCCCCATGTTTTCGGGAAAGAAATCGGCAGCCGGCCCGAGGGATTGACCGCCCCAAGCAGGACATCGGCGATGGCAAGCCCGCCTTGTTCGCCCGGATACCACGCATACACAATCGAGCGGACTTTCGCTGCCCACGCTGTCATGTCAAGCGGGCTACCGGCTTGCACAACGACTATGGTATTGGGGTTTGCCTTGGCGGTTGTTAAAATCAGGTTTTCTTGCTCTTTTGAAAGCCGCAAGCTTGACCGGTCAAAGCTTTCACTTTCAGTTTTTGCCGAATAGCCGACAAAAAGCAGTGCATAGTCGGCTTGGCGGACCAATGACTCAATGCTTGCCGGTTTTCCAGAGCTACCGGCCCCGGCCAACGATGCCGGTTCGGCAACCTCCAGTTGAAGATTGGCAAGCCCTTCCATTTTGGAATATTCGACTCTCAGTTGGTAAGTGCGGCCCGCAGTCAATGATTTGCGAACCGTGTCGTCGATGAGCTGCGCTTGGTTTGCATCCGCCGGCCAATGATCGTAAATCAAAGCATCGTCAAGGTAGACTCGCGCCGCTTGGGTGAAGGCAATGCGAAAAGCATGTTCACCGGTTTTGCGCGGGGTGATGGCGGCGGTCCAGCGGGCGGAAAACTTATTGCCGCTGATGGATTTGTCGGGCGAGCCCCATTCCCAATCAAAGTCGATGGTGGGATATTCTTGCCGGTGGTCCGGCCGGCCGGCGAGGTCCGGGTTATTAAAAAACTCGCCGCGAAACGGGCCTGTCACAATCTCAGACTTGCGCACCCCGTCGCCTGGCAGGCTCATGCCGCCATCAACATGCAGGTCAATGGTTGCGCCAGTTTCTTGGATACGTTGTCGCAAGCCGTCAACTGCATTGATAGCCACGGAATTATGCACAAAAGAACTGCCGCCGCCACCGGTGCGGGCGCGTGTGGCCGAGGGGCCAAGAACCGCAACTGAGATTTTTTTCTTCAACGGCAAGGGTAGCAGCGATGGGGCGTTTTTCAGCAAGACAATGCTTTCTTGTGCGATTTTGAGCGCCGTCTCCGGGTGATGGCTGGCAAAGTTGCCATCCGGCGCGTCTTTGGCATTTTTAGCCGAAGCGGCGCTTTCCAACAGACCCAGCCGATCCATGGCACCCAAAATCCTCCTGACTTTGTCGTCGACCACAGCGACCGGGACTTTTTTCGCCTGTACGGCGCTTAAGAGATCAGCGCCAAAGAACACGGGAGTTGGCATTTCTAGGTCGAGGCCATTAAGCGCGGCTGCAACCGTTGAATGCGTCCCCACCCAATCCGAGACGACAAAACCACTAAAGCCCCATTCATGCTTCAAAATGTCTTGCAGCAAATGGGCATTCTCGGAGCAATATGCGCCATTGACTTTATTGTACGCAGCCATGACCGAAACCGAGCCGGCGTTGACACCGGCGGCGAAGCCAGGCCAATAGATTTCGCGCAACGCCCGCTCGCTCACATGAACGTCTATGTGGTCGCGGCCCCATTCTTGGTTATTGACGGCGAAGTGCTTGATGCTGGTGCCGACGCCGGTGGATTGCGCCCCCGTCACAAATGCCCGCGCCAGTTCGCCCGTGAGAAAGGGGTCTTCGCCATAGCTTTCATAAACACGTCCGCCCCAGGGTGTGCGGGTGATGTTGACCGAGGGCCCAAGCAGCAGATTTTTGCCCCGCGACCGGGCCTCTTCGCCGAGTTCGCGGGCCATTTTGCCAATCAGTCCGGGGTCGAAGGTGGAAGCCATGGCGATGGCGGCGGGCCAGGCGGTCGTGCCATTGCCAGAGATGATTCCGACGGGGCCGTCAGTCATTTCAAGCGCCGGGATGCCCATGCGGTCAATGGCGCGCGTGGCAAATCCCGTGCCGCCCAGCAGGGAGACCTTTTCTTCGAGGGTCATTTCGCCGATTAAATTGTCAACCCTCGATTGAGTTGATGCGTGTTGCCCAACAGTGCATCCGGCAAGGACGGATGTGACGGTTAAAACTATCGACAAAAGTTTATTCATGGAATTTACGGCCCCTGCCCAGAGCGAATCAAATTGAAAAATATATATTTTCGTCGCTTGACAACGACAACAAGAACGGAGTATTGTCGCACGTTATGCGCACAAGACTGCGCGCGGAATTTTTTTTACATGGCATTGTCTCCTCGCTAGTCGCGATGTCAGGCCACAGTGATGCACGTTCAATCGCCAGGCCATAAAAAAAACGGTATGTATATACATATATAAAGTGAACGCACCATGGCAGCCCCATCCACACGACCGAATCCCCTGTCGCAACAGGCTGCTAGGCTTGCGGGCCGCCGCATCCCACGGGATGCCGCACCCAAAAATCGGCGGTTCGCGCACGAAGGCATCGGGTCAGGACACCAAACACCCGCCAGCGGGGCATTCGCAGGGTTTCGTCGAGCCGTGCGATGTCGATTGACGGCCAAAGGACACCGGCCTGCCGGGCTTCCCATGTCCGCCATAAATCCGTCATGGGGGTCGGAATGCGAACACCTACACAGTTTTGAAGCCAAAATGAGAATTGCTGCTACTTGTTTGGCTTCAACTGGCCAAGCAAGTTTTCATGATATTCATTGATGCCCGGCTTTGCGCTAAACCTGATTGCCAGAAGCATGTCCTTCAATTTATTGAATTGTGCAGCCGCATCCGCCTCAAGCGGCTTGCAAAACCTCGAATAAACCATTCGGATGAAGTAATCAAGTTCATCGGCAGTCAATTCCAGGCCGTCCGGAAATTCTGTGGAAGGGTCGGCAAACAACCGCACATAGCCGCCAATATCCGTGATGCCGGGAATGACCGTGACAAAATGGCCAACCTTGTTTTCGGTCTGCACCAATACTGCCTTTACGCCCCCATCCCTTTGGAAAATTGCCTTATAGCTCCCGGCGGGGAACGGTTTGGGGGGCCGTAGACTGCTGTTGCTTGGGCCCATGCCGATGGAATCAGTGGTATGTCCCACAGCCATCAACGAATAGCCCTTCAGTTGATCGATGTATTGTCTTATCTCTGGCCGTACCGACAAATCTGAATTCATCATGGTTTCCAGTGGACAGGATTGTGCGAATGCGGCGCAGGGGGCCATGCCCCCAAGCAGCAAGCCCATTAATAGCAAATTTATGGAATTGTTCAGCACTTCAGGTGTTTCTTTCGATGCGTTCAAAAAGAAACTGGCCTGCCGCGGATCGACTTTTGGTCATCCACGAGGGCAGGCCAGCGACAAGCCGGTTAAAGCTTTAAAGTGTTGCGCCTATTGAACCTTTACATCATCGACATAGGATCGGGTCTGGTCGCCATAACCATCCAGTCTCTGGTCGAAATAAATCCTGACCTTTTGCCCGCGATAGGCGGTGACGTTTGCCGTGACATACTGCCAACCCCCCGTATTCCAGTAGGGTCCATAATTGGAGCCGGGCTTGCCTCCGTGATTGACCAGCGTCATCAGTGTGCCGCCGCTGGCATTCTGGAGATAGGCATCAAACCAGTCCCAGACCGCCGTGTCGTAAGTCTCCTGCCACCACCAGAACGACAGCGTGGTCGCATTCGACGGCACGGTGAAATCCTGGTAGATCCACTCGTACCCGTAGGGTTCCAGCGTCGGGTCATTGCCGGTGAATACCGTGTCCCAGCGCCCCATCGCCCCGGCCCACGCGCCGCCATGCTTGCGGGCGCCCGTGACGAGGCCGTAAAGGTTGCCGGGGTTGGCGCCATGCACCCAGCCCGTAAAGTTTCCGGTTTCGAAATCGCCATTGACGATGCCGCCCTCGGCGAAGACAAATTTCTCCCAGTCTGCGGATGCCGTGCGCATGGTCAGCGTTGCGTTGTGACCACCCCAGGGATCGGTTTTTGGCGCGACGGCGTCAAACGCCTGTTTGGCCGTCAATGGGTCGGGGGGGTTGGTGTGGGGTAGCATCGGATCGATGAGCCTGGCAAAGGTGTCGCCATTGAACTGGCGGTTCACGGTCTCGCTCCAGCCGAAGGCCACTTTTGCGCCTTTCGCCTTGAGGGCGTTCCACAGGGTGTCGTTCATCAAGCTCTCGCAAGCGCCCAGATACAGGAAGGTGTTCTTCATGCCGGAGACATGCTGGGTGATGAACGAGGGATAAAAAACAAACCTGCTGTCGCCCGCGATGCCGATACGGCCGGTTATGAGATCGAGCATATAACTCAGCTGATTCCATAAACTTGCCGGCGTTCCGCTTACCAAAACGACCTGCCCATTCCAGACGCCTCCATGGGTATGTATGATGACCGTGCCGTAATCGCCCCAGTGCTTGACCACTTCCAGCGAAGCATTTTCACGCGCCGTGATCACCGGCGGATTCGGATCGAAGGTCATGTATTCCGTATTATTGAACTGGCTCTGCGCATGCTCGACGATGGCGTTTTGCGGATCGGCGGCTTGGTAGCCTGGCCCGAAGATCAACAGCTTGTCGTTGCCCGGACCCTTGTAATCAACGGGAAGATTGGCCGGTACGCTACGCCCTGCCGCATCCGATGGATTATTTGGATCCATTAAAATATTTATTCCGCGGATATGGAATGTATATTCGCTAGACGGATCCCAATACACATACGTCAACGCTAGATTGGGTCCGGCCAAATTGGCATTGCCGGGGCCGATGTTGGGATTGCCCAAGGCATCCGCCAAGGCTTTTTGTCTGGCCCCGTCCACGCCCAGCGAGGCCACATTGGCGTTAAAGCCGTCTTGGAGTGCCTGGAGGGTCGCAATGATTTGATCCACCAGGCCGGCGGGCAACGGCGGATAAACGTTCAATGGCATGACCGGGCCAAGGTAACGGTTCCGGATCTTGGAGTAGGCCGCAGTGACCCTGAAATACCGCGTCCTAGCGGCAGATTCGTTCACATTCAACTGCATTGTGAAAATGGTGTCAGCCGCTATCTGGTCGCCATGCGTGCCATCGTCATACATCATACCCAACGGTGCGACAGGCTGGCCGTCCGCAGTCGTTTCATATGCCGTCACCGATGATCCAAGCAAGGGGTTGGTCGCATCCGTGCCGATCTCGGCGGTTATCGTGACCGTCGTGGGTGTTGCGGTGAGCATTTCGCCCGGCATCACCAATGCGCTAAAAACGCCTTTGTCTGCGTAAGCGATGCCGCCTAAAGCCAGCGCTGTGAACGCCAGCAAAATTTTTATCATCAACTTTTTTAAAAACATAGCTCCCCCTTTGATAAGGATTTTAAATTCAGTCAACCCATTTTTTAAAGCGGGTCGCCTAAGTGCTGCTTTTCCGCATGAAGCCGAACAAGCCCACCAGTGCCGACCCTACCATCCATACAGCGGCAGGAATTGGAACTGTCGATGATGTGAAGCTCAAATCATCCATTACAAACGTTGTTCCAGGCACTGCCCCGGCAATCTGCAAACTGCCAATGCCCTGATAGCCCATCGCGATCTGCACCACACTTCCAAAATTGTTTGATGCGCCTGAATTGACACTTCCCAAAAATGAGCCATTGGCACCATAAGCATTTATGGTCAATAGCGAACCAAAGGTAAACCAAGCAGAAACATCGTCTGCAGGGTTGCTGAAAACAATTCCCATTGGCCCATTGCCATCATCCCCAACGACCCCCGCACCGCTATGCGGTGGATAATCTGTCTGATTTAGGGAAAAACCCGCCGTCAAAGCCACCGTATTGGAAAAAGTTATTCCACTATATGGGTTGGTGACTGCTGCCGAGTCTGCTAAACCTTCGAAATTCAGCGTTGTTGATGCAGAAAATGTAGGAAAAGAAATAATAAACAAAAAACAAAACAAGCTGGTAGTGATAATCTTTTTCACGTTATATCCTCACGCTTTACATTAAATTTTCTGGTAACCGCCCACCCTCCCTTGGGAGCGAGGGCGTCTCGCCCGCTGAAATGGCGGCCAAGATGGCCGCGTTCCTAGGAATAAGGCAGGGTGGAGTGAACGCTTACCTATCGTTTGCCCACCCCACGCCTGTCGTCACCCATCGGCAAGCTCGTCGGCACTTTGGGGCAAAGCAGAAAACTTGTCTATACGTATAACTACGTACTCCCCTATCACTCCAATGACCGTTTTGTATGAATTATACGCATCTTGTTGATATTGAATGATATTTATACGCTACGGACTGGCTAATTTTAGAGTGATATGGGAGTGGTACCCGACAGAAAACCCGGTTTTTTCAATAAGTCGGCATTTCCACCGGCATCATCGGTGCGTTTTTTGGGTGGGCGGCATGGCAAATCTTACTGGCACGGCGGGTTATTGAGAATAGTTATTATCGGTGGCATTGCCAAACGTCGCATTGAGCAGGCCACCCAATGCCGGACCCACCGAGACGGCAATGTTCTCCGTCGCGTGGGCGATCATCGCCGCCAGAGGCACAATTGCCAAACCAGACACGAGGAAAACCAATAACGGATCGAAACCCCGCCCTTTAGCCAGAAAACTCAAGGGTACGAACCACAGCATCCACAATAATAACGGGTTGTCGATGCCTAGCAATGACGATATTTTGGAACGTGTGGAATTTTCCATGGGTGTTTGGACGGCAATCAAACCGATGGCAAATCGCCAATCTCCCATACGAGGGTAACCGACACGCTGGAGCTAACCTCCTCAGGCTCAATATCGGTCTCTGGCGTGGACGGGGCCTTGCATGCCATCGGCGACACGTCGAAATCCGGCTCCACGAAATGGATATCCATACTGCCGTAGTCAATGCGCACAATGCCGCCTAGACGCACCGCTGCGGCATCGGCAATGATTCTGGCTTTGGCCGCCGCATCGGCGACGGCGGCTTGCAATGTCCGCTTTTTCAGTTCCTCGGTTTCGGCGACGGCAAACCGGATGTTAAAGTTCGCATCGCTCCCGCTGGCTGCAATCGCGTTGAGGGCGCGGTTGAGGGTTTCTTTGTCAAACGGGATTTCGAGCCTAAGGTCGTGGCTGGCAGTGAACCCCCGAAACTCCCGCTCGCGGGTCCTTTCGTGATACTGGTATTTGGGCATGATGGAGAAGTTGGCCGTTTTCAACTGGCTGCGGCCAACCCCAAAACCTTCCGCCGCCGCCCTGAGCTTTTCGACTTTGAGGTTAAGGGCTTCGACCGTCCCCTGATAAGCGTAGCTTTCGGCCGACAGGCTGAAGCTCAAGATGACTTGGTTGGGGGCCATTTCGACATGGCCCTTGCCGGTGACTGTCAGTGTGCGCATATTAGGTTACATGCGCATGGACATCGGGAGCGTGAACAGCACGACATTGAGAATGCCAAAGCTAACCATCATGAGCGCGTAAGGCTTAAAGGTCGCCCAGACCACTTCACCCTCGTGGTTGGATTCGGCAATGCGATAGACACTGTACAGCGAGGCAAGGAAGCCCAGGCCAAGCAAGCCGAATTGCAGCGTCTGTATCACAGGCATGCCCGCCAGTGCGGGTGAGGCATCGTGCGAATCGACCCCGAACATCGCCACCCCGGTATACAGGATTGATTTGCCTTCCGCCAGCAGGTGGAACAGGTTGTGGGCAATATGCGCGGCCAAGTCAAAGGCGATGATGGCATAGCCAAAGCGGGTGAAGTTATCCACAAACGAGGCTTTGTTGTACTTGGCCGCGTAGACGGAGGCCCACGCCAACAGGGAGACCGGCAGGGCGATGGCCACTGCGAAAGTGATGGTGAAGTTCACATAGTAACTGGTCGTCCCGGTCACCCCTTCCAGCCAAGAAAGAATGGAACCCCACACTTCAAGCATGGTCACGTTCTGGACAAAGACAATGCCCATGATGACTGCCGCGAGGAAAGCCGCCTCCACTTTGGGTTTGTGCACAAACCACAGCTCGGTCGTCGGCGGGCGCACCGTCAATTGGATCGAGCCGTTCGGGCAGTTTTTGATGCAGTCGCCGCACAGCACACAGTTGGCGCTGGATTGCATGGTCTTGGGGAATTCAAAGATCGGGCAGCCGGGCGCTGCTTCTGTGCCCTTGTAGCAAGATGCCGTATTGCATTGGGCGCAGATATCGGGCGTCCCGTGCAGGGAGACCATCCCGGCCTGGGCATAGTTGCCCGCCAGCCCGCCCAAGAAGCAAAGATGCCGGCAAAACATGCGGCGCTCGAAGAATGCACCCGAGGCCACGACGCCGGTGGTGAGGAGCAGCAGCAGCACGCCCGAACCGACCGGGTTATCCACTATGCCCCAGACATGGTCGCCCCAGGTGATAAGAATAAACAGTGCATCAATGATCCAGACACCGTATTTTTTCAAAAATTTCGGCACAGGGCGGTGGTTGCCGACGAAATCCTGCACAATGTCATTGACCGTCGCAAACGGGCAAATGGCGCACCAGAAGCGTCCCATGAACAGGAAGATAATCGGGATGACCGGCCACCACAGTACCCAGGTCATGGCCGAGCCAAAGTTGTCATGCGTCACCGTCGGCCCCAGCATAAGGTCGAACATGATGACCGCAAAAATAGCCAGCGTCGGCCATTGAATGATGCCGGGATACCAGCGGCTGCGAAAAAAGCGGTATATCCACTTGTTTTTTAGAAGATTCCCTTCCATGAATCCGGAAGGGGCGGAGTTGGAGGATGGAGTGGTCATAATAATTCCACGGTGGGTTCAGGCAAAACGGATTTGCGCTTGGTAAATGAGGCAAGCCAGATGATGAATGCATTCAGACCGATAAACGCGACCAGAATGGCAAAGGCATAGCCCGATGAAGCGTACTCAACCTCCACCGGGAAATCAGCCATGAGCATCTGTCCGTTGACGATGGCATGAGTGTTCGCCATCCAATGACCGGTCGCGGAAAAAGCAATCACCCCGCTATATTCCGCATCCGTTTCGTTGGCCGTAACGCGGACCGGGACAGCCACCGGGCCGTGACTCATCCCATGCATTCCGCCCATCGCCTGTGCGCCGCCCTCCATTCCTGCCATGCCTTCCATTCCTGCCATGCCCTCCATGCCTGCCATGCCTTCCATGCCCGCCATGCTTCCCGGATGGGGTTGCGCACTTTCAGCCGGTTTGGCACTGACTATCACCTGTGCGCCTCTGACCGGCATGCCCATTCCATCCAGAATTTGCACATGGAACAGGTTCTGGCCTGCTTTGACCGGCTCCGTAAAAACCAGGCTGACTTGGTATCCGCCAATGATCACTGTTCCCCCGCCTTCGCCATGTGCCAGGACTGTACCCGGCAGCACCAGTATTAGAAGGGAAATTGCCAATCCGCAGATCAGCCATCTTACTATTTTTGTTTGAGCCATCATCCACCCCTTTCACAACTAAAGATGCCGTATCTTACTCCGATCCTGAAAACCAAAACAGCGTCAAGTTGGCATAATTTTACATAATGCGGGATTTCGTCTCCAATGGCCGGTGTCGCCCATTGACATTCCCCTTGTATGGTTGACAGTCTATTTCCAAGAGCGTATTATCCGGGAAAAATGGGCGGTGAAACCCAACGCAGAGACACCGGCTCCTGATCGGGATGGTTAAGAAATGAAGGATTAACAACGGCTCCCACGGATCGCCTCGCACCAAATTGCCAATATAAGCCACAATGGTTTATAAACATTAATACGCTTGAGGAGTTTGCATCATGATGAATACCCGGAAAATATTCTTAGCCGTTGGTTTTTTAGTGCTGTTCATAGGTGCGGGTGGTACTGTCGTAAATGCGGGGGGAACTGAACCCGCCACGGCACAACTTATCAACAGTACCATTACACATATTGAAGAAGCGCTGAAATCAATCGACGCGAATGACTTGGCAGTGGCTCAAGAACATATTAGGGCTGCCGGCCAATCTTCCAAACTCATCTTGGGCGGCACTATCGAAGCAAGAAAACAAGGCGGTTCCAGGGCAATCAAAAACGCCCGCCTGCAATTGGAGAAAGGGAATGCAGCCGGTGCCGCCGATGCATTGAAGGAAGCACTTGAAGGTTTTAAGTCCTTACTCGGGCCGGCCAAAGCCGGCAGTCAAGGCGAACTCTAGCCCATGGAATGTGGTAGGCTGTAACAAACCGCATCAAGATTGCGGCAAATTGATCACAAGCACTCAGAGAGGAAACCTAATATGAAAAAAATTATTGTTCTGTTGCCTATTATGGCACTCAGTACGGGAGCTCAGGCGGATACCGCTTATGGTGCGTTGGGTAATTTCGACGTGGTGAACGATACCGGTCAAACCTGTAATGGTTTTGAAATTGAAATCGATGATGCGCGTAGCACCGAGATTGGCGGCACTTACAATTACAACCATTATGGCACGCCTAAAATTCGCGAAGATTTGACCGATCCTTTGCATCCGAAAGTTTTTTTGACTTATCGGGCGACGGCACCCTCCGGCACAACCACCGGCTTTACCAATTATGCACCTCCAGGGACGATTTCTCCCACCCAGGGCCATCAGTGCACCAATCCTAGTGTCAATCTAGGGTGCGAACACTTTGGCGTGGGCATTTATAGCCAAACCTACACTGCGGTCAAATATAACTGGCTGGATGCCAACGGTCAGACCTTCCCCACTGGGGTCGTGCATGTGGCCACCCCGGTATGGACGCAGTATAAGGCACCGGTTCTGCAACAGGCTGCGGTGATAATACCCAACCCGGTTGTCAATCAGCCGCCCATCGTAGTACACCCGGCAGTCGTGCAGTTTCCTGCCTCGGTGATTCCAAAGATACCCGCGCCGCCGGTCGTGATTCCACCAGCCAAACAATTTGGCGACCCTAGTTGGGTGAAAGTGATCAAAACCACAACCCATAATTCCGATCACGTACCGTTGGAAGAGTTGGTGGGTGATAAGGATATAAACAACAATCCGCTATGGGCCAATGGCGAACCGGCTGAAGTGGAATCGGAATGGTATCTGCTGCAAACGAATAGTGGCGCCAACCCTAACAAATCCGAATTGGCCGCCAAAAAAGCCGACGACATGGGTGATGGAAGGGAAGTCGTCACCCGGCGTTATGAATTTTATGCCTATGGAGCCGACGCTACATTTGCGCCCGACGCTCCATCTATAGACGGTGAAAACGGTGAAGCGATGTGCGATGAAGTCGCCACCGCCCCCTCCGGCAGCTTAAAGGGCATGGGTCCCGTCACGGTAGCGGAAGCGGGCGGCGGCGAACATGAATTCGATTGTTCAGCCGTTGATATAGTTGGCGAATACCAAGGATCGCAAATGGGCGCATTCAACGCTGCCGCGCCTTTTTCGACAATCAGCGATATCCAGAACGGAAATGTTAGTGAAGCCTTTCCACAAAGGAAGGTTCTAATTGGTGGCGATACGCCGTATGCGACAACGACAAGCGGTAGCCTACCGAATGGTTTGGCAATTGATTCGCCGACTGGTGTGCTGTCCGGCACACCCGAGAAAGTGGGAGCCTTTCAGTTTAACGTTGCATCCACCGATAACTTTGGAAGTAAGGTTTCCAGAGACTACACCCTTAACGTCACCGGTCCGGGTGATGTCAACACCGACTTCAAAATCGATTCGACCGATTTGAACTCGATCAAAGCCAGATACGGAGAAGTCGTTCTCGCGGAAGCCAAAGATCCGGCGGATGTGAATGGCGATTTAAAAATCAATCTACTGGATTATCGGAAAGCAGCCAGCTTATGCACCAAACCAAGGTGCGCACCTTAAGCAGCAAGCATTCTGCCGGATAAGCACTGTTAATAACGCCGGGCCTGATAAAGCCCGGCTCTTTTAAAAATGGAACCCTTCATGAACAAATACTTACTTCCTAGATTCATTGCGTTGCTTGTCTGTTGTTTTTTAAGTGACGCCCAGGCTGCGCTTCTCACCACCGAGATGCCGAATGGTCTGGCTACATACACTACTGCTCTGGACTCAATGTTTGATGCCAAAATCATGATCAATTCCGTGCCTGATTTAGGCAGCATTGATTTCACCCTGACTTATGACAATAGTAAGCTGAATGCGCTGTCCATAGACAGCGGTTTCATCTTTGGCGCAGATAATACTGCCACGCCTCCAGGAATGCCGGTTTGGACTGGCGGCACTATTCACTTCGCCGAAGCCATTGATGCCACTTCTCCATTGACAGCCGGGATAAATGTCACTGCCCCCACACTCGTGGCAACCATTCATTTTAAAGCGATGGGTATCGCAGCCGGCGTTAATAATGTAATTAACCCCACCGGCCTGATACTATCGGACTTTGATGGAAATTCTGTTGGTGGTAGCTTCCAACAAGCTTTTGTGACTGTCACGCAGCCGCCAGCCGCCTCTGTCCCCGTTCCTGCGACGATCTGGCTGTTCGGTCTTGGTCTGGCCGGATTGGGCTTTTTCGGCAAACGCCGCAAAACCTCCTAGAAAACCGCTCTTTTAGAGATTGGGGTTGAGTGGCAATCGGCGGAATACGCTTCGCCATTCCGCCCGGGTAGATCCATTCCCGTCAATGCCCTTAACCCACTGCCCGGTGGCTGGCCAGCAAACTGTTTTGCAGCGGGTTGTCGCCCGTCCACAAGTCCCCTGACAGCAACTGGGCGATTTCGTCTTTCAACTGCGGATGCTTGTCGGCCTCGAAAAACAGGTTGTGCACCATGCCGGATTGGTAGAACCGCTCCACGAAGCGGCGCATGGTGTTGAAGCCCAACAAATAATCCGCGTCATCACCGGCGTGGAGTTGCGGGTCG
>CAIODU010000215.1 GCA_903857165.1 uncultured Methylococcaceae bacterium | reverse complement strand
GTCCATGGCCAGTTGAAAGGCCTGCCCGTGGTTGTGGCGGTATTCAACTTTGAGTTTATGGCCGGATCAATGGGGTCCGTCGTGGGCGAGGCATTTGTGCGTGGCGTCAATATTTGCCTAAAACAGAGGATACCGCTGATTTGCTTTTCGGCCAGCGGAGGGGCGCGTATGCAAGAATCGTTGCTGTCCTTGTTCCAGATGGCCAAGACCAGCGCCGCCTTGGCGAAAATGGCCGATGTCGGCATCCCCTTCATTTCGGTGATGACCGATCCGACCATGGGCGGCGTTTCTGCGAGCCTCGCCATGTTGGGCGATATTAATATCGGTGAGCCTGGCGCCCTAATCGGTTTTGCAGGGCCACGCGTGATCGAGCAAACGGTGCGGGAAATATTGCCGGAGGGCTTTCAGCGCAGCGAATTCCTGTTGGAGCATGGTGCCATTGACATGATTATCGACCGGCGGGAGATGCGTGACAAGATTGCCGAATTGTTGGATTTACTGATGCAAGAAAGTAATGCCGCAGATGCCGCCGATGAAGCTGCGGCGGATTTGAAGGACGCATAATATCAGCACCACTATGCGTTTTGCCACGCTGGATGAGTGGCTGGCTTGGCAGGAAACTTTGCACCCCAAATCCATTGATCTTGGGTTGGCGCGTGTCCGCAAGGTTTACCAATCATTATTGCCGGGGGATTCCGCACCTTTTACGATTACCGTGGGCGGAACCAACGGGAAAGGTTCTAGCGTTGCTTTGTTGGACTCCATACTGCGGGCAGAGGGTTATCGCGTCGGATCCTATACTTCCCCCCATTTATTGCGCTACAACGAGCGCATCAGAGTAAACGGTGAATCTGCGGAAGATGGCGCGATTTGCGATGCCTTTGAACGCATTGACCGGTTGCGGGATGGCATTAGCCTAAGTTTTTTTGAATTTGGCACCTTGGCGGCACTCGATCTGTTTTCCTCATCCGCCCTTGACGTGCAAATTCTGGAAGTGGGACTTGGCGGGCGCCTGGACGCAGTGAACATTATCGAGCCCAATGCCGCGCTGATCGCCAGCATTGCGGTTGACCATAGGGATTGGTTCGGCGATGATCGTGAGGTTATTGCCTTGGAAAAAGCGGGCATCCTTCGCCCAGGCAGGCCTGCGGTCATTGGCGATCCAAACCCGCCAAGAAGTCTTGTCAACTTCGCTGCGGAAAAAGGCATAAGCTTGTCATGTCAAGGGCGCGATTTTGGCTATGAACGCACGAGTGACGGCTGGAATTGGTCATGCCCAGGATTTCGCCTTCAGCATCTGCCCATGCCTGCGATAGCGGGGGAACATCAACTGCTCAACGCTTCTGCCGTGCTCCAGTTGTTGCGCTCGGTTGATCAAAGCATGCCGGTCACCGAGGCGGCCATACGCAACGGTTTGGATGAGGTTAAGCTGGCGGGACGGCTTCAATTTTTCGACGGTCCGATCCCGGTCCTAGTGGATGTGGCGCACAACCCGCAAGCGGTGGAATCATTGGCGGATTATTTGCGTACCCGATTTCCCGAACGTCGGGTGCATGCGGTTTTCGCCATCATGAGAGACAAAGATATTGCCGGGGTCATCAACCCCATCAAGCCTTTAGTCGACCGCTGGTATTTGGCCCCCATCCCGCTTGCGCGAGCGGCTTCTGAATCCGAGTTGCGGGCGGTTTTCCGTGAATTGTCCGTCGATCATTTGGAAGGCGGGTTTAACGGGGCGGTTGAAGCATTTGAATTGGCCAAGGGAAACGCACGCCAAGGCGAATTGGTCGTGGTGTTTGGCACCTTCCCCTTGGTATCTGAGTTTCTAGCCCATAACCCATGATTGTTGCAGAGGTAATAAAATGGACCAGCAGTTAAAGCAGCGTCTGATCGGAGTGACCATTGTCGTTGCCTTGGTCGTCATCTTCGTCCCCATGCTTTTCGAGAAATCAGATGACAAGGGGAAATTCAGTTCCACCGGGATACCTTCACTCCCTGACGATGTAATGGAAAAAAACATTGAATTGCCAAAGACGGCTGAGGAACTCGCACCCAAGGAAGATGAGGAAAAAAAGCCTGTCGAAAGCGGTTATAGAATCGTGCCGATGAATGACGAACCGCCCCCCAAGCCCAAGCTTGCAGACGAGTCAGCAGCGAAAGCAAAGCCCGGCAGGGAAGTTGATCTGGATAAACCTGTCGTTTCGGATGAGGGAGGGGAAGGCCCGCCCGGCCCGGAAAAACCCGGCAGGAAAGTGAGAAGGGTAATCCAGCCAGCCGAAACGGCTAGGTTGGCTCCTGTCACCAAACTGGGTGCTGAAAGGCCGGAGGCTATGGTCAACAAATACCCGACCCAACCGAAAACCGTCCCAGTACCGAAGAAAATCAAAGTGGTGGCCCCTAAGTTGGCGCACCCCGCAACCGAACCGGATGCGGATTTGGATGTGCGGGAAGAACCCGTTCCCGCCCATGTGAAAGCGGAAAACCCGGTGTCGAAGAAGTCCAAAACTTCGCCGGTGACCCCGCCTAGGCAGGGTGAAGGCATCGCAGAGCGTAAGCCTGTCGCAATAAAAAAACCGGAAACTGCGAAGACACCCGTCACCCACCATTCTCCGCCCAAAGAATACAAGCCCAAACTTTACGCCCCCCTACCCGAGACTGATAGGGATTTGGGAGATGAACCCGTTCCCGCACCTGCGAAGCCCGAAACCCAGCAGGTAAGGCCCAAGTCAGCGGTTGGGGCCAACCCGAGGCCTGCAGGGGTTCCGACAAACTCCCAAGCGGCGGCAAAAAAGCCAAATAGTGTCAAGCCGCCTGTACCTGTCCGACCGGGGGTGAAAGCGGAGAAGCCAGAATCTCAGCCGGTGATCAACCCGCAACCCAAACCAAAGGCATCCAAGCCTGTCCCAACGCCTGTGACCCCCGCAAAACCAGCGGACACGGAAAAGGTGAAACCCCAAACCATGATGCCTGGCGGATCGTTCTTCCAAGCAGGGGGAGTTCCTCATATACCGGGTAGAAGTTAGGATTTTGCCGGTGATTTTCTGGTTAGCCGGTCACTGGGATGCATAAGCCTTGGGTGCATGGTTGAGTGACGTGAAAGCCGTATTTGCCGATTTTATATGGGTGGATTATTGCGTAGTCGGTCTGATTGTTTTATCCGCCCTGATTGGCCTGATTCGAGGGCTGATCCGGGAAGTCTTTTCCCTGGTCATCTGGGGGGCTGCCCTGTGGTTGGGGTTGCATTACAATCACCAGTTTTCCGCCTATTTGGAACATGCCATCCCCATGATCCCGGCACGCCTAGCCGTGTCGTTCTTGGTAATTTTCATTGGAATTCTACTGTTGGGCGGCATGCTGGTTTTCTTGGTTGGGAAATTGGTGGATATTACCGGCATGGGAGGCACAGATCGTTTGGCGGGTCTCCTGTTTGGCGTGGCGCGGGGCGGGTTGATTGTCGCGGTGCTGGTGCTTTTGGCTGGAGTGACCCCGTTCCCGGCCGACCCGTGGTGGAAGCAGTCCAAATTGATTCCCCCTTTCCAATCGCTGGCTTTATGGCTGCGCGACCAAATTCCTTCCGGTCTCGCCGCCCAAGTCAAATTCCCCGAATTAACCCTTAAAAGGTAAAGCGTTATGTGTGGCATTGCTGGCATCGTTTCCAACGAAAACGTCAACCAGGAACTCTATGAGGCGCTGACGGTGTTGCAGCACCGGGGGCAGGATGCGGCCGGCATCGTCACCTGCGAAGGGGATCGATTCCATATGCGCAAAGATGGCGGGCTGGTGCGCGATGTATTCCATACCCGTCACATGCGCGGCCTGACTGGCTGCATGGGCATTGCCCATGTGCGCTATCCCACCGCCGGCTGCATCAGTTCAGCCGAGGCTCAGCCGTTTTATGTGAACTCACCCTACGGCATTGCGCTGGCGCACAATGGCAACCTCACCAATGCGCCTGCGCTCAAGCATGATCTATTTGTGGAAGACCAGCGCCACATCAACACGGAGTCGGATTCCGAGGTTTTGCTCAATGTCTTCGCCCACGAATTGCAGGAGATTGGCAAACTGCGCATAGACGCGGAGGATGTGTTCAAGGCGGTGGCTGGAGTTCACCGCCGTTGCCGGGGTGCCTACGCGGTGGTCGCGATGGTCACTGGTTTTGGCATTATTGCGTTCCGCGACCCCTTCGGCATACGGCCCCTAGTCTATGGCGAACGATTCACCGACCAGGGGGTGGATTGCATGGTCGCCTCCGAAAGCGTGGCCTTGGATGTCTTGGGTTTTAAACTGGTGCGGGATATTATGCCCGGTGAAGCCATTGTCATCGAGAAAAACGGGACGCTGCATTCCAAGCAGTGCGCAAAAAATCCTGTTTATTCCCCTTGCATTTTCGAGTTTGTCTATTTCGCCCGGCCCGACTCTAAAATCGACGATATTTCCGTTTACAAGGCGAGGATGCGCATGGGCGACAAACTGGCGGATAAAATCATGCGCGAACGGCCCGGGCATGACATCGACGTGGTGATTCCCATCCCCGACACCAGCCGCACGGCGGCGTTGCAATTGGCTACCCGCATTGGTGTCAAATATCGCGAAGGCTTCATCAAAAACCGCTACATAGGCCGGACCTTTATCATGCCCGGCCAGCAGCTGCGGGAGAAATCCGTGCGCCAGAAGCTCAACGCCATCGACTTGGAATTCATGGGCAAGAATGTTTTGCTAGTGGACGACTCCATCGTGCGCGGAACCACCTCGATGCAAATCATCCAAATGGCCCGCGATGCCGGTGCGAAGCAGGTTTACTTCGCTTCGGCCTCGCCGCCGGTGCGTTACCCCAATGTCTATGGCATCGACATGCCGGCGGCGGACGAACTCATCGCCCACAGGCGTAGTGAAGGGGAGATACAAAGGGAGCTGGGCTGCGATTGGCTGATCTACCAAGATTTGCCCGACTTGATTGAATCCGTGCAGCGAGGCAACCCGACGATCACCCGTTTCGACACCTCTTGTTTCAACAACGAATATGTCACAGGAGACATCAACCAAGATTATCTGGACTTTATAGGCGAACTGCGCTCGGACGTGGCCAAGGCGGCATGGGAAGATGACAGCACGGTGTTGGATATGCATAATGCCGGGTAGGCTTGTAGGATTTCTGCCCCCTGCGCTGCCGCTTGGGGGCAGAAATCCTAGATTAACTGCGACGTGCAACAGGTTTTACTCTGGTTCACAGTCTCCGGTGTGGGGAAACCGTGTCTGACTGCTCTCACTGCGATTGAAAACACAATGGTTGGAGGATTCAAATGGCAACTGTTACAACAGCATTGATTGAAAAGTTACAGAAACTTCCACCCCAGCGAATAGCACAAGTGGAGGATTTTGTGGAATTTTTATCGACACGCGAAACCCGGCTCACCGCCAGTCAACGCCTAGGCGAAGCGCTGTCAAAATTGGATGCCTTAAACTTGCCACCTTTGACTGATGCGGAGATCGAAGCTGAGATTCAAGCGTCTAGGCAAGAACGTGCAGCCTTGCGAACTTGAACATGCGAGTCGTTCTTGACACCAACACCCTAGTTTCTGGATCTATCTCAGCGAATGGCCCTCCTCGCCAATTACTGAATGCAGCAATGGGGCAAGCGTTTGAATTGTGTGTCAGCCCTACATTGCTGGCGGAATTGCTAGATGTACTTTCACGCAATAAATTTAGTCAACGCCTCTCCCAAGCCGGTTTGTCGCCGGAAGGGATTGTTGCCGACTTACGGAGTATCGCCACTTTGGTAACACCAACCACTATTCCTCGGGTGATCCAAGACGACCCGGACGACGATCATGTGATAGCTTGCGCAGTGACAGCGAATGCCGATCTAATGGTTTCAGGCGATAAGCACTTGCACAGCTTGGGTGGACACTATCAAGGAATTCGTATTGTCACAGCCGCCGAAGCAGTTAAAATCCTACAAGAATCTTGAAGAACTTTATGATGATTTGCAGCCCGAATGCGATGTTTTTCTGGTTCCCACGCTCCAGCGTGGGAACAATACAATAATGAATGCACATTAATGACACAGTATCCATTTGCCTTAGGAGAGAATATGCCGTATTCCGTACTAGATACATTTGCGGGTGCAGGTGGATTCAGTCTCGGCTTTCAGCTTGCCGGTGCCAAGATTATTGGTGCCATTGAGATGGATAGTTGGGCTTGCAAAACGTTTCAGTTTAACCATCCTGACGCTACAGTTATGCAAGGTGACATAACAGCCATGACTGATAATCAAATCATTGATGCGTTTGGAAATCCGCGTCCAGATATTCTGCTTGGAGGGCCACCCTGTCAAGGTTACTCTATCTGCAATAAAAACAATGGAGATCATAAAGATCCACGCAATTCTCTTTTTGAAGAATTTATCAGGGTTGGCCGTCTGCTCAAGCCAAAGGTCATCATTATGGAAAATGTGCCTAATCTAATCAAAGCACATACATTAAGCCAAGAACTTGTCATCAATATTATTACCTCCGAATTGCGCAGTCTTGGATATCATGTCGATTATAGAATCTTAGAGGCCACAGATTACGGAATCCCTCAAATTAGAAAGCGTCTCTTCGTCATTGCCTCGACCAGCAGACTAATCAATCCCTTTCCAGAAAAAACTCACACGACCACAAGCATTCCAGACTTATTTAAGGCTCAATTGGAAAAGTGCCCTACTTTATGGGATGCATTGTCTGATCTTCCAGAGATTGATGCATGCGGTGGAGCAGAAGAATGTGATTACTCTAAGCCACCTCAAAACGAATATCAGCGTCTTCTCCGAAATGAATCGAACAAACTTTTCAATCATAAAGCGATGAATCATTCAAAACGCCTTGTAGAGCGCTTTGCATCAATGAATTGGGGAGATTCTACGTGTGATGTGCCTGATCACTTACGTCCCATCAAGAGGAATAGCACAGAATTCTCTGAAAAAGCATATGATCAAAATAACCGAAGAATGCACCCTGATCGACAATGTCATACAGTACCGGCATCTTTCTACGCAAATTTTGTACACCCATATATGAATAGAAACTTCACCGCAAGAGAAGGTGCAAGAATTCAATCATTTCCCGACTGGTATGTTTTCAAGGGCAAGCCGACTGTTGTTAGTCATAAGCTACTCCAACGCGAAGGTCGCCTTGAGGAAAAACATTTGTGCCAATATAATCAGATTGGCAATGCAGTTCCACCTTTGCTAGCAAAAGCCATAGCAGATAACATCCTAAAACAACTTAATGATGAATATGTTCGTTCACGGCAACAATCTAGAACAAAAAGAGAATCATCCAACCAAATACAGAGATGCGGAATCTTGTCGTTACTTAGCTGAGATAAGGATTCGTTATAATCAGTGGAAAACTGATAATGAGATGCTTCGCGGGCCTAATGTTAGTTTAAGCGAAAATGACTCTGCAATCATAACAGAACGGGTAAAATTATTGAACGAGTACAAGGACTTTTTAGATCAGCAACACTATGCCGAAAAGTTCGATTCTCGCTCAAACCTTCATTCTACTGTTTTAGAAGAATTCATGTATTTCCTTTTTAGGGATCTTGTCCTTGGTATTTCTAAAAATGCATTAATTGGCAAATCACATTCTTTCAAAGATGTTTTTTTCAGAGCACCTTCATATAAGGAAATGCTTATAGCGCCTAATGCGTTGTTTGAAATAAAAGATCATGACTTTGCAATCGGTGTAAGCGTCAAAACATCAATGAAATGCCAAGGTTCAGCAATAAGCGAAGATCACGATTGGGATATTCCAGCCATTGCGATTGAATGCAAAACATATCTGGATAAAACGATGCTCCAAGACGTTTCGACTGCCGCTGAACAACTCAAGCAGAAAAATCCAAACGCAATGTATATCGTTGTTGCCGAATGGCTAAAACTTACGGAGTCAGTTAATCTAAAGAAATACAAAATTGACCAAATTTACGTTCTGAGAAAACAGAAAAATACAGATCGAGAATTTCGGTATTACGCAAGCTATCAGAAGAACCCAATATATGAAGACGTGGTTATTCATTGTTTCAACACAGTGCGTGAGTTCCTAACTGACAACTGGGAAGGCGGTATATCTCACGGCTTAGAGCAAGGTTTCTTGATTTAGCTAGACTAACAAAAACTATATCTTAAATTATCCAAGCTACATAATACTTTTTTTGCTGTAATATTTCTGATTTCCAGCTCCAGCGTGGGAACGAGACAAATATTCAACGCGCAGGAAACAAGGCAAAACCGTATCAGGTGAAGCAGATTCGTGAAGTTATCCTGAAATATCATTTGACAGGTGAATGACGATGTACAAATATTTCTGGTTCCCACGCTCCAGCGTGGGAACCGTCATAGACCGCTCCTGCGGTCACGCGGCGCAGGAGCGCCGCTATAGGCATTCCCACGCTGGAGCGTGGGAACGAGATTAAAGAGAGATAATATGCTATTCCATGTAACACTTGAACAAGCCGAAGACGGTTGGATCGTAGCCGAATGCCCCGCACTGCCGGGTTGCGTTTCCCAAGGAAAAGACGAAAAAGAAGCCTTGGAAAATATAAAGGAGGCGATGACTGCTTGGCTTTGGGCGGAAGACCAGAAGGCAATCGCCAAATACACAAGTGTTGAAAGCCCTTCATTCCGGCATGAATTATCGGCTGCGCCCCGAAATAAAAGGCAAAGAAAGCCTCACGCAACGACGCAAAGGCGCAACGCAGTGTGCTCTTCGTTGCGCCTTTGCGTCGTTGCGTGAAACATCTTCTTCCTGTTTGGGAGATAGGATGCCCGTGTTCCTAGGGTTTGCCCAACGCCCGAATCAAGCACTTGGGATTTATCTGGTTTCTAACATTGCACATTATAAATACTTGGAATATTGAATAACAAATGGGCAATCACGGCAAACTCTTAGAAACAATCCTTCGTGGGTCATCAGACGCCAACATTGCATTTGATGATATTCGAGGTCTGCTAGTTTTCCTTGGTTTGGCATTCCCACGCTGGAGCACTCATCGTTATACACAAGTCGTTGCGGGAGCAGCAGAACCCCGAAGGGGTTCAAGCTATTAGCCGGGGGTTGAGCGAAGCGACACCCCCGGACGGCAAACCGAATAAAACATCGACCCCGGAGGTGTCGTAGTCTTTTCTGCGCGGTCTTAGGATACTACCGGTTTGAACCTAGCATTTGTAGCGTTTTTGGAAGAGCGCCTAGGTTCATGGGCCGATTGCTGCGACCCCTCCGGGGTCGTGGGTTTTTTTTCCGCATTATCCGGGGGTGTCGCTTCGCTCAACCCCCGGCTAATGGCTGGCAACCCTCCGGGTTGCAATAGCTCGACATTTTTGGCTCGGCGGGACTTGTGTATAACGGTGAGCGCTGGAGCATGGGAACGAGACAAATATTCAACGCGAGGAAACAAGGCAAAACCGTATCAGGTGAAGCAGATTCGTGAAGTTATCCTGAAATATCATTTGACAGGTGAATGACGATGTACAAATATGAAATAATCATCTATTGGAGCAACGAAGATCAAGCCTTTATAGCGGATGTACCGGAGCTACCGGGCTGCATGGCTCACGGACCAACTCCTAACGAAGCATTGGCAAATGCTCAGGAAGCCATGGCACTTTGGCTAGACACAGCCAGCGAATTCGGTGATTCAATCCCAGAACCTAGATGAATTGATTTCTGGTTTAAGACAAGATGGCTTATTATAATGCATTATCCATCAGTACGGTGTTTAAATGACTATGCAGTTGAAACGTTCCATTGAAACCGTCAAATCTCCACATTTAGTTATAGACTTGCCTGATTCTTTCATGAACCGTCGCGTGGAAGTATTAGTATTCACGTTAGACGAACTAGATGCTGGTCAACCTGTCCGCCGTCGTATACCTCCTCCACAGTTTGCAGGGAAGGTTAAAGAATTAGGTGATGTAATGTCTTCAGCACCGCCATCAGATTGGGGCATTGACGAATGATTCTTCTTGATACCCATATTTGGCATTGGTGGGTTAATCAAATTCCTAGAAAGCTCACTCAAGCAACTATTAAGCTGATTGAGGAATCCACTGAGGTTGGCGTATCCGCAATATCGTGCTTTGAAGGTGTTAAGGCAGTGGCTTTGCCGGAGCATCATAAAGACCCGCAAGACCGCATAATAATAGCCACTGCTTTACAGTATAAAGCCAACTTGATCAGCTTCGACACCCAGTTTCCACTTTATCAGGAATTGGATGGCTGTTTGATAAATAAAAACCTTTAAATAAAACCCACCATGAACGAAACCAATTGGAACGACTTTCGGCCGGAAACCCAGGCCATCCGCGCCGGGCAACGGCGTACCCACGAACAGGAACATAGCGACCCGATTTTCCTCACGTCCAGCTATGTCTTCAACAGCGCTGCCGAGGCCGCCGCCCGGTTTTCCGGGAAGGAAACCGGCAATATCTACTCACGCTTCACCAATCCCACTGTCCGCGCCTTCGAGCAACGCCTGGCGATTATGGAAGGCGGCGAACGCTGCATTGCCGTGGCATCGGGCATGGCGGCGATTGCAGCCGTCGGCTTCGGTTTGCTCAAGGCGGGTGACCATGTGGTGTGTTCGCGGGGCGTGTTCGGTAACACCGTATTGCTGTTCCAGAATTATTTCGCCAAGTTCGGTGTCGCCACCACCTTTGTCGATTTGACCGATTACGCGGCTTGGCAACAGGCCATACGCCCGGAAACCCGGTTTTTATTGGTGGAAACGCCTTCCAATCCATTGACCCAAATTGCCGACATCGCCCAATTGGCGGAAATAGCCCACAATACGGGTGTGTTATTGGTGGTGGACAATTGCTTCCTGACCCCGGCTTTGCAGAAGCCCTTGGCGTTGGGTGCGGACATCGTCATACATTCCGCCACCAAATATCTGGACGGGCAAGGGCGTTGCGTGGGCGGGGCTATTGTCGGGGGGCTGGAATTGCTGGACAAAGAGATTTATCCTTATCTCCGCACGGGTGGCCCGACCATGAGCCCTTTCAATGCCTGGATATTCCTTAAGGGCTTGGAAACCTTAGGGGTTAGAATGCGCGCCCATGGCGAAAACGCCTTGGCTTTGGCGCAGTGGTTGGAAGCCCAATCGTGGATCGATAAGGTGTATTATCCGGGCTTGCCTTCCCATCCCCAACATGAGCTGTCGCAAAGGCAGCAAAAATCCGGCGGGGGCATCGTCAGTTTTGAGGTGAAGGGTGGCAAGGAAGCGGCTTGGCGCTTGATCGATGCGACACAGATGTTGTCGATTACCGCGAATTTGGGCGACACCAAGACGACGATCACGCATCCTGCCACGACCACCCATGGGCGTTTGACGGAGCAAGAACGCGCCGCCGCCGGCATTGGCGATGGTTTGGTTCGCATTGCGGTGGGATTGGAAGACAACGACGATATAAAAAACGATTTGCTGCGGGCGTTCCCTTTAAAATTGACGAAAGTATCCGGTGTTTCAGGGATGTCATCCCTCTTGTATTGAACGAAGTTTAAATTAAGTGGAAGATCATGAAAGTCACAGTATTTGGTTCCGGTTATGTGGGCTTGGTCACGGGTGCGTGTTTGGCCGAGGTGGGCAACGAAGTGCTGTGCATCGACGTGGATACAGGCAAAATAGAGCGGTTGAATCGTGGCGAAGTGCCGATTCACGAACCCGGCTTGGATGCAATCATCCACCGCAACATGGCATCCAAGCGTCTTCAATTCACCACGGACATTGATAAGGCGGTCGAGCATGGCTTATTCCAATTCATCGCCGTTGGCACACCTCCTGACGAGGATGGTTCCGCCGATTTGCAATATGTGTTGGCGGTGGCTCGTAGCATCGGCCAAAGATTGAAGGAATACCGGGTCGTCGTCAACAAGTCAACCGTCCCGGTGGGCACTGCCGATAAAGTCCGCGAGACCCTATTCGCGGCGCAAAAGGAGTGGGGCAGTGCCGTGGAATTCGATGTCGTCTCCAATCCAGAATTCCTCAAGGAAGGGGCGGCCATTGATGACTTTATGAAGCCCGACCGTATTGTGGTCGGCACCGACAACCCCAGGACGACCGAATTATTGCGCGCCCTTTACGCGCCGTTCAACCGCAGCCATGACCGGATGATCTGCATTGACATCCGCTCCGCCGAGTTGACCAAGTACGCTGCCAATGCGATGCTCGCCACCAAGATTAGCTTTATGAACGAACTGGCCAATTTGGCCGAACGACTGGGCGCGGATATTGAGAAAGTACGCATCGGCATCGGTTCCGATCCGCGCATTGGCTATCATTTCATCTATCCCGGATGCGGCTACGGCGGTTCCTGCTTCCCCAAGGATGTCAAGGCGTTGGAGCGCACCGCCAGGGATGTGGGTTATGCGGCGGAATTGTTGCAAGCGGTTGAGGGCGTCAATAACCGGCAGAAAATGCTTCTGTTTGAAAAAATAAGGTCTTATTTTGGCGGAAACCTAAATGGCAAAACCATCGCCCTTTGGGGCTTGGCGTTCAAGCCGAACACCGACGACATGCGCGACGCGCCGAGCAGGGTATTGATGGAGGCTTTGTGGGCGGATGGAGCGTCAGTCCGCGCTTTTGATCCAGTGGCTATGAGTGAAGCCCAGCGTCTTTATGGGGAACGCCCGGATTTGACGCTATGCGATAGTCCAGACTCGGCTTTGCAGGATGCCGATGGATTGGCGATTGTGACCGAATGGAATTTGTTCAGGAGCCCGGATTTTGCGAAAATCAAAGCAACGCTGTCCCATCCGGCAATCTTCGATGGCCGCAACTTGTATGACCCGGCCAGGATGGCGGCGGAGGGTTTTGATTATTACTCCATAGGACGGGGATAAACTGGGCATAAACGGAGAAAAAACGATGATCAATAGAACCCGGCCTACCGGGATGGAAACTCGCGAAACTATGCGGATAGTCAAGCTCGGCATTGTTTTTGTAATAGTCACTTTGCTGTTGGGATGCGCCGCGCTGAGATTGCATTCCCCGCCCCCGCGCAAGTATGAATCCATGGTGCAGATATCGGGCATGCCCGGAGTGCGGGCTTGGGGTGACGAGTTCAGCCCGGTTTTCCAAAAGGACGCGATTGATTCCAAGGCACAGGAAAAGCGCAGTGGCCTATACGAGGAAGGGGGTACGGTCAATATATTGGCGATTTCGGGTGGTGGCGGTGACGGGGCCTTCGGGGCTGGATTATTATGTGGTTGGACCACATCCGGTACACGTCCCAGTTTCAAGCTGGTCACCGGTGTTAGCACGGGTGCGTTGACGGCCCCCTTCGCTTTCCTTGGTGCCGCCTATGACGGGAAGTTGAAAGAGGTGTACACGACGATCACGGGCAAGGACATCTTTATGATGAAATCGCTGCTCGCGATATTCTTTTCGGATGCCATCGGCCTGAATGATCCGCTGGCCAATCTTACCGCCAAGATTGTCGACGAACAGATGTTGAAGGATGTGGCAGCCGAGCATTTGAAAGGCCGTAGGCTTTATATCAGCACGACGGCGCTTGATGCCCAAAGGCCCGTGGTTTGGAACATGGGTGCCATCGCCGCTTCAGGCCATCCGCTGGCGCTTGAGCTGTTTCGCCAAGTGATGATTGCCTCCGCCGCCGTGCCGGTGGCATTCCCTCCCGTTTATTTTCCTGTCGAAGTCAGCGGCCAGCGCTTTGATGAAATGCATGTCGATGGCGGGGTGACCAACCAAGTGTTCCTCTACGGCCCAATGCTGGACCCAATGAAGTTTCGGACAGACCCCAACAAACCGCCAAGCCGCAGGGCTCGCGTTTACATCATCCGCAACACCCAAATCAAGCCCGACTGGCAGGAGGTGAGGCCGCGGCTAGGTGCCATCGGACCTCGCTCCGTGTCTTCTTTGATCAAAGCTCAAGGCAGCGGTGATCTGTTCCGCATTTTTGCCACCACCCAGCGGGACAATCTTGATTTCAACTTGGCATTTATTCCCGATGCCTTGGACACCAACCGGGAAGACGAGTTTGACAACAGGGTGATGAATCTTCTGTTCGATACGGGTTACAAACTAGCCAAAATTGGTTATCATTGGAAGAAGTCCCCGCCGGGTTTCTTTCCGGTGAATAGCGAGGAAAACCGAGACGGTTCACCCTTGACAGGAACGGCGGCGGGTAAGCATTGGTGAAAGTCATAATCCAACCCTTTACACAACTTAAGAGGAATGCGCTGATGAAATTGATACGTTCTTTCTGTTTTTATGGCCTGTTGGTCGCAGTGCCTATCTTTGCCAACCCTGCGTGGGCTGTGGAACCGATTATTTTTGAAATACGCAATAATGCCGACCTCGTCGCGCTGTGTTCAGCGCAGCCGAGTGATGCGAATTATGTCGCGGCCATCCACTTCTGCCATGGCTTTGGGGTGGGTTTCGCCCGCTATCATGATGCACTGAAGGAAGGGAAGGACTTTTCGCCCGTGTTCTGCATTCCTGAGACGGCCACCCGCAACCAGGTCATTGGCGAATATGTGCGTTATTCCAAGGCACACCCTGAATATGATAAGGATACGGTGGGCGATGTGGTCACCAAGTTCTTGGTCGATACCTATCCTTGCAAGGCAAAGACGAAATAAGCTGCCGGATAAGACCGAATCTCAAAAAAAAAGGTGCATGTCATGAAAAAGTCAAATTCAAATAAAGCGTTTAAATCATCGGTGGTTATCTTCGCGGTGCTGGTCTTCGGAGGCTGCGCGGGAATGTCCGATACCCAGCAACGCACGGCGACGGGTGCGTTGGGCGGTGCCGCGGGCGGTGCCTTGATCGGTGCCCTCGCGGGCAACGCCGGCATGGGGGCGGCGATAGGCGCGGGTGTCGGTGGCTTGGGGGGGTTTGCTTATGGCAGACACCAACAAGCCGTCAATAATGCTTTCCAGCAGGGACAACAAAACCCCGTAAGGCCACCTCAGTAGGCGGGTTGTCAATCACATTAAGAAGGGATTAAGACGTAGGGGCGGGTTCGGAACCCATCCCTGCTTTTTATTCCCTTTCCCCTAACCATCCGGGTATTCCACCGACTGCGCCTTGATCAAGCAATAGACACCATCGCCCTCGCGCAGATTCAGATCCCCCACCGTCTTGCCGTTGACTTCCGCGACAACCACCACGCCCGCGTCGATTTCGACCAGTGCGCCGTGGCGGCGTGAAACAATGCGCAATATCCTCCCCGGCAGTTGGTTTTGGATGGTAATGCCTTCAATGCGTTGCCTGGACAAGGCGATTTGCGCCGCACGGACACTGACGATGGCTGTTTTTCCCTCGCTGGCAGGGGCGGGCGGAAGGATTATGCGCTGTTTTCCCAATGCCGCGACGCTGAACCCGTGTTGCCGGTTATTTTCCAAAATAGTGACTTCCCACACATTGCGCAGATCCATGCCGTCGGCGAGTTCGGTGGAGTCTGCCTGGGTCAGTGCGTCCAGGCAGGAACCGTGGCCTACTATCCGGCCATGATCGACCAGCGTCACCGTTTGGGTGAGGTAAAGGATTTCATCCAAAGCATGGCTGACGTACAGCATGGGAATCCCCACATCGCGGACGCGGCGCAAGAAGGGCAGGATTTGCCTTTTCAGCCGCCCGTCCAATGCCGCCAAGGGTTCGTCGAGCAGCAGCAATTGCGGGCTATACAGCAAAGCCCGGCCCAAGGCGACGCGCTGCTTCTCCCCGCCAGACAATTGGCCTGGGCGGCGTTCCAACAGCGGGCCAATCTCCAGCAACTCCACCACCGGTTTCAGTTCAAAGCGGCGTTGAATGGGCTTAAGCCTTCGATAGCCGTACAAAAGATTGTTTAGCACCGACAGATGCGGGAACAATTGCGCGTCTTGAAACACCAAGCCAATATGCCGTTTATGCGGCGGGGTGAATTGTTTCTTGGCGACATCGAAAAAGATTTCGCCATTTAACTTCATATGACCGCTGTCGGGCTTCACCAAGCCGGCGATGCAATGCAACAGGGTGGTCTTCCCCGAACCCGAATGGCCGAACACCCCGCTGACCGGCTCGGTAATGCGAACCGCCATTTCCACCGGGAAACTTCCGCGTTGCAGCCGGATGTCGATGTTTAGGTCAAGCACGGTTTTATTTCATGCCCAACCGGCGCTCAATGTGCCGTGCCAACCAATCGTTCGCCAACAAGGCTCCAAAGGCCAGAGCTAGAGACAGTATGATTAGGCGCAGTGCCATATCCTCCCCATCGGGCAGGTTCTTCGCGGTGTAAATGGCAAGGGGCAGGGTGCGGGTCTCGCCTTCGATATTGCCGACAAAGGTGATGGTCGCGCCGAACTCGCCCAAGCTACGGCTAAATGCGAGCAGCGTACCGGACAATATGCCCGGTAAGGCCAAAGGCAGGGTGACGGTGAAAAAAACCGACCAGGGATTGGCCCCCAGAGTGCGGGCGGCGTCTTCCAGTTGTGAACCGATCAGTTTGAAAGACAAACGCACCGGGCCAAGCATCAACGGGAAGGACATCACCGCCGCCGCCAAAGCTGCGCCTTTCCAGTTGAATGCGAAGGAAAAACCCCAATGCTCGTTTAGCCAGCGCCCCATTCCACCTTGATTGCCGAAAGACATCAGCAACAGATAACCCGGCACCGGGGGCGGCAGCACCAGCGGAAGATGAAACAGCGCATCGACCAAAGGTTTGCCGAAAAATTGTTTCCGTGCCAGCACCCAACCCATCGCAATTGCCAAAGGGCAACTCAACAAGGTCGCCCAGGCGGAGACTTTGGCGGAAAGACACAGGGCGGAGATTTCTTCGGGGGTTAAAGTCATGTTCAAAGGTTCCATTTGCCATCTTACTTCAATAGCTTGAACCCATATCCGGCAAATAGCTTGCCTGAGCTTTGTAGATAGTAAAAAATGCCTTTGCCTCGCCCGATTGAGTCACTAAGGCTGCGGGATAGACGATGGGTGAGTGGAACCCTTCGGGGAAAGTGGCGACGGTTTCCACCTTGTTGCTGATCTTTGCATCCGTTGCGTAGGCGATGCCTATGCATTCCCCCCGCCTGACCAAATCCAGTGCGGCGCGTACATCATCGGTGCCCACCACCCGCCCTTTGATGGCATCCCACCAACCCAGCTTGACCAAGGTTTCTTTGGCGTAGATGCCCACCGGCACCGATTCGGTTTGCCCGGTGCAGAGCAGGCTGGCCGCAGCATAGACCGTCACCTCGCCCGCCAGAGTGGCATTGCAAGTCAAGAGCAGAGGCAAGGCGGCGAGCGGCTTGAATAAGTGGAAGGGGTGTTTCGTCATGGCGGGATTCTCTGGGTGAGGAAGCAATATCAGCGTTGGCATTTCGGCGAGGTGGCGTTAGGTTCTCGCGATGGCAGGTGGTTTGGTGCTTGCCTTGGATTATCCACATCCCCCAACGACCACCCGGACCTTTTTCCTGGCGCTGAAATAACCCTCTTCCGATTTAACCATGGCGATGATATCGCAGCTTTCGTTCATCTTGATGCGTAGGGATACGAAGGGGCCCAAGCTTTTGTCCAAGTCGAAACGGGCCGCCAACGGGGTGGGGTTTTTTTCCACAAACACCCATATCGTTTCCACGTTGGCGAGTTCGCTTTCGATGGTGACCGGCACAATTGCCCCGTCCTCGGCTATGTCGGGTGCTTCAAGCTTGATAAGATCGCTTGCGGACGGGTTTTGCCCACCCGATTCCTGTTCCATGGCAGCAGCCAGTTTGCCGGCACTTGCAGCTTTTGGGGCGGTTGCCCGGGGCCAGCCCAAACCAGAAAAACCGGATAAAAAAAGTGCGAGCATGGCATTTAGGAATGATCTTCTTGAATGAGTCATTGTCTTTAACTTCCGGGTGGGTTTAAATCAACACGTCTTGGATTCAACCCCAAATGGGAGTGACATGTCAAATATAAAAATAAAGATAAAGCCCCTGGAATCTGCCTTCTTGCTGCGCATCCTAATCGACCACCCCATGGAAACCGGGCGCAGACAGGATAAAGACAGCGGTGAAATCATCCCCGCCCATTACATCCAGGAAGTCAAAATAGAACATAATGGCAAGCTTGTCGCAAGTTGCCAGTTTGGCACGGCAGTGTCACGCGACCCCTATCTTTCATTCCGGCTGAGGGATGCCAAGCCGGGCGACAGAATCAAGGTCAGATGGGTTGACAGCCTAGGTAAGGGTGATAGCGAGGAAACGCAAATTCCCTGAATGCCTCCCTCTGGGGACGTATTCAAGCCTTCCACTCGCAAATTAAGTACAATAGGAAAAATTTAAAGATAAGCCGTATAAACGGCAGTTCCGGCTGAGGCGCACCCGTGAAATCCACTTGCCCATCCTAACACTCTCAAGCTAGGGAGGGAAGTTCTCTTCCAATGAAAACGGGCGGGGAAAATGAATCGGCTTTTTTTGCCTAGCCCGGATTTTCCACCATCTATCCCGTGAGAGGTACTGTGATGTCTTGGAGTGAATTGAAATTTGTCAAACCCGACGAGCAAACGCTGAAGAAAAGACTGGATGAGGAGCAATTTGAGGTGACCCAACGCTGCGGTACCGAACCGCCTTTCCACAACGCCTATTGGGATAACCACCATGCAGGCATTTATGTGGATGCGGTTTCTGGCGAACCGTTGTTCAGTTCCTTGGACAAATTCGATTCCGGCACGGGGTGGCCCAGTTTTCATAGCCCGCTGGAACCGGAAAATGTCGTTGAGAAGCGGGATTTCACCCATTTCATGATCCGCACCGAGGTCCGCAGCCAACAGGCCGATTCCCATCTCGGCCATGTGTTTGCAGACGGCCCGGTCCCTGGCGGAAAACGCTATTGCATCAATTCGGCTGCGCTGAGATTCATTCCAAAAGAAGAAATGGAGGAAGCCGGATACGGCGAATATCTCCATTTATTTAAACAATCGTAAACATCCTATTAATTTATATGACTGACCAAGCACTGGGGAAAGCAAATTTGATTATCGGCAATGTTAAAGGCATCAGCAAATCGGCGCGTACCATCTTGGCCGAACATGGCATTTTTTCTGTTGAGGAATTGGCCGTTGCCGACATGGAGCAGTTGCAAAAGATTCCAGGCTTTTCCGCACAGAAAGCGGAGCGGATGATCCGAGCTGCCAAGCATCTCGTCGGCGATATGGAAAAGGACAACAGCGCCATGCAGTTGCAGGCCAAAGGCAATCAGCCTATGGCAGAAGAGTCCAACAAGACCGGCGAAGTCGACCTGGACGACCCGAGGCTTTACCTGAATCGCGAATTGAGCCTGCTCGAATTTAATTGGCGAGTGTTGGAGCAAGCCAAGGACAAAGGGACGCCGCTGTTGGAACGGCTCAATTTCCTTTGCATTTCCTGCTCGAATCTGGATGAGTTTTTTGAGGTTCGAGTCGCCGGCTTGATCCAGATGGCCGAATTGGGCGCGGCCCGCAACGAGCCGGATAGCCTGAGTCCAGGCGAAGCATTGGCCACCATCAACCAACGCGCCCATGAATTGGTGGCGGAGCAATACCGGGTGTTGAATGAAGTCATGCTGCCTAGCTTGGTGGAGCAAAACATCCGCTTCATCCGCCGTACCGAGTGGAATGATTCCCAGCGGGCTTGGCTGAAGATTTATTTTGAAGAGGAACTGCTGCCCATCTTAAGCCCGATGGGTTTGGACCCAGCACATCCCTTTCCTCGCATTCTCAACAAGAGCTTGAATTTCATCATTTCCCTATCCGGTAAGGATGCCTTCGGGCGTGACCTTGAGCTGGCAATCCTCCAAGCGCCACGCGCACTGCCGCGAATCATCCAATTGCCGCATGGCGAAACCGACAGCGGCCCGCACGATTTTGTGTTTCTCTCTTCCATCATCCATGCTTTCGCCGACCATTTGTTTCATGGGATGAAAATTCGCGCCTGCAACCAGTTCCGCGTCACCCGCAACAGCGACATGTATTTGGACGAGGAGGAAATAGACGATTTGTTACATGCGGTGGAAGGGGAGCTGACCAGCCGTAACTACGGCGATGAGGTGCGCTTGGAAGTGACCGACAACTGCCCCGATAAATTAATCGGATTTTTGCTTTCCCAGTTCGGCCTGACCGAGGACCGCCTGTATAAAGTCCACGGCCCGGTAAACCTAAACCGATCCCGCGAGGTTTACGACCTCATCGACCGCCCCGACCTGAAATACCCGCAGTTTGTCGCAGGCTTGCCCCGGCAATTCGCCGGCTACAAGGACGATATTTTCGAAGTCATGCGCAAGCAAGACATATTGTTGCATCAGCCTTACGAATCGTTTGGCCCGGTGATTGAACTGATTCGGCAGGCGGCGGACGACCCGCATGTGGTCGCCATCAAACAGACGCTTTACCGCATGGGGTCAAACTCGCCTATCGTCGAAGCTTTGATCAGGGCGGCACGCGAGGGAAAAGAAGTCATGGTGGTGGTGGAGCTATTGGCCCGCTTTGATGAAAAGGCCAACATATCCCAGGCCCACCGCCTGCAGGAGGCCGGGGTGCAAGTGGTGTACGGCATTGTCGGCTACAAGACCCACGCCAAGATGATGTTGATCCTGCGTCGCGAGGGCAAGCAACTGCGCTATTACACCCATCTTGGCACGGGCAACTATCATTCGAAAACCGCAAGGCTTTACACCGATTACAGCTTGTTCAGCAGCGACAAAGAGTTGGGCGAGGATGTGCGCCGGGTATTTGTGCAACTGACCAGCTTGGGGAAAATGAGCCGGCTGGACAAGCTGCTGCAATCGCCGTTCACCCTGCATACCGCGCTGATCAAGAAAATCGGCCGGGAAACCGAGCATGCCAAAAAAGGGCTGCCTGCGCGGATCATCATCAAAGTCAACTCGGTTAACGAACCCCAATTGATTCGCGCCCTTTATGGCGCCTCCATGGCCGGGGTGAAGATCGTATTGATCGTGCGAGGCATCTGTTGTCTGCGGCCTGGTGTTCCGGGGGTTTCGGAAAATATCCAGGTGCGCTCCATCATCGGGCGCTTCCTTGAACACAGCCGGGTCTTCTGGTTTGAAAATGGCGGTGAGCCAGAAGTGTTTTGCGCCAGCGCCGATTTTATGAAACGCAACATGTTCCGCCGTGTGGAAAGCTGCTTCCCGGTTGAAAACAAAAAGCTAGCCGATAGAATCCGTGGCGATTTGGAGATTTATGTGAAAGACAACACCCAAGCGTGGCTGTTGCAAGCGGATGGGACCTATTTCCGTGCCACCCCCAAGCCAGGCGAACTGGCAATCCGCGCCCAAACGGCATTGCTGGAGCAGTTGGCGGAAATGGCGTAGATTCTTCAAAGGGTATCGGAGTTAGGTGATTTCCAATAATGAACCCACCAAAAGAATCGTCCACGAAAAACACGAAAGGCACGAACAAATCTTGCTTTTGTTCGTGCTTTTCGTGTCTTTCGTGGACTCTATTTTTTAAGCCAGTAGGTCAGCGACCTTTTACCGATGACGAAATCTTAATCAGTGCGTAACATAAGTTACCTCACAATCGTCTCGCCCCTCGCCAACCTCGGCAATTGCCCACCCAAGCCCATCGCGTATTTCATTGCCAGCTTCTTTGCCGGCGCAATGCGTTCGGCCAACCCCAAGCCAATGTTGCGGAGCAGTTTCAGCGGCAGTTGGGAATTGCCGAAGACGCGGTAGAACATGTCCATGCCCGTCATCATCAGCAGATTGTTCTGGCGGCGCATCTTTTCGTATTCCTGCAAAACGGGGGTCGCGCCGAGATCCTTTGAGCCTTTTTTCGCGGCAACCAACACCTGCGCCAGCGCGGCGGCATCTAGCAAGCCGATGTTGACGCCTTGGCCCGCCAGCGGATGAATCATGTGTGCGGCATCGCCGATGAGCGCCACGCCCTCTTTGACATAGCTTTGGGCATGTTGGCGGCGGAGCGGGAAACTTCCACGCGAAACAATCTGGGTGATTTCGCCCAAAACCGGCGGAAACGTCGCCAGCAGGGCTTGCAATAATTCTTCGTCCGGCAGGGCTTTCAAGCGCTTGACCTCTTCCGGTGTGTTATACCAGACCAAGGACGCATTGGGCCCGTCCAAAGGCAGGAAGGCCAGTGGCCCGGTGGGGGTGAACTTCTGCCAAGTTATGTCCTGTTGGGCGTAGCCGGTCTCAACCGTCAACACCAAGGCGTGTTGCGCATAATCCCAAGTATGCACACCCATGCCGGCCGCTTGGCGCACTCGGGAAAACCCGCCGTCAGCCGCCACCAGCAAGCGCCCGGTGATGGTACGGCCATCCTCAAGCCGCACACTGGACTGCCCCGCCATGTAATCAATGGATTGTGTTTTCACCGGGCATAAAAAATCGACATTGTCGAACGCTTGCAAGCGATCCAGCAAAGCCAACTGGATAACACGGTTTTCGACGATATAGCCCAGCACGGATTCATTGATGTCTTCGCTGCGGAATTCGACATCGCCCCTGTCCTCCCAAACCCTCATCCGCCGGAACGGGCAAAAGCGCCTTGACGCAATGCCCTGCCAGGCACCAATGGTCTTGAGGATGTTGGCCGAGGCGATGCTGACCGCCGAAACGCGCAGGTCATGCGCTTGCGAGGGACCGAAAGCCGGTGGTGGCGCATCTTCCAGCACGGCCACCCGCAACGGGCTGCCCCCCAAGCCACAACCCAGGGTCGCCCCAACCATGCCGCCGCCGACGATGACCACATCATAATGTTCGTTCATATCTTCAATGCCTCTAGTCGATCTTATCAATTTTAAGGTGTGAATGATAAGGCATAAGTCGCGGTTGAACCTATGCCAAGAAGCATGAAACGTCATTTTCTTTGTCTGTTGCGTTGTCGGTCTAGTCGCAGAGGGTGCGCGATTCGTCAATGCATCAGAATATCTGATGATTAACAAAAAGATTACTGATTTTACTTATTCATCGTTACCCACTAAAGTGTCATCCATGTAAACGCTCTTAATTTGATGCGCCAACCGATTTTTTTTGACCACCACCATAGGAGTAAATTCAGCTAAGACCAGACCCACTATGTCACGACGAATATTGGGCAAGAGTGAAATTGTTCTAAAACTGAGGTATATTTATGAAAACACTAGCTTTACTAATGGCATTATTTGTGCCAACCGTCACCTTCGCCGATGAAGACACCAATCTGAATGGCGAGAATCAATCCAGCGGACTCGAAAGAATCTCCTTCCAACAGAAAGGCATAGCCAGTTGGTATGGCCCAGGCTTCGCAGGGCACAGGACAGCCAGCGGCGAGCGGTTTAACCCGTCACAACACACCCTGGCCCACCGGACATTGAGACTGGGAACGGTCGTTCTCGTCACCAATCTGAGAAACCATCAATCTGTCATTGCACGAGTCACCGACCGAGGCCCATACCGTCGCGGCCGGATAGCCGACCTGTCATCAGGGGCCGCCAGTGCGATAGGGCTTAAGAGTTCAGGGACTGCACCCGTCCTCATCGTTGCGCAAAATTAAACTGTGTTGATTGACGCGAAGGCCTGAAGCCTGGCGATTTCAACAAAGTTCTTCGTTTGGCGCAATATGCCTGATGGTTATTGCGTCACAATGAATGATTCCCTGTTGAATCGTCTTTAGCCTGCCCAATTCCGGTTCAAACCCATATCCCGGCTTTGCAGCTTGGATTGCCACCGGCCTTCCATCGCCAATATGTCATCGGTTGTTGCCGATGATCCCGCAACTTCCAGTATCGAAACTTGATAATCGCTAGGTTCCCGACTCTTCAAACCCACATTGCCGCCGTGGCCTGTGTCGATGTAGTTCTGCCAGCGGCCCCAAAACCCTCCTTCACCCGATGCCGAACCAACATACTGCTCCTTAGTCTTCGGGCACGTCAGTAAATAAACACCACGGGAAAACTTCAACGCTGCAACCCAACTCGCGGGCATATTATTGAGCGATGATAATGGCTGGATGAAATTCAAGTAACCGGGGAAATCGGGTTCTTCGAACTTTTTACGCAATTCCAGAACGGGCTTGTCATTACGGTCGGCATATTGCACCCAAGCCAACATCCCCTGTCCCCAGTCAATAATGAGCTTGCCGATGAAGTCGCTTAAAGCGTCCTGCAACGTTAGGTCATAGCAATCACAGTTTCCAGCCAAGTCGATGCCTTCACGATTAATCAGGGGCTTGTCTTGTTCCAAGAGGCCGCGATAACTGACCGCATAAAGCCCCGCAAACATTGTTTCATTCCTAGTATTGGCAATAAATACTGCCCAGTAAGGTGTTGTCAGTTTCTGCCGATTCGTGATGCTTTGCCTGGATTGATCTTCTTCAAACAGAGGGCGATTGTCGCGCCATAGTTTATAGAGCGAATGGCCTTTTTTTAATCGGTTGTCCTTGTGCCGGATAAGGCGGACATCGGTTAGCGGTAAGCCCGCTTCACGCAGAATGGAATTGAACATGATAGGCATGGGATTGGTGTTCCTTGGAATTGATCGAAACCATCTGTGGATTATGCCAAAAAATTTACGAAGTCTTATTCCTTAACTGTACTGTCTATATGGATTTTGATGAAGTGGACATTTTCCTTAGTATCCCACAAGCACCGCCAAGTTGGCTAGGTATTCGGTAAGCCTAGCCATTGGAAGCGTGTCAGGCTTCCAGGCATCCATGCGAAAATCGGGCTACCAACTTAAGGCGGGACACGTTCAAGGCTTACCCGTTCGCCCTGAGCTTGTCGAAGCCTGTCCTGAGCTTGCCGAATGGGGGTGAGCGGGTAAGCCGTTCATGGTTCGACAGGCTCACCACGAACGGCTTAAGTTAATGGCTTTGAGGCCATGCGGGTGAAATGACCGTGAAGAAGAAGGGCGGGGAGGGCGATTGCAACGAAGATTCTTTCATGCCATCTGGAAATGGGCATTTCGCCACGCGCGAATTGACGGGATTGGCGGAAGCCAGTGGCATGCATCAAGGGGCGATCATTGCCATATCGCCGGGTTATTGCCATACTGGCGATCCATATGACATCCCCTTTGCCGGACTCTGCATGGACATCAAGAAGAAAGTCTACCTCTCCTCCACCTTTATCGACCTCATCGAACATCGCAAGGCGGTGAAGGAGGCATTGGAACGCGCCCGTGTCGTCATCGAATGCATGGAAAAATATGCGGCATCCGACGAACGGCCGAAGGACAAATGCCTGAAGGATGTGGCCGAATGCGACTATTACGTGTTGATCTTGGCGTGGCGGTATGGCTTCCAGCCCCCCGCTGACAATCCCGATCAACACTCCATCACACAGATGGAATACGAGGAGGCTGTGCGCCTAGGCAAAAAGCCTTTGGTTTTTCTGCTTGACCCTGAGTTTGATTGGAAGCCCAAATTCTTAGACCCCAACTTTTCTTCCCCTGACTCGGCAATAGCCAAGTTCCGCAACCATGTCATGCTTGATCATGTTTGCGGAAGCTTCACCTCCCCCGAAAGCCTCTCTTCCGCCGTGCTTTCGGCAATCATGGCAGCGGAACCTGAAGGCGCATCAAATAACGCGGCAGTCCGCGATCTGTATCTCGCTTGGCTCCGCCAAACTTGCGAAAGCGTCGAACTGCTGGGGCTGGACTTGAGGGAAAGCCAGAATGTCCGTTTGGGGCAGGTTTATGTTCCCGCCGTCACCCCACCGAAAGCCGAAAAATCCGGAAAAGCCAAACCGGAGGAGGTGCGCGAGGAACGCCAAGCATTGCTGTTGCACCGCTTGGGCGAAGAATCCCTTTATCTCCCCGGCGCACCCGGCGCGGGCAAGACCACGTTTTGCCGCTGGCTGGCCTTGGTGGTGGCGACCGGCTCGGTGCCGGGCCACAAAATCGCCGTAGCCGGGGAATTCGAGGAAAAACTGCCCGGCGAACTGCGCGGACGTTTCCCCTTGCTGTGCCGTCTGCGCGAATGGGCCGGACACGAAGACGGCTTGCGCGGCAACGGACACTGGACCCGCGCCGAATTGGAACACAGTCTGGCCGCATGGCTAGACCAAGCCAAACCCGGCGGGCTGACCTGGGCCGCCTTCCACGAAGAACTGCAAGCGGGCCGCGCCTTGCTCATTCTGGACGGCGTGGACGAAGTGCCGGAGTCCTTGCCACTAGGCCATCTGCCCCGCCGCAACCTCATTACCGGCTTGGCGGACGCGATGCCCGCATGGTTAAAACTCGGCAACCGGGTGTTGCTGACCAGCCGGCCCTATGGCCTGTGCAATGACGACCGCCGCCGGGTCAAGCTAACCGTGGCGGAACTGTTGGAACTGCCCGAAGCCCTGCAAGACACCTTTGTCCGCCGTTGGTATGCCGCCGCCGACCCGGTCAACGTCGAAACAAAAGCAGGCGGCTTGCTGGTGCATCTGCAAGAACGCGAAGACCTCGCCGAACTGCGCCGCAACCCAATGTTGTTGACTGCGCTGTGTGTGATGTACGACCAAGGCCAGCGGCTGCCGCAGGATTTTTACAAGCTCTACGATGCCGTCGTCGGTCAGGTTTTATACAAGCGTTATTTAACTGAAAATGAACGCGACAAGGCCCGCTACCGGCTGGAAGCGGTAGCCTTGGGGATGCATCTAGGCGAAAGCCACGCGCTACGCGACACCCCTGCTGCCGAGGTGGATATTGACGAAATCCTGCGCCACTTGGCCAACTATCAGCGCAACGATCCCACCACCGAAACCGGGTCCGCCGATGCCCGGCAAGCACGGGAAGACCTGTTGTCCAACTCTGGTTTGTTGCTGCCCCGCTCGAACGGGCGGGCCGCTTTCTATCATCTGAGTTTTCAGGAGTTCCTTGCCGCCGTCCGCCTGAAGCGCATCGGCAAAGCGGCGACCGAGATGCTGACCCATTACGCCGCCACCCCGGCTTGGCGGCGCAGCCTTACTTTTTTATTTTGCACCATTGCCGACAAGGATTCGGCGAAGGCCGCCCTTGATGCCTTGGCAAGCTTGCTGCCGTGGCTTGCACCGCAAAAGCTGCAACAAGACCCGAATCCGGCCCTGTTGATCGCCGACTGCCTGGAAGTAGCGCAGGGCCGGGGCTGGAATTCGCACCGTTTCGCCGACCCATTACGGCAAGCCTGCGACCACGCCTTGTTGCACCTAAACCCGCCGGAGCGGGCGCATCTGTGGAAAGCATTGGGGCGATTGGGTTGGGATGACCGGCAAGGGGTGGGAGTCAACCCTGTTGAATTAATCCTTGGAGCGTCAAAGCTTGCTTTGACTGTCAAAGCAAGCTTTGACGCTCCAAATCCCATTTTGACCGGGGAGGGTAGTTTAGGGCAAGCCAGTCCAATCCCCGACATCGACTGGGTGGAAATACCAGAAGGCCCGTTTCAATATGGCGATAAAAAAACCGATATAACCCTGCCCGCTTTCAAAATCGCCCGCTACCCGGTCACCAACAGCCAATACCAATGTTTTATCGACGATGGCGGTTATGAAGACGGACGCTGGTGGCAAGGCTTGGCAGAAAACCCTCTCCCACCGGGAGAGGGCAGGGTGAGGGCGGAGCGGGGCCGCTGGAACGGTCCCAACCAGCCCCGCGAAACCGTATCTTGGTATGAGGTTGTGGCCTACACCCGCTGGTTGACAGCCAAGCTCCACGGGCAGGGCTTGCTGCCGGAAGGAATGACGGTGCGTCTGCCGACTGAAGAGGAATGGGAAAAAGCGGCGAGAGGCACGGATGGCCGGGAATACCCGTGGGGTGATGGATTCCAATCGGGCCGGGCCAACATCGACGAGACTTGGGGCAGTTCGGGGACGTTGAATCTCGGGAAAACCACCGCCGTCGGGATTTATCCGCAGGGGGTCTCGCCGTATGGCCTAAGCGATATGGCCGGCAATGTGTGGGAATGGTGCTTGAACGAATACGGGCAGCCGGAACGCAAGGGTATGGAAGGTGATGCGCGGCGCGTGGCGCGCGGCGGCTCCTGGAACAACGACCGAGGCCGTGCGTGCGCCACCTGCCGCTACAGCAACCGTCCAGGCGACCGTGACAGCCTCATCGGTTTCCGTTTGGTGTGTGTCCCCCCCATCCTGAACCGCTGACCACTGATGCTCTGATCACTGTCTTTCTGTTTTGCTGTTCACTGGCATTTCATCGTTCCCACGCTCCGCGTGGGAATGCAGCCAGCACCGCTCCGGCGGTGCATGGCGCAGAGCGCCACCGTAGGCGTTCCACGGAGACCGTGGGAACGATGAAAAATAACTTCCTTGCACCGTAGGCCGGAATAAGCCCGTCCACGGGCGTTTCCGGCATACCTCCGACAAGTCGCGGAGGCTGACTTTGCCGGAAACGCCCGCCAAGGCGGGCTTATTCCGGCCTACATTTGGCTTCTTTCGGGAGATTATTTTTAACCAAATCCTTAGCCGCGTAGCGGCTCGCGATTTTTTTTTGCCTAGGGGGCAACCCTTTGCCGCCTTCAACGGGCGCAACGGCATTCGTGGCAGCGAAGCAGGTGGGCATCCTGCCAAACTTGCCGCTTGCCTTATTTTAATGCTGCGACGTAGGGCGGCAACCCTTTGCCGCCGAATGCCAAACGTTGGCACGGGGATGCCAGCCCATGTGCGCCAACTTAAGGTGATTTACAATAATGAATCCACCAAAAGAATCGTCCACGAAAAACACGAAAAGCACGAACAAGACATGCTTTTGTTCGTGGTTTTCGTGCCTTTCGTGGACTCTATTTTTTGCCTTCGGATCAGATTCTTGTTGGGATGTTCTTTCTCAGGAATCACC
>CAIODU010000214.1 GCA_903857165.1 uncultured Methylococcaceae bacterium | reverse complement strand
GCAGGGAGCGCCAAAGCTTGCTTTGGCCCGGATTGGGGTTGGAGCGCCAAAGCTTGCTTTGGCAACCTATCCGTCAAGGCTTCGCCTTGATGTCAAAGCAAGCTTTGACGCTCCAGCCATGGGTCCATGCGTAACATCAGTAACTAAAAACCAAACCATTCATGGTTCGACAGGCTCACCACGAACGGCTGTGTCAACAGTATTGGCCCTACGACCGCACCCCAAAGATTTGGAACCCGCGCACATATTTTTTGGAAACCAAAATGCTACCCAAATACACCCTACCCTTACTTGCCGCCGCAGGGTTCGCCTTCGGCATTTACTCCGTGATCTACGGTAACCAGCCCACGCCCATCGCCCAGCCGGTTGCCCAGCCGGCGAACTCGCCCTATCCTTCTTTCATCGCCGGGGCGGGCATCGTCGAGGCCAAAAGCCAGAATATCTCCGTCGGGACACCGCTGGGGGGCATCGTGCAGCAAGTGGCGGTCAGAGTCGGCGACAAGGTCAAGGCAGGTGACATTTTGTTTCGCATTGACGACCGCGAAACCCTGGCCGAATTGGGCGTCCGCAAGGCCAATCTGGCCCGATCCAAGGCTGCGGTTGGCGAAGCCGAAGCCTCTGTCAACGACACCAGAACCCTGCTCGAACTCATCGAGGCAGTGACGGACCGGCGCGCCATCAGCACGGAAGACCTGGATCGTAGGCACAATGCCCACTTGATCGCCAAAGCCCGGCTGGAGAGCGCCCGCGCCCAAGTCATGCAAACCGAGGCAGAGTTGATTGGTACGCAGACCACCCTCGACCGGCTGGTCGTGCGCGCCCCGGTGGCCGGCGAGGTGTTGCAGGTCAATATCCGCCCTGGCGAATTTGCCCCCGCCGGGGTGGGCGCCACACCGCTGATGGTTCTCGGCAACCTGGACCAATTGCATATCCGCGTGGACATCGACGAAAACGATGCTTGGCGCTTCCGCAAGGAGGGCAGGGCGGTGGCCTATTTGCGCGGCAACCGGCAGTTCAAGACGGATTTGAAACTAGTCTGGGTGGAACCCTATGTGGTTCCGAAGAAATCCCTCACCGGGGACAGCACCGAGCGGGTGGACACCCGTGTGCTGCAAGCGCTCTACAGTTTCGACCGTGCTTCCCTGCCGGCCTACGTCGGGCAGCAAATGGATGTGTTCATCGAAGCCCTGGACACTGGCTCCGGGCAGCCGCCCAAGCTTCAACCCGGCCAAGGAGGGCCGCGTTCATGAGATGCGTGACAATGTGGCGTAGGGCGGCCTTCGGGCCGCCTGGCGGGCTGAAGCCCGCCCTACAAACCGCAGCATGGGCCACCATGGTCACCCTGCTTGCCGGTTGTGCCGTCGGACCGGACTATGTGCCACCCAAAGTCGAAACCCCGGCAAAATGGACGGAAGCCCCCTTGGCCAAACAAAATTCGCTGCATTTGGACGACTGGTGGAAAACCTTCAACGACCCGGTGTTGAACCATCTCATCGGCGAAGCCATCCTTTCCAATCTGGATTTGAAGATCGCCCAAACCCGCATCCGCGAGGCCCGCGCCGATTACTGGCGTACCATCGCCACCGGTTTGCCCGGCATCAATGCCCGTAGCAGCCTCATCCGCCGTGGCAACAATATCAATGTCGCCAATCAAAGCACCGGGGCCGGCGGCGGCGCACTTGGGGGAAGCAATCAAACCTACGACATCTTCCAGAACGGCTTCGACGCCTCCTGGGAATTGGATTTATTCGGCGGGGTGCGACGTGCCGTGGAATCCGCCGACGCCAACCTGGAGTCGGAAGAAGAAAACCGCCGCGATGTGCTGGTGACCTTGCTTGGCGACGTGGCCCGCACTTACATCGACCTACGCTCCAATCAGCAAATGTCACGGGTGACCCGGAACAATCTGCAAAGTCAGGAAGACACCCTCCAACTCACCAAACTGCGGCATCAGGCGGGTTTGACCTCGGAATTGGAAGTGGCGCAAAGCGAGGGACTGACGGCGGAAACCCGCGCCCAAGCGCCCGTTTACGAAACCGCCGTCAAGCAGTCCATCCACGCTTTGAGCATCTTGCTTGGCCACCCGCCTGGCCACCTGTCCAAACGCCTGGAAACCGAAGCCCCCTTGCCTGTCAGCGCCGATCCGGGTCTGGCCGACCTGCCCGCCGAACTGTTGCACAGGAGACCCGACATCCGCAAGGCCGAACGCAAACTGACGCAAGCCAATGCCGATATTGGCGTCGCCACGGCAGAGCTTTATCCCAAAATCACCCTGACCGCCTTCTTAGGGATGCAAAACACCAACCTCGCCGCCTTGACACCCGTCGGCAAATCTTGGTCCGCCGCCTCCGCCATCACCATGCCGATCTTCAACTGGGGGCGGATACAGGCCAATATCCGCGCCAAAGAAGCCCTCAACGAACAAGCTTTCCTCAACTACCAGTCCACCGTGCTGAAAGCCTACAGGGAAGTGGAGGATGCCCTAATCGCCCACGTTGAAGAAGGCCAACGGATCGCGGCATTGCAGCAGGCGGTGGAAGCCCAACAACTTTCCTTGAGCCTTTCCACCGAGCGCTGGCGCAAGGGTCTGTCCGCATACTTGGATGTGCTGACCGCCGAACGCGCCTTGCTCCTGACGCAGCGGGAACTGGTGGACAGCCATGCCAGACAATCGGCCCAACTGGTCGCTTTGTACAAAGCGCTGGGCGGTGGCTGGCAGGCGGGGGAAAGCCAGAAAGGCGGTTGATCCAAAAAAAGCGCACCGAGACCGACTCGGTTTTAAAAACCGAGTCGGTCTATCCAAGTTAAGAAATTCTTCATTTACCAAGCCATAGGCAGCGAAAGCCATTTTATTGACGGCTTATTGTGGCAGCATTATTAGGGCTTTCCCTTCACGCCTGAGCCAGGAAAAACCCCATGAACACGCCGCCACCGCCGACTCGACCAGCACCATCGCCCCCCTCTTCCGCCACCTCGCCGCTGCTTGAAACCGGTTCCCCTCGCTTTTTTGACAGGGAACTGCGCAAGCGGATAAGGCTATTGAGTGTGTTGTTGGCGAGGGTGCTAAAAGCCCAGGCCGACCCCGACACATTTCAAACCCTTCAAGAATTAAGGCTGGGTTTTGCCCGATTGCGCAAGCAGGATGACAAGAACCTGCGCGATCATTTGATGCAAACCTTGGATAGGCTGTCTCCCGACATTCTCGGTCAGATGGTGCGGGCTTGCCAGCTTTACTTCAATTTGGCAAACAGCGCGGAGGAAGCCTTTCAACTGAAACTTCGCCGGGAACAGGCCGGGGAAGGCGGTCATTTTTGGAAAAGCTCGTTTCGCGACACCTTGATGCTGTTCCGCGAAGAAGGCATGAGCCGGGCCGATTTGCAGGGTTTGTTGGACAAGCTTTATTACCAACCGGTATTAACCGCACACCCCACCGAGGCAAAACGGCGCACCATCATCGAAGCCCTGCGCAAAATCTTCGACAATATCGAAAAATTGGATGATCCTCGCTCGCGTGGCTTTTTTCGCGCCCAGACCATCGAACATTTGCAAACCCAGATTCAAATCCTGTGGAAAACCGACGAGTTGCGTGCGCGCAAACTGGAGGTGCGGGATGAAATTGGCAATGGGCTGTTTTACTTCCCCAACTCCCTGTTTCAGGCGGCTACCGAGGTATACCGGAACCTTGGCATGGCAGTGCGCGATGCGTTTAAAGAGGAAGCGGCGGAAATCCACATCCCCGGCTTCCTGCGGTTTGGATCATGGATAGGCGGGGATCGTGACGGCAACCCCAACGTCAAGGCGGAAACGACCGTCCTCGCCTTGCGCATGCAGGCGCAGGTCGTGCTGGAGGAGTATGTCCGCCGTCTGGAGGCTTTGGACGACGAGCTTTCCCTTTCCGGACGCTTTTGCAATCCTTCCGAGCAATTTCTGCGTGGCTTGGAGAAGGACAACCAATTTGCGGAACATGCCTTCCCCCACTTGGGCAAGCTTTTCGCCGACGAGCCTTACCGGCGCAAAGTGGCGATAATGCGCTACCGCATCCAGCGCAATCTGGCCGCCGTCACCTCGCAAATCAACGGCGAACCGGCCAGTCATGAGGAGGATCGCTATGTTAGCGCCAAGGCTTTCCTTAAAGAACTGCAAATCATCCGTGACTCGCTCATCGGCCATGGCGATGCCGCCATCGCCGCCAGCGGTTTGCAGGACACCATTCGGCTGGTGGAAACATTTGGATTCCACCTGATGCAATTGGACCTGCGCCAGGAATCCACCCGTCATTCCGAAGCGGTCGCCGAAATTTTCCAAGCCGCATTGGCTATCGACTACCTCGGCCTCTCTGAAGGACGCCGCATTGAACTGCTGGCCGAGGGCATCGCCAACCCCAATGCGTTCGAATACGACTTGCAAGCGCTGACCCCGGCCACCGTGGAAATATTGCGTCTGTTCCAACTCGACTTTGGCCTTTTTTTGAGGCAGAGAGATCGTTCTCGTAGCACAATACCCGACTGTTGATGGCTTACGAGAGATGACAGACATTGCTGATGCTTCCCGATGTGGCGTTGATGGTTTTGAGTTCCTTCGCGCCG
>CAIODU010000213.1 GCA_903857165.1 uncultured Methylococcaceae bacterium | reverse complement strand
ATTGATTACGTTGTTTAAGTTTTGAAATCGTTGGCGGCAAAGGGTTGCCGCCCTACAGTCCTTGTTACGCAGTAGGTCGGCAATCCTTTGCCGACATGAGCGTAAATAAATAAGTAACTAATAGATATAGAAAACGCTGTATATCTCCGTGAGACGGATAAAGCGATCACCGTACTACAACAGGCGCTATCAATTGCCCAAGCCCTGAACAGCCCAACAGATGTAGCGAACATCTATTCCAATTTGGGTGTTGCTTATACTACGCAAGGCAATAAAGTCGAAGCTAGAAACTATTATCAGAAGGCACTTGTTTTGTTTAATAAGCTTGGTAACCGTGACGCTGAGGAATTAGTTAAAGAGGCTTTTAATAAACTTAATTAAGGGCCGTAAATGCGCAAAAGCGGTACTCCGTGTATATTGCGCCGAATTAATAAAAAGAGCAAAATCCATGAATCATCGGCATTGTCCCTCTGACCACCCGCCTAACGGCATGGTCGTTGGGCGTTCAGATGATGGCAACCATATGCTCGTCTAGCATTGACAGATTGTAGTCTTGCGGCTACAGTTGAGCCATGATTGAAATTCGCAAGACTGAGGTATACGCTCTGTGGCTGGATGGGCTGCGCGATCTAAATGCAAGAGCGCGTATTCAGGTTCGGGTTGAACGGTTGGCCGCAGGTAACGCGGGTGATGTCAAACCTGTAGGTGAGGGTGTCTCCGAGTTGCGAATCAATTACGGTCCTGGTTATCGGGTGTACTTTACAATGCGTGGTTGCGAGTTGGTTGTTCTGCTGGCGGGTGGTGATAAGGGAACACAAACCACAGACATAAAAACTGCCCTGCACCTCGCACGCAATCTGTAAGTGAGCATGATGAGCAAAACAGTTACCACTCGCTATGATGTTGCCGAACACCTCCGAACTCCGGCAGAAATGGCTGCCTACTTGGATGCCTGCTTTGAAGAAGCAGATGGCAATTCAGCATTCATTGCTAAGGCACTTGGCGACATTGCTCGAGCCAAAGGCATGTCGCAGGTCGCCCACGACGCTGGGCTATCCCGCGAAAGTCTTTACAAAGCTCTCTCCGGTGAGCGTAGCCCCGACTTCGATACTATATTAAAAGTAGTTCATGCACTAGGCTTGAGGTTGCACACCGAAGCCAGCGCGGTAATGCACAATAGCGGCTTGCCACATATTGCGCCGGAGCTATGAAAAGCCAATAGCGAAACGCGGTAAGGCGCAATAGCGGTACTCCGCGTATTGCGCCGAATGGATAAAAAGAGCAAAATCCATGAATCCCCTGCATTGTCTCTCTGCCCACCCGCCTAAAGCGGTAAGGCAGAATCGGGGATGGATTCCCCTGGATACTATGTGAACTCTCGGACAACCATACGAATATATGAAAATTACCGTGATATTAAATGCATTTATCGAAAAAGACGAGTTTGGCTATTTTGACCAAATACCGGAATTAAAAGGTTGCGCGAAAGAACGGGGTCAGGTCTCACATTCCAACATGCTAACCGGGCTGCATGCATCAAAGGACGGAGCCGGGTAGGTCGGGCAACGGCCCTATCGTTGCCCGACATTTTATAAAGCGAGGTATTTATGACTCAAGTAGAGTTATTAGAACAACACATTGCAGAATTGGATGACGATTCCTTTTCAAAACTCCGCGATTGGTTTGTCGAATTCGACCAAGCACGTTGGGACAAACAATTGGAAGCCGATTCCAATGCTGGAAAACTAGATTTCCTTATCAACGCGGCACTTGCCGAACATGAAGCCGGACTAACAAGAGACCTTTGAAACACAAAACGGCTTCCAGCTTCTGGGCTTGCTATGAACGTCTTCCTGTGGAGATTCGCAGGCCGTAGGATGGGCTGAGCTTGCGAAGCCCATCAATCGTGGATGATGCGCCTCCTTCGTCGGCACATCCTACTATGTCAACGCGGTAAGGTGCATACAAAGGCGCAATAGCGGTACTCTGCGTATTGCGCGAATGGATAAAAGGAGCCAGGATTTTGAGCCTTGGGCAGGTTTGCTTAAGCGAAACGTTATAGCCCTCATCACGTACCCGATAGTTTTCCCGATAACCGCGCACCGTGCCGACACCGCCGATGGCGATTTTCTCCAATGGCAGCAAGGCGGCATTGCTTAACTGGACATTGCCACGCAACAGCAGTTGGGAACAGCCGTTGCTGACCCGGTAGGTATATTGTGCCTGCCCAAGCCAGGCAAAATATTCGCTGCCGGGGTAGCCGCTTTTGTTGTAGGGGGTCGAGCCTAGGGCGTGAATCCCCACGCTGAAGGTGGACCGGAAAGCCAATGCATGGTCATCCCAACGTTGGGTGTAGTGTAGTCTTGGAACACCCTTACCACGGTGGCTTGGTTGTGTCCTGTGGGTTCGCCGATGACAAACGAGTAAGGCTTTCCCAAGAGACTGGTTTCATTTTCGCGCACGGCCAACATCACGCCCAGCGTCAAGCGTTGGCGCAAAGTGTTGATCAGCGGATGGGAAATGCCGCCCTCCAAGTTGTGGGCTTGGCTTTTGATATCGAGTTTGTTGGTCGGCACCGGCACTTGCACGGCAACTATGGATGCGGCGAAAAATGTCAGTGCCACGTTCAAACCTATTTCCAATCCAATACTCTCGGTAACGGTTGCTGGCGCTGGTGTGGTCATGAGCAATCCAGATGGCATCAATTGCGGTGCGACATGCAGCGCCAATTTTCCCCAGAACCAGATAGTCACGCTAACGGCCATCCCTAAGCAAGGCTATGTGTTTGCCGGGTGGAGCGGCGGCGGGTGCGGCACAACCACCCCCTGCGTCGTGACCCTGACCAATGCCACCAGTGTCACCGCGCAGTTTAACCCTGGGCCTTGGTTGCCTGTGGTGATGGATTACTTGCTTGACGATTAACTAACCAGGGTCAGTCGGGGCTAGTTCCCAAACTCCAGTTTGGGAGCCAGCAACAAACAAGTACAGCTAAAAGTCGTAGGCCGGAATAAGCCCGCCCCGTCGATATTGGAAATTACAAAAATATCTTTGGGCGGGCGTTTCCGGCACAGAAGGCGAATATCTGCCCCTTTGCCGGAAACGCCCGCTGGAGCGGGCTTATTCCGGCCTACACCACAGATATTTTTAGGTTGTGACTTAGGTCACAGACAATGGCTATAAGGTAGTGGTTTACTATACCCGTGATGAGCAAAAGCAACCCGGATTACACTTCGCTCCATCCGGGCTACTGTGGACGCGGAGCGTCCAAGGCGACATTCCCACGGAGACCGCTCGCCGTTATACACAAGTGTAAGAGGCCCGTCATTCCGGCATGGACTGCCGGAATCCAGTCACAAGGATGTGAACCTAGGGGCTGGCAACTTACCTGAATCAAGCACTTGTGCAAGCGGCAAGTTACCGTCCTTAGGCT
>CAIODU010000212.1 GCA_903857165.1 uncultured Methylococcaceae bacterium | reverse complement strand
TGTTACGCAACGGCCTAGGATTGGAGCGTCAAAGCTTGCTTTGACAGGCGAAGCAAGCTTCGCATTTCCCGCTCTCTTGTCAAAGCAAGCTTTGACGCTCCCGTCATCCCTCTTTCGCGTCCATGCGTAACATCAGTTAGTGATAGTAAAAAATCTGCTAGTATTTTAACCCTTTTGTCCGTTATGCTTAAACAAGGTTGATGATCTTGCTGTCGAATATTCAAATCCTTCTAGTCGCCACCACCCATCCTGGCAACATCGGCGGGGCTGCCCGCGCCATGAAGAACATGGGCCTAACCGATCTTGGCCTAGTCACGCCTAAAATTTTCCCCAGTGAGGAGGCCGATGCCCGTGCCGCCGGGGCTGAAGACATCTTAAGAAATGCCCAAGTTTTTGACTCGCTGGACGAGGCGCTGGCCGACCGCCAGCAGATCATCGGGGCCAGCGCCCGCTTGCGCACGATCACTTGGCCGCAGCTTACGCCCAGGCAATGTGCGGATAAAATCAGCACCGGCGAAAACCTCAAAACGGCGATCTTGTTTGGCCGTGAACGCAATGGACTGACGAACGAAGAATTGGAACGCTGCCACCACCTCTTGCACATCCCTTGCAACCCGGAATTCAGTTCACTGAATATTGCCGCTGCCGTGCAGGTTGTCGCCTATGAACTGTTCCAGTCGGCACACGCGACGAATGTGGCCGTTCCACCATCCGTCACCGAAGAAGAAATGGCCAACGGGGAGGAAATGGAATCTTTCCATGGGCATTTGATCCAGACGCTTTATGACATTGGCTTTTTGCACGAAAGAAAGTCCTCCCCCACTTTGATCCGTCGCTTGCGGCGCATCTTCAACCGTTCCGGGTTGGAAAAAACCGACATCCACATCTTGCGAGGCATCCTCGCCGCCGTGCAAAAACGACCACGGCACACTCTGACAGCCCCCACCACGCCTCCGGCAGGGAAATCTTAGAACATGCTAAAAAAAATCAAAGACGAATTCGACTGCATTTTCCAACGCGATCCGGCGGCGCAGTCCTACTTTGAAATCCTCACCTGCTATCCCGGTGTCCATGCCCTGTTGATCCACCGCGTCAGCCACCGCCTTTGGGCTTTCGGCCTAGGCTGGCCCGCACGTTTCCTGTCGCACCTCTCCCGCTGGCTAACCGGAATTGAAATCCACCCCGGCGCGAAAATCGGCTGCCGCGTATTCATCGACCATGGCATGGGCGTGGTGATTGGCGAAACGGCGGTCATCGGCGATGATTGCACACTCTACCATGGTGTCACCTTAGGGGGGACCAGTTGGAAGAAGGGCAAGCGCCATCCAACGCTGGGCAATGGCGTGGTCATCGGCGCGGGCGCAAAAGTGCTGGGACCCATTACCGTGGGCGATGGCGCCCGGGTGGGTTCCAATTCCGTGGTCATGAAAAATGTGCCGGCCGGGGCCACCGTGGTCGGCATACCCAGCCACCGGGTCAATCCCGACCGCAAGGCGCAAGATGCACAACGCCGGGCCATTGCCAATAAAATCGGCTTCGATGCCTATGGCATGACTGCCGACATTTCAGACCCCGTCGCCAACGCCATCGACCACTTGCTGGAGCATATTCTGAAGTTGAAGGAACAGGTGGAAACCCTGCACGAGGCCATGCAGGAACACGGCATTGCAGTGAACGCCCCGCCTGCGCAGCAGAGTTGGGACGATTGCCGGGTGGATTGCGAGGAGGACGGGAGGGATGGTGGATAGGGGTCATCACCTGGCACATTCCAGCACACCCGCCTAGCATGATATTTTTACGTTCCCCCCTTCGACAAGCCTAGGACAGGATGGCACCCCGGGAATTTCCAAGGGCAGGTTATTTTTTCTCCATCCCCGCCCGGAGCGCGTTGAAGAGTTTGCTGCCGGCCACGGCATCCTCGCTGCTGACCAGAACGGCGATTATCAATTTGTCGCCGAATTTTATGCATTCGGCCACGCCCACGGTCCTCTCGCTCCAAGCGCGGACCGAATCCGCGTCGCCGGACACCTGCCCGGCCTTTTCAGCCGCCAGGACGGTCTCGGCTTGCTTGACGCAATCCGTCTGGTCAGCCGCCGCCGACTCGAAATGATCCCACCACAGGCTGGGCGCGGCCCAGGCGGGACGGGCTCGCCGCGCAAGCCAGAAACGCGGCAAGGAAATAAAACGGGTGGATTTTGCGTAATTTCAACATGACATTCACCTCAGTTTATGGATGATAAAACCGCCCGGCCTTCCTGGAAACTCAGGGGCAGGCGGGGAAAAACAACCGATGCCGACGCTTCAGCGCTTCCATGACACCCGGAGGATGCGCTCCTCCGCCTGGTAGGCAAAGTCGAGATCGCCCTTGTAGGCATCGTGCAATGCCTCGCCGACACCGCGTGCGAGATGGGGGTCGGTGAAAGTGATCAGCATACCGTCTTCCCCTGGTTCCATCTCCATGATCCTTTTCAGAGGGTGCGCCGATTTTTCCCTCTGCTCCACATGGCGGATCAGGTTCATGATCTCCTCCTTGTGTGCGCTGAAAAATGCCCCGCCCAAGCTTAAAAACCCCGCCGGCACTTTGTCGTGGACGCGTTGGCAGGCCGGACAGGGGGCTTGGCTTGCATCCGCCGAGGGCACATTCCACTGCCAGCGCCCGTCTTGAAAAACCGCCCCGCACACGGGGCAGGCCGTCGGCTCGCTGGGCTTATGCTTCGATTTGTATGTGTCGTGCTCCCATTCTTGCAGCAAGCGGTCATGGTGTTCCCGTGGATTAACCGTCGTGTCCGTCATTTGAAGCATCCCCCTATGTTGATGGGTTTGTCCGGCGCACAGGCCGAAGCGCCAGGACTGTTAATATCCCGTGTCAATGGAATCCGCTGAAAACCCTGTGCGCAGCAGACATGGGCAACACGCCGCTGCCCGCTGCGGACAAGCAACGCATCAGACCACGCCGAAGATTTTAGCCTTATTGCACGGGGATGTTTTTGCGTTTGGAGCCTTCCACTTTCGGCAGGACAATTTCCAGCACGCCGTCTTTCATGTTCGCACTGGCTTGCGCAGTGTCCACGTTGGTGGGGATCGAAACGCTGCGGGAAAAAGCCCCGCGCGATTTTTCGCAACGGTAGGACTGCTCCCCTTTCGTCTCCTTTGGCTCGCCGCCGGTGTTTCCCTTGATGGTCAAGAGGTTGTCGGTCATCGAAACGGCTCAGTCCTGCAACGGGCCAAGCGCGGAAGGGGGGATCGTCATGTCGACTTCGGCTTCCGCATCCAGCCAATCCTCCAATTCGTAGCCGTCGGCAAATCCCCTTGCCTTAGCTCGGTAATAGGCCGCCTCGGCGACCATGCGATTGCGTATTTCCGCCTCGACCGGATCGACCGTGGATGGCTCGGAGAAGGCCGGGGACGGACTTCCCAGCGTCAAATCGTCCTCTTGACTGGCCGACCCCTCGGAACTTGAACTGGGTGAAATTTTCATGTTAGCCACCTCTAAGGTGATGAACGTTAACGAATGGCTCATGTTGGGGTGAAGCACATCCGTGGGAGCGGTTTTTAGGACATTTTCGAGAATGCCTTTACCCGTAGGGTGGCCTTCAGGCCACCATGGCATCCTGCAGGATGCCCTACAGTCGGGCAATTTGTTATTCGGAAATCGCCTTAACCGCGGCGAATGCAGAAGGCGCGGTTAAAAACCGTACCCACGACAACCTATTTGCTTGGCTTCACCCTAACCCGGCATGAGCCTGACGAATAAGTGTCCCTATTGTGGAGAAAATCAGACGCATGTCTATACGTAAAAATACGTATGCCATTCTTTGGGGGTGTTTTAGGCAATGATTCACTGATGTTACGCATGGACGCGAAAGAGGGATGACGGGAGCGTCAAAGCTTGCTTTGACAAGAGAGCGGGAAATGCGAAGCTTGCTTCGCCTGTCAAAGCAAGCTTTGACGCTCCAATCCTAGGCCGTTGCGTAACATCA
>CAIODU010000211.1 GCA_903857165.1 uncultured Methylococcaceae bacterium | reverse complement strand
GCAGGGAGCGCCAAAGCTTGCTTTGGCCCGGATTGGGGTTGGAGCGCCAAAGCTTGCTTTGGCAACCTATCCGTCAAGGCTTCGCCTTGATGTCAAAGCAAGCTTTGACGCTCCAGCCATGGGTCCATGCGTAACATCAGTCATTAAACACCGTTCAGGAAACCTTTTGCTTTTGCCTATTTCATTCAATCTGCCTTTGCTCTTAGGTGATTTCCAATAATGAATCCACCAAAAGAATCGTCCACGAAATACACGAAAAGCACGAACGAATCTTGCTTTTGTTCGTGCTTTTCGTGTCTTTCGTGGACTCTATTTTTTCCTACGGATCAGATTCTTGATGGGATGTTCTTTCTTAGGAATCACCTTAGCGTTGCGTCGTTGCGTCGTTGCGTGAGACCTTCTTTTTGGCTTCTCGCCGTGTTGCTTAGGTTGTGCAGTCGGGCAACGATTTTTTTCTCACGCAACGGCGCAACGACGCAACGTAAAACCGGCCATGAGGGTTTGGAATCGGAAAAAGTATAAATTGAAACGGGATTTTCGCAATTGCTACACATCCCGTCCCACCGCCGCCCTGCGGAAACTATTCGGCTTCATCGTCCCTGACGAGCCTGAAGGCGATGCCATGGACACCCGCTGACGCACTTCCGCCACCCATAGGCAGCTAGAATTCTGGTAACGATCAAGGACAAACCTTGACAGCGGACGGGCGGACTGGCGAGACGAAAGCCGATATTGTTGTTGCGGTTGTCAGGCGTGTTTCTGTTGCGGTTAGCCGAACGCACGGCCTGAGTTTCGTTGTTCCACGAGCCACCGCGCAACACCCGGCAATGCCCGGCATCACCCTCGGTGAAAGATTATAGAACCGAACAGTTTCTTTCGCAAACCTTCGGTTTCACCATGTAGGGCGTGACCGATCCAACTTCTCACCCGTGGGTGAATCTCGTCGAAATCCAACCTACCCTCGTTATAGAGCCTGGCCATTGTGCGGAGTCTCCGCTGGAATGCATGACCATTGTCGTTGCGCAGTTTCCGCTTGTATGGAAATATCTGATAGCCGAATAAATCTATGCCTCGGGCCGTTTGGTAAATATGCGCCTTGCGCGGATGCAAGCGTAATCGGTTTTCAGCGAGCCGTTCCCGAATGTTCTCTCGAATCGTGTGCAACAAGTCTTTATCCCTGCCCATTACCACCAGATCATCGACATATCGGAGGTAGCCGCTTACCTTAAGTTTTTCTTGGATAAAATGATCCAAAGAATCCAGATAAACATTGGCAAAAAACTGACTGGTTAGATTGCCGATTGGTAGTCCGGTTCTATGCTCAAGGGGCGTCAGCAAATCATCCCCCGAAAAATAACATAAATCTGCCCTGCCAACCTCCATGGGTGTGGTGTCGATAATCCTATCCAGTAAATCGAGAACGTATCTGTCTTTCAGATAATGTCGCAGTTTTGCTTTCAACAGGGTATGGTCAATTGAAGGAAAATATTGCTCAATATCCATTTTCAGGACGTATGGATATTCTTTTGACCATTGCTGGTAGCGGTTTACCGCAGCATGCACACCCTTGGCCTTTCGGCAGGCATAACTATCGAAGATGAAGCACCGGTCAATAGAGGGTTCAATGATATTCAATAGGGCATGGTGTACTACCCGGTCGCGAAACGGGGCAGCGGCAATCTGACGTTTTTTGCGCTCGTATATGGTAAACAGCCGGTAAGAACCGGGTGTATAGGTGAAATCAATGAGTTCTTGCTGCAAGCCAAGCAGTTCGCTTTCTAAATTATAACTAAATTCGGCTACAGAAGGTTTTGATTGTTTGCCTTTACGCGCCTTGCAATAGGCCGTTAGAAGATTACTAAAACTGGTCACTTCAGGCCAAATTCTACCCAAGCGTTTCATTACAGCGTTTTCTATATCTACTTGTTACTTTATTATTTACGCCCATGTCGGCAAAGGGTTGCCGACCTACTGCGTAACAAGGGTTGTAGGGCGGCAACCCTTTGCCGCCAACGATTATAAAGTAATCAATGGACAT
>CAIODU010000210.1 GCA_903857165.1 uncultured Methylococcaceae bacterium | reverse complement strand
TCAAAGCTTGCTATGCTTTGACTTGACATTGGAAAGGCAAAGCTCGCTTTGCCTGTAAAAGCAAGCTTTGACGCTCCAGCCCTAGGCCGATGCGTAACATCAGTTATAATACCGCATCGAAAACAACTTATGGCCTCCGGCCTTGCTATATAATGATGACCGAAACAAACCCCGCATTATCCCAAGCCCAGATGGAACTGCAAAGGCTGCGAACTTTTGCCTCAAGCCAGGTGATTGGCCAGGAAGTGTTGATCGAGCGAATGCTCCTCGCTTTGTTGGCAGACGGGCATATCTTGGTGGAAGGGGCGCCGGGGTTGGCGAAAACCCGCGCCATCAACGTCCTCGGCAAGGGTGTGGAGGGCGATTTCCATCGCGTCCAGTTCACCCCCGATTTGTTGCCGGCCGATCTGACCGGAACCGAGATCTATCGTCCACAGGATGGCTCCTTCCATTTTCAGCAGGGGCCTTTGTTCCATAACTTGGTGTTGGCGGACGAGATCAACCGTTCGCCCGCCAAAGTGCAGTCGGCCCTGCTGGAAGCCATGGGAGAACGGCAAATCACCGTCGGCAGCAAAACCTATGTTTTGCCTTCTTTGTTCATGGTGATGGCGACGCAAAACCCCATCGAGCAGGAAGGGACTTATCCTTTGCCGGAAGCACAACTGGATCGCTTCTTATTGTATATCCGCATCGGTTATCCTGAGGCTAGGCATGAACGCGAAATTCTACGTCTGGTTCGAAACGAATCGCGGGGCAAGGCGGCCGGCGAGCCGGGCAATGAATTTGTTCCAATCACACAACAGATTTTGTTCCAAGCGCGTGCGGAAGTGCTTGATCTTTATATGGCCGATCCGTTGGAGGAATATCTTTTGCAGTTGGTGCTGGCCACGCGCAACCCAAGTGCCTATGGCGCTGATTTGGGGCGATGGCTCCAGTACGGCGCAAGCCCCCGCGCTACCATTGCATTGGATCGCTGTGCTCGTGCCAAGGCATGGCTTGAAGGCAGGGATTTCGTAACCCCGGAGGATATCCAGGCGATTGCTTACGATGTAATGCGCCACCGTTTGATCCTTTCTTACGAGGCGGAGGCGGAAGGCGTTTCAACGGATCAGTTCATCCGCGAGTTGATTCGCCGTGTCGCCGTACCCTAACGTTCAACTAAGGACATTTACGCGAATGCTTTACCCGTAGGGTGGCCTTCAGGCCACCAAAGCACCCTGAAGGGCACCCTGCGGTGGGTATTCTTTATCGAAAATCACCTTAACTTAGGAAAACTGATGCAGGTGTTCCAGCGAGACTTTATCGGCTATGCGATAGAATGCGGGGTGTTGCGCTTTGGCGAATTCACCTTGAAGTCTGGTCGGCAAAGCCCTTATTTTTTCAACACGGGGTTGTTCGACACGGGGGCGCGTCTGGGTAGGTTGGGAGAATATTATGCGCAGGCTTGCCTGCACCGTGGCATCGACGCCGATGTGCTGTACGGACCTGCCTACAAAGGCATTCCCCTAGTGAGTGCCGTTGCCATCGCCCTTGCCCGAGCCACCGGGCAAGAGGTGCCTTTCGCATTTAATCGCAAGGAGGCCAAGGATCATGGCGAAGGCGGTTTGCTGGTGGGGGCTTCCCTCGGCGGCAAAAAAGTGTTGATAGTGGACGATGTGATCACAGCGGGAACTTCCGTGGAGGAATCGGTTGCAATTATCCGCGACGCGGATGCCGAGCCTTGCGGTGTCCTCATTGCCTTGGATCGCCAAGAAAAGGGAAAGGGCGATGTTTCCGCCATTGAGGAAGTTGTTGGGCGGTTTGCCATGCCAGTTTACGCTATCATCACATTAGCCGACATCATCGAATATCTCAAGGAGTGTGGGCAATCCTCCCCGTTGGCAGACCTATTGCCTTATCGGGAACGCTATGGCATTCATCACGACTAAAGCGGGAAGTGGACAGGTGATTCATTGTGCGTCAGTTGAAAAACCAAGTGTAAGTGATCGGCAAGTACGGGTTTCCCTGGCTAAACGGCCCGTATCCCGGGTTGCCGTTTTGCTGGCGTTGTTCCTGCTTTCCTCGCCCGATGGCGGGGCGGGGACATTTCGCTGGGTTGACGACCAGGGAAAGATTCACTACACGGACCTAGTGCCGCCGGAGGAGGCGAAACGCCCGCATGCCAAACTGAATCCCAATGCGCAGACCATTGAAGTGATCGAAGGTCAGAAAACCCCGGAACAGTTTGAGAATATCAAGCGCCTCAGGCAATTGCGTATCGACCAGCAGCGGGTTCTGGCGATGCAAAAAGATAACGACTCGTCTTTGCTAAGAACTTACCGAAGCGTCGAAGAAATGCAAATGGCATTGCAAAATAAGATCAACACCATTGATTCCACCATAAAGATAGCCGATTCCAATCGACAGCACCAAGAGGAAAATCTTCGGTCTCAAGTCAAGCGGGCGGCGGAAATGGAGCTCTCGGGGCAGTCCGTCCCCAAAAACTTGCGTGACAGCATAGAGTCGACGCGCCGGCAGATTGCCACATACCAGGAGAAAATCCGGGTGCTGGAAAATTCCAATCGGGAGATTGCCAAGTCATTTGAAAAGGATTTGGAACGTTTCAAAAGCCTGGAAAACATTAGGCTGCATCCTGAGTACGGAAGCTTGGATTGGCGTACGCAAAGCCCCTATGCCGATATCGGCATCCTCAGTGTGGCATGTTGCAAGCCTGCCTCTTGCGGGTATGCGTGGGCCTTGGCCAAGGAGTACGTAAAATTGAAATCCAACAAGCAGTTGGTGACTGAAACAGAGACCATATTACAAACTGTAAGCCCTCGTGATGAAAAGGATTTGGCCTTGCTAGTAGTCCGAATTGCAGGCAAGACCGCCGATGTTCTTTTCCTCGACACCGCCTGCCACACTTCCAGCCTCGGCGATGAGTTTTGCATCGGCGAAAGCGTTAAAAACATCCGCTCCGGCTTTGCGCCTTATATTGAACATGGACTAAGTGTGGCAGGGTACTGAGTTTAACGCCTTAGCAGCAGAGTGCCAATGCCTTGGTCAGTGAGCAGTTCCAACAGTACGGCATGATCAATGCGGCCATCAATGATATGGACGCTGTTGACACCGGCTTTCAAGGCATCGGTGGCACAACGGGTTTTGGGGATCATGCCGCCCGATATGGTGCCGTCCCCAATCAGCTTATCGACCAGCCCCAAAGACAGGCCGGTCAACAGCTTGCCCTGCTTGTCCAAAATGCCCTCCGTATTGGTCAGCAGGATGAGTTTCTCCGCTTTCAGCACCTCCGCCATTTTACCTGCCACCAAGTCGGCATTGATATTGTAAGACCGTCCGTCCTTGCC
>CAIODU010000209.1 GCA_903857165.1 uncultured Methylococcaceae bacterium | reverse complement strand
TTCGTCCGCCGCGCCATCTGGGCTGGCAAGTATTTCGTCAACTCCAAAACCGGCAGCGACCGGTTGGAATTATCTTGCCGTGACTGGGATGCCTTGCTGGATCAACTCGCGGCGGTGGCTTAAAAAGGCCAAAGTCGAGAAAAAGGGCTAAGGGCAAAAACCATGCAGTCCCGTAGGTCGGGCAACGTCCCTTTGTTGCCCGACGAAAAGAGCGAAAAGCCAAGAGCAAAAGCCAGCGTAGCCCGGATGGAGCCGCTTTGCGGCGTAATCCGGGACAGACATGACGGGATTTGCCAACGCCCGAAACCCGTATTACGCTACGCTTCATACGGGCTACATTTGGCTGGTTCCCAAGCTCCTGCTTGGGAACCCTTAGGGTCGTAGGATGGGCTGAGTTTGCGAAGCCCACGAAGCGCGACGGGGTTTGTAACCCCGTCGCTAACGTTTTGTGCGAAGTCACGGCATCCGATATGGCACAAAACATTACGGACGGGATTACAAATCCCGTCCGGCTTTGGTACCGAAGGGCCGTAGGATGGGCTGAGCTTGCGAAGCCCATCAATCGCGAATGATGCGCCTCCTTCGTCGGCACATCCTACGATGTCAACCCGTAAGCCGCAATGGCGGTACTCCGCGTATTGCGCCGTATGGAAAGGGCCGTAAGGGCTGAACCATGGCTGGCTGTACACCAGCATTCGGCGGATCACGTCCCTGTATCCGCCGTGGAGTTTATTTCGTAGAATGATCCCACAAATGATTTTCACCTAATGCCCATCACGAGCCAACAGTCTTCCACGTCTGCATCACCACCTCTTTTACGTTGCGTCGTTGCGCCGTTGCGTGAGACTTTTTTTTTGCTTTCCCACCATGCTGCTTGGATGTGCGGTGGGCAACGATTTTTCCCTCACGCAACGGCGCAACGACGCAACGCTAAGAGCAGCGCATTGGCTGGTTCCCAAGCTCCTGCTTCAAAGCCATTAACTTAAGCCGTTCGTGGTGAGCCTGTCGAACCATGAACGGCTTAAACGTAAATGATTTGGATTTTTCCGCCCACCCTTCGACAGGCTCAGGGCGAACGGAAAAATCCTTAAGTTGGCTGGTTCCCAAGTTCCTGCTTGGGAACCCTTAGTCTTCAAGCTCCCGCTTGTTCGTTGACCTCCTCGGGGAAGCCGGAGCTTCAAAAATCGCATTCCCAAATGGTGTAGGCTTTATATGAAATCATCTGTATATTTAGATACCACTATTCCTAGTTATCTTTTTGATGAGCGCGACAGCATCAGGCTACATATCGAAGTCACGCAGAAATGGTGGGATGAAGAGGCCAATAATTTTGATATTTGGGCTTCGGAAGCAACACTCGACGAAATCAGCGAAGGCCATTACCCCAAAAAACAAGAACTGTTGACATTTGTGGCAGGAATTCAAATACTTATGAATGATAACGAGCTTCTGATTGAAAAATACCGAACCCAAAAAATTCTGGACGAAATAGCCAAACATGATCTTGTCAAATATGTATCGGATACCCATTCCAGAATCGAAGCTTTAGCTGCTCGGTTCGGGTTAGACTTGAAATATGGAACACCAAACAACGCGGTAAGGCGGCGCAATAGGCGTAAGCCAGGTTGCGCCGGATGGAAGGGATATGCAAAGAGCAAAAGGCATGAAACCCCGGCATTGTCTTTTTGCCCACTCGCCTAACCCGCTGTTCCAGCCAGGGTGGGCAAACGGCTATATCGTTTGCCCACACTGAATTTGGTATAATTTGCCCAATTAACATACTTGCCTAACAAACCTATCTAGCATTCATCATTAAGGAGGGACTCATGCCATCACAGCTAACCAAGTTAAACTTGTTTGAAGCCGTCTACAACGCGACCTCCGAGGGGGTCAAGTCAAAAGGGTACGCGAAATTAGACCCTTGGATCGTCCTAATACCTAAACTTGGCACATTGTGCGACACCACGTTTGAAGCAACACATGCCTCCTCGCTTGAGGATTTACGCAACGCGACTAAAACCCACAGTGGCAAAGCAGGGTCTTACGGGGCTTTCTTACTGAGTTCAAGCGGACTCAGCGCAACATCGACCACTGCGCCAACCGAGGAACAAACCAAGCGTATCGCAGCATTGGAACTTCTTTCCCACACTTATTTCCATTCCACCAAGGGGAAAGAAGCGGTTTGGATTGTCTCGGTTCCGAAACACTACACAGCATGGCCACATGTCGAACTTGCCAACAAGCCCATTGGGACTATCCTCGCCACCCTCGACATCGGCGGGGATGAAAAATTCTCATTCGCCGACCGAAGGCATATTGCAACAGCAGCCCAGACCGGACTGGCTTGGACGCAAAAGGCGCTGATCGCTCTCGACAACGTCAAATCCGGCTCCAGTACGATGGAAAAGCTAAAACGCTGGTTCGGAAACGGGAGCACGACAGAGGTAGAATTGACCAATTTTGCTGATACGTTGCGACCTGCCTTACGTAAAATCGCCGTCAAACTGAATGGCGGCACGGTCATAGTCACCGACTTGGTGGCTATCCGCACTTCAGCCAACGTGAATGACATCAAAGCGAGGCGTTCCAATGCTTTTGTGGCCAAAGCGGAAAAGCAAGACGTGATCTATATCGAAGAAGGCTTTTTCACCCCAAGTGCGCGCAACGTCTTTCAAAGCTCTGCAGGTCACTGGGCGCGCATCATGGTTCACGAAATGACCCACCGCGAGGGGGGAACCGTCGATAAACGATATGGCTGGGCTGGAATCGGACCATCGACCGGTAAAATCTCGCCTACCGACGCGATGGTCAATGCCGACAGTTGGGCGATTTTTGTCGCAGATGCCGCCGAGGCAATGTCGAAGACAGACATCGAACGCGCAACGAATGGCGTATGAAGCGGAAGCCAAACCTAGGCGGCTTGCTGGTGTCAGTCCTTTTGCTGACATCTGCCGCACAACAAGGGCTCGCCGAAACCAATCACCCCAAACCCCGGGAGAAAACAATGTCCGACTCAGACTTATTGGTAGAATCTTTTGACCGCTCGCCCCCTCCTGAGGTGGCACCTGTGGTACTCAACGGCAAACGCTACGCCCAGCATATCGGCACACACGACGATAACATCGGCCAGAGTGGAGGATTGCTGGATATTTTTGAAGATGCAACTGGGAAGATCATTGCCACCATCAAGGTTTACGACAATGTGCGTAACCCGGATTGGGAAGGTGATGTACAAGATATATTCTTCGAGTCAATGGCTTTCGATGCCAGCGGACGGCTGATCATCACCGATGAAGTCGAACGCCGCTTTGCCGTGGATGTCGACAAGCTAAAATCAACACCTTTGCCATGATTCAACCCGTAAGGCGCAATAGCGGTACTCCGCGTATTGCGCCGTATGAAAAGGGCCATAAGGGCTGAACCATGGTTGGCTGCACATCAGCATTCGGCGGATCACGTCCCTGTATCCGCCGTGGAGTTTATTTCGTAGAATGCTCCCACAAATAATTTTCACCTAATGCCCAACATGAGCCAACAGTCTTCCACGTCTGCATCACTACCTCTTTTACGTTGCGTCGTTGCGCCGTTGCGTGAGACTTTTTTTTACTTTCCCACCATGCTGCTTGGCTGTGCGGTGGGCAACGATTTTTCCCTCACGCAACGGCGCAACGACGCAACGCTAAGAGCAGCGCATTGACTGGTCCCCAAGCTCCTGCTCTCGCCGTTATACACAAGTGTATGGATGTCTTTCTATTGCAACCCGTAGGGTTGCCAGCTATTAGCCGGGGGTTGCGCGAAGCGACACCCCCGGATAATGCGGAAAAAAACCCACGACCCCGGAGGGGTCGCAGCAATCGGCCCATGAACCGATGCGCTCTTCCGAAAACGCTACAAACGCTTAGTTCAGACTGGTGGTATCCTAAGGCTGCGCCGAGAAGACTGCGACCCCTCCGGTGTCGATGTTTTATTCGGTTTGCCGTCCGGGGGTGTCGCTTCGCGCAACCCCCGGCTAATAGCTTGAACCCCTTCGGGGTTCTGCTGCTCCCGCAACGACTTGCGTATAACGATGAGAGCCCCTGCTTGGGAACCCATGTTTTGCAAGCTCCTGCTTGTTCGTTGACCGTTCCTCGGGGAAGCTGGAGCTTATAAAATCGCATTCCCAAGCTGGAGCTTGGGAACGAGCAGAAATCGTATAATCATCGCAAATTTCACGGTTTTTTGCTTAACTTAATGCCAGTGACGCTGGAGCGTGGGAACGAGAAAACATAATAGCAGTGATGCCTGAGCGTGGGAACCACTCAACATGTTTCAAAGCGCGTTAGACCATCGTGAACGGAATCAACTCATTTCAAACCATTCCTACGATACTTTCTCCATGCTTTACTACGGCCTTGTGAACGTGATGTTTGCGGTGGCTGCCAAAGTAAGCCTTCAAATAAATCTCTTTCAAGTCAGCAATCAGCGGGTATAGGGGATTGGCTCCCGTGCATTGATCGTCAAATGCTTGGACGGCCATATTGTCAACTTCATCTAAGAAATTTTGATCGTCAAATGAGCCATGCATGGCCGACTTAATGGTTAAAGGAATATCCAACTCCTTTTCAGCAATTCTCATTTTGACGAAGTTACCCGGTTTCCGGCTTCGGGGGTGGCGGTTTCTTGAAGCTTTCCAGCATGAAATCCATCAAGGCATCCCAACTGTCGAAGCACAGGTAGCTGGTTAGGGTTTTGATGTCGTTGAA
>CAIODU010000208.1 GCA_903857165.1 uncultured Methylococcaceae bacterium | reverse complement strand
GGCGCGAAGGAACTCAAAACCATCAACGCCACATCGGGAAGCATCAGCAATGTCTGTCATCTCTCGTAAGCCATCAACAGTCGGGTATTGTGCTACGAGAACGATCTCTCTGCCTCAAAAAAAGGCCAAAGTCGAGATATCTACTTGTTACTTTATTATTTATGCCCATGTCGGCAAAGGGTTGCCGACCTACTGCTTAACAAGAGTTGTAGGGCGGCAACCCTTTGCCGCCAACGATTTTAAAGTAATCAATGGATATTAAAAACGCTGTATATTCTTGTGTCATATAACAATACCTTCGCCAAAAGTCATGCTGCTTTGCAGTCCGGTAGGCTGGGCAAACAGCTTCACCGTTTGCCCACGCGGAATCGTCGCAATCGGTGGGCAACAGACAAGACGTTGCCCGACCTACCCCGCTGGCACGGCGGTTGATATCGGTTGTTATACGCTTGCCCGGCTGGCGAGTCAACCATCGGTGGCCGGTTTCGTCCAATCGTCGCCGGATTAACCGATTTGACTCTGCCCGATGCCGGGTTTGCCTAGAGGGCTAACATAAGAAGCGCTTGGGAATGAAGGCGTCGTCCCCAATCGGCGACGGAAAAGCAAATGACGCCCCTAGCGCTCGAACGCCCTTTTTAAAAATCGGATGGCAAGGACATCGTTCATGGCGGCGGGCCTCGGCAAGGCGGGTCCGGCACGGGGTGCGGGCGAATGGCGGTAGCCCGAGTAGGGCGGAATAGGCGGTACTCCGCCGTATTCCGCCGCATGTGTAGCGTTTGCCATTCGGCGCAATACGCGGAGTACCGCCATTGCGCCTTACTGCGTTGAGCGAACGGTTGGGCGGCTAGATTGGATAGTGGGGGCTTTGGCTCTTGACCTTGATTTTCTCTAAGCAACAAAAAAGCCCGTACAGCAATACAGGCTTTAAATTTGCTTTACATGCAAGCGACGTGACTAGGCGGCTTTTTTGTGATTTTTATTTTCGATGCTCGTAGCGATGTGTTTGTCAAGCAAGCTGTTTAGCTGTCTGAACGCATCGCTTAGTGCGCGTACCGCCTCTAGCGTTTGTTGTTTAGACATTTCAAGCACTCCTCTTTCCGACTATGACATTGTAGATAGACACAAATACGATGCAGGGGGATTCCTACATCAACTTCAGTATAGCATAGGTTCATGCTGCAAGGTAGCCACGCTACGATTAAATTTTTCTCTGTCTCCTTGCTCCAAAGATAGAGATATTTCCCTTATGTGTAGCGTATATTGTTTAATATCAGCAATCTTTATGCCGCTTTCTGGTGAAAAGTCTCCTGACATCGTGAGCTTGTCTAACAGGGGAATTATGGCACCTTCAAGAACAACGATAATAGAGTGGACATTTGGCTCTGGAACATGCATTAGATGAAACCCTAAAATATTCGCGTGATTCAATATTTTATTACATGTTTCAATTACTTGCTTATAAACGGCTATCACTTCTTTGTCTATGAGCTGGTTTTGGAAATCAATCATTTTATTGTCGGTCATTGTTTTTTCCTTGAAAATTTAAACGGTGAACTGTACACAATATTGATGGCAAATAAAAGCCCCCAAGACGCAGCCAAACTTTTTATTGGACACACCAGCAGGCGACGGACACGCCACCCAGCATTGAATTAGACATCACCGCAATTGACAGGTCGTTCGGATGTTGGGCAACGAAATGATGTTGCCCGACCTAAGGGGCCATAGGGCTATGTTGGAATATCAGACCTGACACCATTCATTTTGTAAGCCCACACTACTCGGCCCGAACGATTTGTTGGGTGGCATTTAATGCCCTCGCTAACTCGCAGCCAATCTTTTCTGCAAGCAACACAGGAACCGCATTCCCAATTTGACGCATCGCCTCACCCCACGCACCTTTGATAACAAAATCATCGGGAAATGTTTGTATTCGTTTTGCTTCAAATGTGGTGAGGTATCGAATACTCCCATCGCTAAATCGGATCATGTTTTCCCCGCCCGGAACACCGTGTCCGCCAGCTTTGATTGTTTTCGACGGCCAATCAAAATCACTCCCTGTATGCCCCGGATAGGTACGCGCACCGTCCCGAAATACATGGTCGGTAATTCCGTGATCTGACCTTGGGTCCGGTGTGTCAAACAAAATATCCCGCACTGTTTTCCACGGTAACAATTCGGGATCAAACATCCCGTATTTATTTTTTAGATAAGAAACTTTTTCTTTCAGTGGTGCATCAAAATTAGGCCGCAATGATTTGGAAACATTGTGGCGTTCCCAGTATTCCCCCGTTACATACATGTCCCAAAGAAGTCTGTCTTCCGAATGTGTCGCTACGGGAAATGACCAAGACAACGATAGATCAGTTCTTGTGCCTACAATAACAACACGCTCCCTAGTTTGCGGTACTCCATAATCTGCTGCATTTATCAATTTGAACTGAACATTGTATTTTTTCCCTGTGTAGGGAAGCTGCCCAATACTACGAAGTTCATCAAGATGGTTTTTCCAGTCCGCATTTTCACTAGAGGAAAAATCGGGATAACTTAATCTAAGAATTATGTATTCAAAATAGTCGGAGAAAGTTTGGCGTAGCAAGCCTTTTACATTTTCAAATACAAATACTTTCGGCGCTAGTCGTTCAATGGCACGTATGGCGTACGGGAACATATCACGGTTATCTTGATTTGCTTTGTGCTTCCCCCCCAATGAAAATGGCTGGCATGGCGGGCCGCCTGCAACAATGTCAATGTTCTCAAGGCTGTCTAAATCAAAATCTTTTATGTCGCCAAAGAAGACCCGTGAAGAACCAAAATTTTCAGAAAGTGACTCACACGCATGCCTATTAAACTCAACAAAGGCTGTGTGTTCGAACCCAGATAACTCTAAGCCTTTTGCCAGGCCACCGGCACCTGAAAAAATCTCAAGTGTCTTCATTGCGCCGCCCCCAGTTTCTTGAGATGAAGGCGAATATTGGAAATTACTGTGTTTTTTTCGGCATGCTTTCCATTGCATTTACTCGCCCAAACTCTTCCTTCATGGACAACATCCCAATCTGATTTTGCTTGTTCATATCGACCACTTCCGGGGTCGTGATTTCCAAATCCATCAACGGCAGTATTCCAGAGCGGTTTATTTAGCTTGATGAGGGCGGCTTCAATTGTGCTAATCATGTCGGAGCCCTCCTCTTCAAAAATGACGAAGCGGCACATGAAATCTTCAAGCGACAGGTCTGCACTATGGGTGATGCTCCTACCGTGCTCTCGCAAGCGGCCAATGAGTTCGCGGGACTGACTTAGCGCGTTGTCAGACGAACGGGCTTGCCGCCACCCTCTGAGGACTGCCTTGCCCACGTAGATGGGATAGCCGTACGAAAAGCGGTTTAGTTCTGCGTATTTTTTGTATAGCGGGTTGCACCCGGTGTAGTAGAGCGCGTACACCCCTGTTCCAAGGAAAGATTCTATCGGTGGAAGTGTGTGAACCGGGGTGCCATTAAAGAATCTGACCGCATCTTTGACTAACTCGGCAAAGGCATCGCTTCTGTAAACATGCTCGCTTCGATCAAATGCTTGCGGTTTCATGTGGCAACATTTCCAGTCCGGTAGTGTGGGCAAACTGCCCCATCGTTTGCCCACGCGGAACCGGCGCAATCGGTGGGCAACAAAAAGCCTGTCCTGAGCTTGTCGAAGGGACGTTGCCCACACTACCCGACTGTGGTTATTTTTCTGTGTGGCTTGGCTTTTGGTGATTCCGCAACGCTCGAATTATGCCGACCAAGGGTAGTCCAAGATAAGTCTGTTGTTGAACGACCTGAACGGTCTGAGAGTCAGCATGCAAACTATTGTGACGCCGAGCGTTTTTGCCCATACAATTCTATGGCATTTCGTATGTCAGTGCCGACGTTTCGCCAGTCAGAAGAGATGCTGTCGTTAATGTCGGTAAAAATAGGGGAGACAATTCTTATTTCAGGAATGGTGCCGTATTCAAATTTTCCAAACAAAACATAAGGAGCGCCCAAGCCCTTCAAAAAGCCCCGCGCAAAAGCATCTCTATCTGTTTTATCGAAGTCAATTAACAGCATAATTGGTTTTTCGCTTGATTTGCCTTTTGTTGTCTGGGCAAATGTTGTATTAGTTGGTTGGAATATTGCCATTTTTTGGGAAGCGTGTCAAATGCTGCGGTAAGACATTAACATGCCTAGCGCAGAATCGGACATCACCTTGATGTCTTTGCCTTCGTTAGGCATCACCGCAATTGACAGGTCGTTCGGATGTCGGGCAACAGACAAGACGTTGCCCGACCAAGCCCAATCAATAGGGGCGGGTTTAGAACCCGCCCCTACAAAAGCTTATTCGAAATCAAACGTCTTGCCGGGGTAGCCAGGCAGGCGCGGCATTTCCTGCTTGGGGAATTCGCCGGTCAGTGCGCCTAGGAAGGCGGCGATGTCGCCCATTTGTTGCGGAGTCAAATCCTTGCCAAGCTGCGTCTTCGCCATGACGTTGATGGCATCATCCAAGGTCTTCACCTTGCCATTGTGGAAATAAGGCGCGGTCAAGGCGATGTTGCGCAATGTCGGCACTTTGAAGAGGTGTTTGTCAGCCTCGTTCTTGGTGACTTCAAAACGGCCCGCGTCTTTGGTGAAGCCATATTCGGCTTCCAACGCGCCATTTTCGATGGAGGGGAACTTCATGTACATGCCCGTGGCCGCCTGCCCGTTTTGCGAACCATTGAAGCCCGCACCGGAATGGCAACCACCGCAGCCCGTATCGGCGAAAAGCTGCATGCCGCGGATTTGTTGCTCGTTGAGGGCCTTCAAATCGCCGTTGACGTATTTGTCATAGGCACTGTTCGGGGTAATCAAGGTGCGCTCGTAGGCGGCAATGGCCTTGGCGGCATTGTCGGCGGTGATGGTGTCGGCACCGGTGAATGCCTTGGCGAACAGGCCAGAATAGCCGGGGATGGCTTTCAGCCGGACGACCACGTCATCCCAGTTCTTCATGCCCATTTCGATGGGGTTGGTCACCGGGCCTTTGGCTTGGGCTTCCAGTGAGGGTGCGCGACCGTCCCAGAATTGCGTGGCATTGAAAGCCGAGTTCCATACCGTCGGTGCGCTACGGCCTCCGACTTGCGCTTTGACGCCGACTGAACCTGCCCGGTTGTCTTCGCCGCCGGCCATGACATTATGGCAGGATGCGCAGGACACCGTGCCTGAGGAAGACAGACGCGGATCGTGGTAAAGAATCTTGCCCAATTCCACTTTTTCAGGCGTGGTCGGGTTGTCTGCGGGTTCCGGGGCATTGACCGGCAAGGCTTGCCATTCTGCCGCGACGGCCATTGAGGTTGCTCCCGCCAAGGCGAGAGCGCCGATTAGTGAACCAAGTTTGTACATTTGCTCGCTCCTATGTTGATGTTAAGACCGTGTCAGGCATATTTTGCTTATGCGCGTGAGGCGAATCTTATAGTGATTTGACCGCACACTCAACCGCGTTGTCATTTCTTCTGCCACAAGCTTTCGCAAAACCCAGCTAGGCTGGCTTCGGAGGCAACTAAACAAACGCAAACAGTGGCAGGAATTTCATCGGCCAATTTTTTGCGAGCTTTTGTCCTTCGACATCCTGTCACCGGCAACCTTGAGCAGGGCTGTCAGACTTTGGCCGTCATCGGGGAAAGTGGCAAGACCAATGGATGCGCCAATCCTTAGCTTTTGTTCGCCGCAGTACATCGGCAGTTCGATTTGGTGGCGCAAGTTGTCGGCGATGATTTTGGCCTGGTCATGCGGGCATTCGTCCAGCAGGATAAGAAACTCGTCCCCGCCCCAACGGGTGACCGTATCGCAATGGCGGATAAAGCCGATCATGCGTTTGCCGATGCCAGCCAACATCATGTCCCCGACTTTTTCGCCATGACTCTCGTTGATCGACTTGAACTCATTCAGGTTGGTGAACAGTATGCTGAAACTCCCCTGGCTGCGCTTGGTGCGCCGAATCACTTGTTTTAGCCGGTCGAGGAAAATAAGGCGGCTGGGCAGTCCAGTGAGCCTGTCTTGGAAGGCTAGGTCGGCAAGTTTACGGTTTAATGTCCATAAAGCCATCGCCAAAACGGCAAAGAGCGTTGCAAACAACCAACCCAAGGCAAAAAACAACTGAGGCACCATTCCCGGCGTAGGCTCGACGGCGGACTTGACTGCCAACTGCCAAATACCTCCGGGGATGGCGATGTCCGATATCAAGGCTTCGGGATCGGCAAATAATGCGTCCGAGCCGAGGATCGCACCTGCTTTCGCGCCATCATCGCTTTGCACACGCAGGGCATATTCATATTCCCCGGAAGCATGGGTCAATCCTGCCGCCGAAAACAGGGAAGAATCGTCGATGAGTGTGCTGAACAACCCCCAAAACTGGCCGTCCTCGAAAATGGGCACCAGATAGGTCAACCCCCGTGCAGGCGGGTTCATCCATTCAAGCAGGGGTGCGTGGGTCTCGACGCTACGCTGAATCAAAGGCCATTGCGCAGTATTATTTTCATAGTTGGAATCCAAGGGCTGGCCGACATCGTCTGGAGGGAAAACGTAGGCAATCCGATAGCCTTCAGCGATCGCAAAACTGCGAACATGTCGACTGTGTCGGAATATTTCCGCGAATACTGAGCTTGTCCTGTCGGGAGCGGACAAATCCCGGTGAACCGCCCGATTGTAAGCGACGCCTTTGGATAAATAAAAAACAGCATTTAACTCGCCTTCAAGACGCGCACGGATATTTTCACCGTGCCTATCCGTTGTGGCTTTCATTTCTGCGGAGCGTTCTTGACGGTATTCGAAAAGAAACCATTCCACGACGGAACCCAAGCTCAAGAACAGTAGAAAACCGAAGACGCCCGGTAGAAGAACCTTTGGGTTTTGGCGAGCGGCAGTTTGCATATCCCCTGCTGACGATTGCGATTTCATGATATGTTTTTTCGAGCCAGCAACAAAGTCTTGGCGAACCATTTCCCATTGTCCGTGGGGGTGTTTTCAACATCCAGTCCGAATGACTGAAGAAGACCTTTCCACTCCTCCCCGCCCCTCGGGTGGAGGGGCTTGCCCCGGTCGCCGTAAAGCATGCCGGGGAGCCGGGCGAGGGTCCGGTGACCGAAGGCCGAAGCGTCGGGTTCCCGCAGGATGATGAAGCCGCCGACTTCCAGATTGGAGGCAATGCGTTGCAATAGCCTATCCTGTTCTTTGCATTCCAAGTGGAGCAGGACATCCTGCAAAATCGCCACGCGGCATAGGGGCAATGTCTCCGAGCGCAGATCGCCGGTGATTATTTCAGCCTCCCCGGCCAAGGCCAGCCTGGCGGATTCAGCCTCTACGGGATTGATTTCAATACCCATCAGGCGCGTTGCCGACCCCCGTTTGCCGCCCCCTATCATTCCCAGCGCCAGTGCGCGGGCCCAAAGCGCCAAGAGAACGCCGCGGCCACAGCCAAAGTGGATTGCCACTCCCTCTGTCGGCAAGCGACCAGTGGCAAGCAACCCACGGTAGAACGGATCCCTAAGCAGTTTATCCCGCACCTGCAAGCGGACCCAAAGCCCTTGGGGGCGGTACAGCCAAGCCGTGGCTTCCACCAGAAACCTGAATCGGTCGGTTACGTTCTGTGCGTCGGGGGGGGTCATGGCCAAATAGTCCTATAAGCCCAGTTGATTTTCATTTGTTAAGATTATCGCATCATGATGGAGAAGGCGCTATCGCCGCGCTGTAAGTTCAACAACAACTCCCGCCCCCCCGATGCAGCATGTTTCATATCATCCAGCGATGCGACTGGTTGGCGGTTCACGCCGACGATGATGTCACCCGGCCTCAAGCCGACTTGAAAAGCATAGGAACCGGTGTGGATTTTTTCTATCTTGACACCTTCCACGGGGTCGTTGGGGCTGGAGTTGCCCAGCCATAATCCCGCAAGCTTTGGATGGATTTTTTGACCGTCTTCTTGGACGATTTTCGGCGTACCGATTTCCGCCTTCACGGTTTGGGTCTCGCCATGGCGCAGGATTTCGAGTTTGACCTCTTCGCCTATGGGTAGGAGGCCAATCAGGTTGCGGACTTCCTGGCTGCTTTTGATGTGTCTTTCGTTGATGGCGAGAACGATGTCGCCCGGCTCAAGCCCAGCTTTGTCGGCAGGGGATTTTGGCTGGACGCTGGCGATGACCGCGCCTTGGTTTTGTTCAAGGCCGAACGCCTGGGCGAGTTCCGGGTTCAAATCTTGGAGGGTGATGCCCAGTTGCCCGCGCTTTACCGATCCATGCTCCACCAGCGTGTTTTTAATATTCATCACCATGTTGGAGGGAATCGCGAAGCCGATGCCGACATTGCCCCCGTTCGGTGCCAGGATGGCGGTGTTGATGCCGATCAATTCACCTCGCAGATTGACCAGTGCGCCGCCAGAGTTGCCAGGGTTGATGGATGCGTCGGTTTGGATGAAGTCCTCATAACCCTCAATGCCCAAGCCAGACCGGCCCAGCGCACTGACGATGCCGGAGGTGACGGTTTGCCCCAAGCCGAAAGGATTGCCTATGGCCACCACGAAATCGCCCACTTGCAATTGCGAAGAGTCGGACACCGGAAGTTCGGTCAGATTTTTCGGTTCCACCTTGATGACGGCGATATCCGATTCGGGGTCAGTGCCGATGAGCTTGGCGCTTAATTGGCGCGAGTCGCTCAACGTCACTTGGATTTGAACCGCCTTGTCAATCACATGATTATTGGTGATGATGTAACCGTTTCTGGCATCGACGATGACACCCGACCCCAGGCTGGAGGTTTCCCGTTGGCGTGGCAGGTTGGGGATTTCAAAAAAATGCCGGAAGAATGGGTCGCGCATCAGTGGGTTTTCGGCAATCTCGATTTTGGTCTTCGTCGAAATATTGACCACGGCGGGTGTTGCCTTCTTCAGCATCGGGGCGAGTGTGGGCAGGGGCTGCCCATCGACGCTTAACGGCCATGTCGCCCAGGCCGGTTGCCCAATCAATAAGGTGGCGGTTGCCATCAGGAAAGTCGGAAAAAATCTCCACATAAACATATTCGATACCTTGTCTGATTTTAACAACAGGATATGCCGCATGAAAATCATTCTGCGGTTGTTTGCAGATATAGGATAAGGGTTGTGCCGTAGGCCGGCAACCCTTTGCCGGCGTGGGCACTGGAAGATTAAAAGGGTTGGAGCGGGGACACCTTGCCGGGGAATCCCTGTGCAAACGATGGGGCGGTCAAGGCAGCGGATTCGCGTCCTGACCGGAGGAGACACAAGGGCCGGGGCGGCGTTCACTTGCCCGCCTAAAAGTATCCATCAGGCGGGGCGGCTTCCTGCAAAAACGGGCCGAAAGCACCCCGCAACACTCAATGCCTTACTTGATTTTGCCTTCTTTGTACATCACATGTTTGCGAACGACAGGATCGTACTTCTTCATTTCCAACTTTCCAGGCGTGGTGCGCTTGTTCTTGGTGGTGGTGTAGAAATGGCCTGTGCCCGCACTGGAATTCAGCTTGATTTTATCGCGCATGGTTTTATCTCCCGTTCGTTTAGATGCTGCTGCCGCTGCGTTTGCGGATATCGACCAGAACGGCATCAATGCCTTTCTTGTCGATGATGCGCAACCCGTGGCAGGAGACGCGAAGGCTTATCCAACGCCTCTCGCTCTCCACCCAGAAGCGGCGCTGATGCAGATTTGGATTGAAAATTCTTTTGGTCTTGTTGTTAGCGTGCGAAACGTTATTGCCTACAATACGTCGCTTGCCCGTTACTTGGCATACTTTGGACATGGTTAACCTCGGTTTCTTGTGCCGCTCGGCTGGATTCATCAAACCCGTCTTTATAATGGATTTGTCCGTTTAATGTCAAGGGCTGCGCGATGCGAAATTTAAGAATAGGCCATGGACATTGTCTCTATTTCGGCAAATAACCAAGAAGCCTTGTCTTGTGAAGGCTTGTGTATGAAGATGTCCACCTAGGCATGCAAGCGCGACCCCCCATCATTTATCAGGAATACCAATTATGAGCCTTAAGCTTGGCGTCGTCATGGACCCCATCCACGCCATTAACATCAAGAAAGACACCAGTTTTGCCATGCTGTTGGAAGCCCAGGCAAGGGGCTTCGAGCTATGCTACATGGAACTGAACGACCTGTACCTGCGCGATGGCCGCACCCACGCACGCATGAGGAAATTGGAAGTCGCCCGCGACCCGTCGCATTGGTTTACTTTTCTGGACGAATTCGATGCGCCGCTTGACGGGCTGGATGTGGTGCTGATGCGCAAAGATCCACCGTTCGACCAAGAATACATTTATGCCACCTATTTGCTGGAATGCGCCGAAAGCCGTGGGCTGTGCGTGGTCAATAAGCCGCGTTCGCTCCGCGACGCCAACGAAAAATTGTTCACCGCTTGGTTTTCACAGTGTTGCGCACCGACCCTAGTGGCACGCGAAGCCGGCCGGTTTAGGGCATTTCTGCGCGAACAGGGCGAGATCGTGTTGAAACCCTTGGACGGCATGGGGGGTGCGTCGATCTTCCGGGTGGCTGAAAGCGATCCCAATTTGAGCGTCATATTGGAGACCATGACCCGGCACAACACCCGCTTTGTGATGGCGCAACGTTATTTGCCGGAGATCGTGGACGGCGACAAGCGCATTTTGGTGGTCAATGGCGAGGCCGTCCCCTATTGCCTGGCGCGTATCCCGCAACCGGGTGAAAGCCGGGGCAACCTGGCCGCAGGCGGGCGGGCCGAGGGCCGCGAGTTGACAGACCGCGACCGCTGGATCGCCGGACAGGTGGGGCCGACCCTGCGCGAGAAGGGCTTGGTGTTTGTCGGCTTGGATGTGATCGGCGATTTTTTGACCGAAGTGAATGTCACCAGCCCAACCTGTGTGCAAGAGCTGGACAAGCAATTTGGCCTGAATATCAGCGCACTGTTGCTTGACCATGTGCAGTCCGTGGTGGGCAAGCGTTGCTGACCGGTTTAACCATGCTCGTCGATTGGAAAAACCATGGCCGTCTGCTCATCGCGCTAATCATAGCGAGTGCCTTGCATGCCTTGATCATTCTGGGCATTCGTTTTGAAATGCCCAAACCTAAGGAGATAGACAAAGCCCTGGATGTCGTCCTCGTCGTCAAGCCCGCACCGAAGCCGCCCGTGCGGGCTGAATACTTAGCCCCGGAGCCGCAAAAAGGCGGTGGCGAGGCAATAAAGAAAGCCGTGCCTAGGGCGATACCCAACCTCGTGCCAGCCATCCCGCCGATAAAGATCGTACCGAAATTAGCCCCGCCGCCGCGCCACATCGTCGAAAAAGAACCCGTGCGTCCGCCTAAACCAGCACCCGTGGCAGAGCCGGAACCCATGCCCGAACCCGAGCCAGTCGCAGTGGAAGAGCCTGCGCCCACGGAAAAGCCAATTCCCCCAGAGAAACCCAAGCCCGTGGAAAGGCCGAAAATCGAAGAAACGCCCATCGTGGAAGACAAGCCAGCCGTGGTGGAAAGCCCGGCGCCGGAGGAAACGCCGTTCCCTGTCTTCGAGACCGAGCCAAAGCAAGTGATGAAACAGGCCAAGTCAGAGAAGAAAGTAGCGGCCATTGGCGGCAAGAAAGGCCGGGTTGAGCCGGCACCGCCGCCCCGCCATTTTTCCGCCGACATGCTCAGCCAGCAAATTGCGGAAGTCACCACCGAATTCAACAAGTCACGGGATGACCAGGCCAAACAAAAAAGGATGGTTTACATCAACTCGGTGAATGCCCACAAGTACAATGCCGCGGCTTACGAAGCCGATTGGCAGGAAAAGGTCGAGAGGATCGGCAACCTGAATTACCCCGATGAGGCGCGCAAGCAAAACCTCACCGGAAGTTTGTTGATGGCCGTGGGCATCAACGCGGACGGGAGCATTTACAGCATCAGGATTCGCCAATCGTCGGGCGAGCAAGTGTTGGACGAGGCAGCCGAGCGCATCGTCCGAATGACCGCACCGTTTGCGCCCTTTCCTCCAGAGTTGCGGGAAGAAGCGGATGTCTTGGTGATTACCCGTACTTGGCGTTTCTCTGTGGGCAATCGCATTGATACGGGCCGTTAAATTTTTTTTGGCTTGCAGGCTGTCGCCTCTAGCCTGATACTTACGCACATGATCGAACAAGCTGACAATCTAACCCATCATTTCCTGATCGCCATGCCTGGCCTGGCCGACCCGTTTTTTGCCAAGACGGTGACCTACCTTTGCCAACACAACCGCGAAGGCGCCCTCGGCATCATCGTCAACCGCCCGTCCGAGTTGACGCTGGGCGACATCATGCAACAGATGGATATCGACATCACCGAGGAAGGCGTGGGCAGGATGCCCATTTATTTTGGCGGGCCGGTGCAACCGGAGCGCGGCTTCGTGCTGCACGAACCCTTCGGGCATTGGGATTCCACGCTGCGAATCGCCCCCACCATTTCCTTGACCACCTCGCGGGACATCCTTGAGGCCATCAGCGTCGGCAAAGGCCCGCGCAAAGCCCTGGTGGCCTTGGGCTACGCCGGCTGGGGGCAGGGCCAGTTGGAGCGCGAAATGGTCGACAACGCCTGGCTCAGTTCCCCTGCCGACAAATCCATCCTGTTTGACGTGGCATCCGCCCAACGCTGGAAAGCGGCGGCGGAGTTGATGGGCATCGACATTTCCCTGTTGACCACGCAGGCAGGGCATGGGTGAGGTTTGGACTGGGTTTTATTTTCTTGCCACCACGCTGCGCGTGGTGGCAAGAAAATATATTACACTCCTGCCATCGGGCGGGATTTGTGGATCGCCGCCGCCAAGCTCCCCCCAGCATTCAATTTTTTTTGTCCGCTTTGCCAGCGATGAATATCCTGCTGCATATTATGCGAAGAATTTATCTGTTCAATAGAATTTCTTATGGGCAATTTTTGTGAAATCTGACAGCGAATTAAAACAAACGGGATTCACTGCCTCTGGTGCAAAACGCTATCTGGAGACTTTAAATGACTATGCTGATGCACTCTATGCCAAATCTGTATTATATGCTCAAGGGGACAAAGCACCAGATACAAATCTTGAGGTTACTCATGAACATGTGCGGGCCGCTGCTCACCGACTAACATCAACATTCGGTCGTGATCAACCTTCCGGTTGGACTATATCAATACAAATTTTAGAATATATCTTTACAGCGTTTATCGGTGTGGGTGGTAGCAGCTTAAAAGAGTCGTGGGGTATGCCATTGTTCGTCATTAGTGTCGCTTTGGTGGTAATTTTTTTCGTCGTCCGTCAAACAGCGTTTAAGAGATAACAAAGATGAAGGTTATTTACACTGATTCAGGCCGTCAAGCCCTGGAGGCTTTTAAAGTTCATCAAGCCAAAGAACTTGAAAAAGCTATTTGTTCACGTAAGTATGTTTTTGGAGACGAGACAGTGGAAATCACTGCTTCTGATGTGAAAGAATTATCGGAAATGCAAGGGTTACCAGTTTTTCTCGCTCGAAAATGGATAGCTGTACAGAGTGTTCTCTGGTTGTATATTATTATTGGATTATTGATATCTTTGTTTGGTATATACTTTCAAGAAATATCGATGATTTATCGTAATAATCCGGTTCAATTGATACTTATAATTTTTGGGTTAGTTTTCTCCATACTAAGTTATATATTACTTATACGAATACAGGCAAGGCAACAAAAGCAGGAGAGGATTGAACGCTATGAAGATGTGGCAAATAGTGCTGAAATTGCGGGCTTGGTACGAACTAACAGCAACCTATTTTTTCTTAATCCTCCATTTGAATTTTTAGAGGAGGCTTTAGTGAAAGCTACTGAACGAAATTTTCCATTATTTGCTGTGATTTATGACAACGATCATCCCAAAAAAAGCAAACTGACATACTCTCTAGGATATTTTATGGAGTATCAAATAACTAAGAAACTTGTCGATGAGTATTTTGTGGTTGCGCTTATGCCTGTTTCACAAATTGGTGTTCGAAAACTTGTTCCTGACGACGATCCATTGGAAAATTGTAGGTTAGTTGTGATGCAGCCTGATGGACAAGTAATTTATAGTGAAGGTGTCTATGCAAACCCTGATGAGGGCTTAAAGCGTGTACGTTCAATTATTGCCAAGCGGGAAACTCAATAATCGTATATAATAGGCGGTTAAAAGCCGCTCCCACGAGTGTATTACACCAAATGATCAACATGAGTCATGAGATTTTGATCTAGTTCAGCTTATTTTATAATGGTGCGAAGCCCAGCAAAGAACTTTTGAGAAATTATCATGAACAAGCCGCCGGCTTCCGCTGCCGACCCCAATCCCTTCCCGCCCAATCCTTACGTCATTGGCGCCCCACTGACGGGGAAACTTGGTTTCTACGGACGCGGCGAAACCTTCGCGGCGGTGGAAAACGCCTTGGAAGCCGCGCAGCAAAACGTCATCGTGCTGTTCGGCCAGCGCCGGGTGGGCAAGACCTCGCTATTGCATCAAATTGCCCGCCGGGTCCGCGACCGGCTGCCCGTGGTGCCGGTTTATTTTGATTTGCAAGGCAAGTCGGGGCTGGCGCTGGACGAAGTCCTACATCAATTGGCCCGTGTCATCGCCAGGGCTTTGAAATCCGCTGCGCCGCCACAGGACATCCCCAAGCTACAAGCCTGGTTCAGGGAAAGCTTCCTGCCGGGCTTGGCCGAACCTCTCCAAGGCCGAAGGCTGTTGTTGTTGTTTGATGAGTTTGACGTGTTGGGCGATGACCAGCAATCTAGCGAAGACGCATCCTCCCATACTTTGTTTCCTTTCCTCAACGAATTGATCCACCACGAAAGCCAACTGGCCTTCCTGTTCGTCGTCGGTCGGCGCATTGAAGAACTGACCACTCGCTACCTTTCGATCTTCAAACAGGCCATGTACCAGCGCGTCGGCTTGCTGAAGGCCGAAGAAGCACGGGAATTGATCGCCCTGCCGGCGCAGGGAGTCCTCGACTATTCCGATGCCGCCCTTGCTGCGATCCTAGCTTTGACCGCCGGACATCCTTACCTGACGCAATTGATTGGCTACGAGGTTTACAATCAAGCCAAGGCCACTCAGACACGAAACATCACGCCGGACTTCGTGCGTTCCCGCATTGATGCGGCGATGGAAAGCGGTCACGGTGCGCTCAATTGGTTTTGGGACGGACTGCCCCGAGCCGAGCGTTTCATCATGTCAGCCCTCGCCCATGTTGCCGAAGAAGACGGTATTGCCCACCAAGACGCAATCCGTCAAATTCTCGAAGGCCGCCGCATTGTTTTAACCGGCCTTGAACTCAAAGACGCCCCGGACCGGCTGGTGGATTGGGACATCTTGGAACGTCTGCCGGATTCACCCGATGGTTTCCGTTTCAAAATCGAATTGTTGCGCCTGTGGATACGCAAGCAGCACCCGCTAGACAGTGTGCGCCGCGACGTGGACTATATCAGCCAGCGTGCCGTGCGATTATATGAAAATGGACGGGAGGCGCAAGAACAAAACAATTTGGAAGACGCCCGTGCCGATTACCGCAGTGCCTTGAAGGTCAACCCCAATCACAGCGGGGCGCAACTTGGTCTGGCCCAAGTCGAATATGAATTGGGCAATTTGGACGCTGCGATCACGGAATATGAAAAAGCCTATCGGATTGATGAAGTAAGCGCACGCGATGGCTTGGTGCGGGCTTTGCTGGAGCGGGGCAATAAGGTATTATCGGAAGGTCAAGAAGAGGATGCCCTGCGTGATTTCAACGCTGCGCTCAAACTGGCACCCAATCATGAAGAATCACGGTGTCTTGTATCGAAGATATTGCTTGGGCGAGCTGATAGGGAATTGGCTAAGAAGCATTTCGATGCGGCGTATAAGCTATATGATGAAGCTCTACGGCTAAACCCTGTCAAAGCTACAGTCGATTACGTTTTTGATGCATTAGATCGCTTGACGATGGAAAAAGTAATCAGCGGGGATACTTCCGGGGCGATCTCTGTAATGACCGCCTTGCAAGAATTGATGGCTGATATTGCCTTGCCAGTGCATACCCTCCCGCAGACTTGGACTCGACTTGGCGAGACGTTGCTGAACAGTGGACAGAATGATGAGGCATTGCAAGCCTATCAAAAGGCACTGGAACTTGCGCCTGAAGATGTATATGCGCGGACGCTATTTGATAAACTGGAAGCCTTAAAGTCCAAAGAGACGGAACTGGATCGTTTATTTAACGAAGCTGTTGCCGCTCAATACAGTAGTAATTGGTCACTCGCAGAACAAAGGTGTATTGAGCTTATCAAGCTTGATTGTTTGGAGTGGCGGAACTTGGATATACCAGAAATGCTGGTATCCATTCGCCAGGCAACGCCAAGCTATCAGCATAGAAAATATACACTAGGCAAGCAAGCTTATGATTTAGTCGATTGGGGCAAGGCAATCAGCCATTGGGAAAAATTGGATCAAGATAAGTTAGGTGAACTATTCCCCGAACTTCCCAGTTTGATGAACTATGCACAATCGGAACTGGCACAGACGCAACTACCTGATTTAACCAAAGTCAAAGTAATAAAATCGACAACTTCCACTTCCGGCAGTTATTATTCTGATATCTTTAAGTGGGGATGCTTAACATTAATTCTTTTTTTGACATTTCTGATAACCGGAGTTATGTCTACTAGGTGACTTTCTATCATTTCCACACTTACAGCGTTTATTATATCCATTGATTACTTTAAAATCGTTGGCGGCAAAGGGTTGCCGCCCTACAACCCTTGTTAAGCAGTAGGTCGGCAACCCTTTGCCGACATGGGCATAAATAATAAAGTAACAAGTAGATATAGAAAACGCTGTAGCGTGGGATCAGTTATTTAATTTTAATTCAGGTACAACTATGCTCGACGAACGTGTGACAATGGAAACCGATGCCGAAGGCAATCTTGCCGGAATACCCAAACTGCCACCTAATAGCAAATTTGAGGTGATCTTTTTATTTTTGGATCAACCCCTAAATAATCACATGCAACAGCCTGTTGGCTTGACTTCTGATGCCCAGCCGCAATTTCGGCAAATCTTGAAGAAAATCGCGGGTAAGGGTAAGATTTTAGGTGATATTATTTCACCGATAGTACCGGGAAGTGATTGGGAGGCGATACGTTGATTGTCCTTAATACGCATATTTAGGTAAACTTAGTTATTCGTGGATCAAACGTACTTCCTGTTCATCCTTGCCCGATTAGTACATTCCAAACTGTTCATCAAGTTCCTGACAGCTTTCCCGATATGAGGCATTATTATGGCTTTATTGCAAGTAAACATACCTGACGAACTCAAAGCCCAATTTGAGCAAACTTTTCCCGGACAGGATATCAATGGGCTGATTGGACGATTGATGCGCGATGCCTTGGAGCAAAACAACTTAAACCAACGTGAGAAACGATCAAAAGCCGTCGAAGAATTGCTGGCGTTACGCAAGGAAACACCGCCAGTTAGTTCAAAGGAAATCCAGAAAGCTCGCGAGTTGGGACATCCATGAGTGACTATGTATTCGATGCCAGTGTGTTGGTAAAATGGGCTGTGCCGGAAAATGATGAAGAAAATACCGACAAAGCCTTAGAGTTGCTTGCTGCTTATGAGCATGGAAAGATTGGCCTCTTGCAACCCTTCCACTGGCTTTGCGAAGTGGCTGCGGTGCTATGCCGTACCAGTGCGCCGACACTAAGCCGCAAAGTTCACTTGTTGAGATCATTGGAGATACCGGTTGCCGAAAACCCAATGATCTTTCAATCCGCTTGCGAAATCGCGATTAAACTAGACCATCATTTGTTCGATACGCTTTATCATGCGGTTGCTCTGCAAACTGGCCTGACTCTGGTTACCGCCGATGCTCGTTATTACCACAAGGCCAGCCAGCTTGGTCATATCAAATTACTGTCGAAGATTTGAAAGAGGAATCCAAACATGCCCCCGCGCAATCCCTTTATATTTGAAAGCCCCGTGACTGGCCCGCATTTCATCGGCCGCGAGCGCGAAGTCAATTTGGTGCTGGATAGGATCAGTCAAGACGAACGCGGCAGTATTGCACTGGTCGGCGAGCGGCGCATCGGCAAAACCTCGCTACTGCATTATATCGCCAGCCCGGATGTGATAAGCCGTTGGAATATGAATGCGGAGAAATCAGTATTCTTGCATTTGGATTGCGGCAGCATACCAGGGTTTTCCATAGCCCAGTTCTGGAAAACCGTCTTGCGCAAACTCGATCGCCTTTTAAAACCCATGGCGGATGCTAAAAATATACGGATCACCCTTGCCACACTTATTCAAGCCCCAACCATCGTCACTCAAGACATTGAGTTCTTGTTGGACGATTTGGATGAATTGGGTGTGGTTTGGATATTATCCTTGGATGAATTTGAATGGCTGATCCGCTTGGATGCGAAAAATGAATCGACTACCCGCGATTTGCTCGGTGGTTTGCGGGCATTGATGAACCATGTGCCGCGTGTGCTGTCGCTGATTGTCGCCACCCGCCAGCCACTGCATGAGCTTTGCCAAGACATTCGTTTCATGGGTTCACCGTTTTACAACGGCTTTGTCTATGTCCATCTGCGCCCGTTCCAACCTGCCGAGGCCGAGCGTTTGCTGGCGCAGAGATTGGAAGGCACGCCCGTCGTCTTCACTACAGAGGAGCGGGCGTTCCTGTATACATTGGCCGGAAGACATCCTTTGCTGTTGCAAGCGGCGGCTTTTTGCCTGTTCAATGCCAAAGCGGCCAATGGGGATTCGCCTGACCTGGCAAGCATCCGCGAGCAATTTTCCAGCTTGGTCGAGCATCAGTACGAGGACTTGTGGCGCTGGTCCGCCCCGCGTGAAAAGCTGCTGTTGCTGGCCTTGGCTTTGGACGATGAGGCGGCTTCGGGCTGGCTGGTGCGTTGGGCGCATGAACGGGAGTCTTTATATTTGCGTGGGCTAATTGAGGAATTCAACAAGCAAGGCTTGCGCTTGTTTTCGGAAGTGTTCCGGCAATGGCTACTGGATAACGACTATCGCTTGGTGGATGACGGGTTCAAACGCTGGGCTAAGGATAAGGGCCACGGGCAATGGTTGGTGGAGTATGCTTATCTGCCGCCGGAAACCGCCGCGCCAGTCAAGCCAGCCAAGCCGCCCAAGCCGAAAGCCCCGGCCATATTCATCAGCTACAGCCACCAAGACCGCAAGTACAAGGACGCATTGGTGCAGCATCTGCGGGTGTTGCAAAGCGCCGAACTGGTGGAGCAGGTATGGGATGACTCACTCATTGCCGCCGGGGATGATTGGGAAACGCAGATCGGGCATGCCATGGCGAGGGCGCAAGTGGCTATTTTTCTGATTAGCGCGGACGCGCTGAATTCGGCTTTCATCCGCTCCAAGGAAATCCCCGAACTGATGCGCCGTAGGCAGGAGGAAGGTTTGCTGTTGCTACCGGTCGTCGCCCGCCCTTGTGCCTGGAAAACCGTGGAATGGCTGCGCAAAGCGCAGGTGCGGCCTATCGAGGGCAAGCCGTTGAGCCGCGACGCAGACCGGTTTTTGGATGAGGATTTGGCCATGCTGGCTGAGGAAGTGGCAAAACTGCTGCGGCCTTAGAATGGAATGGGCGAACCGTGAGATACTAGCCAATTGGCATGCCGATGGTTAACCTAGATGTGACTATTGGCACAGGACTCAACACAACCACCGCAAGCGGGAGGGTAATCAATTGACAGACCGACAATCCACAGCCGTCAACGAGCAGCAAAAAACCCTGCTGCTGGTGGATGACACCCCGGAAAGCCTCACCGTGCTGGGCGACATACTGATGCCCCATTACCGGGTGCGGGCGGTCAACTCCGGTGCGAGGGCGCTGGCGGCGGCGGCCTCCGAGCCACGCCCGGATCTGATCCTGCTGGATGTGATGATGCCGGGGATGGACGGCTACGAGGTCATCGCCCGTCTGCACGCCCATCCAGACACCCGCGACATTCCGGTCATTTTCATCACCGTGCTGGATGCCTCCGAGGGTGAGGCCCGCGGACTCGCACTCGGTGCCGCCGACTACATCACCAAGCCGGTGAACCCGGCCATCGTGTTGGCGCGTGTGCGCGGCCAGATTGATTTGAAGGAGGCGCGTGATCGCATGGCCGACCAGAACGCATGGCTTGAGGCCGAGGTCAAGCGTCGCATGCGCCAGAACCAGTTAATCCAGGATGTCAGCATGCGTGCCCTGGCCAGCCTTGCCGAAGCGCGCGACATCGCGACCGGCAAACACATCCTGCGCACCCAGGGCTATGTCAATGTGCTCGCCCGGGAGCTGGCCAAACTGCCAAAATATGCCATGACGCTAACACATGAGGTCATTGAAACTTATACCAAGGCAGCGGCGCTGCACGACATCGGCAAAGTCGGCATCCCCGACTGTGTGTTGCTCAAGTCCGGCAAGCACACGCATGAGGAATGGGAAATCATGAAAACCCACGCCAAAGTCGGCGCTGATGCCATCTGGCGGGCCATTCAGGACGAGAAAGACCATGCTAGTCTGGAATTTCTGCACATCGCGATGGATGTTGCCCGCCACCACCACGAAAAATGGGACGGCAGCGGGTATCCTGAAGGTTTGCGGGGAGATGCCATCCCGCTCTCCGCACGCCTGATGGCTTTGGCGGACGCGTTCGACGCGCTGCTTGTCGAGCGCGTCTACAAGTTGGCGTTCACCGTCGAAAAGACGACGGAAATCATCCTCGGAGGCCGTGGCAAGTACTTCGACCCCGACGTGGTGGATGCCTTTGTGGCACGGCTGGACGATTTCCGCGCCATCGCAGCACGGCATGCCAATGAGAGTTAATGGAGAATGACCGCCCTGCCGCTTTTTTTGCTGGTGCTTACACTGGCCTTGCTGTTGCTGGTGGCGGCCTACGCCGCCCGCCTGCGACGGACGCTTCAGGAGATCGAACGGGGGGGTGCCGGACGGCTGGAGCAGGAAATCACACTGCTGCGGATCATGCCCTACATGGTGTGGCTGAAGGATGCCGACGGGGTTTACCTGTACTGCAACCCGACTTTCGCGTCCGTGTTCGGGACGACCGGGGAAAACATCATCGGCAAGACCGATTACGACTTCTTCGACAAGGGCCAGGCCGACCACTTCAGCGAGCACGACCGCATCGCCGCGCAAGCCGGCCAACCGACCACTACCGATGAATGGGAATGGGTAGGCTATAAGGACGGCGGCCACCTAGTGCTTTTCCAGACCACCAAGATGCCGGTACTGAATGAGCAAGGCAGGCTGATTGGCTTACTGGGCATGGCACACGACATCACCCAATTGCGCGAAGCACAGGTGGCGTTGGGCGAACGTATCAAGGAGCAGAAGTGCCTGCACAACGTCTTCCGTGCCACCGAGGATTTGCACCAACCGCTGTATGAGGTGCTGTCGGCGGTGGCGGAATTGCTGCCGTCGGGCTGGTTATGCCCGGAGATTGCCGCAGCCAGCATCGAATGGGAAGGCCAGCGCCATGGCACGGCCAATTTTCGCGAGACGGCCATGCAGCAGACCGCACTGATCTGGTTTGCCGATGAACCTCGCGGCAGCGTGACGGTGGCCTATCTGGAACCTCGCCCGGCACAGCAGGAAGGGCCGTTCCTCAAGGAAGAACGCATCCTGCTCGATGCCGTGGCCGAGCGGCTGGGCAGCATCATCCAGCGCCGGACGATGGAGGAAAATGCCAGAAAACGCGAAGAGATTTTCGCAACCATCGTCTCCCGTGCGTCGGACGCCATCACCCTGATTGATGCGGAAACCCTGCAATTTGTCGAGTTCAACGATGCCGCCTGCGAGGGACTGGGCTACAGCCGGGAAGAATTCGCCCGCTTGCGCCTACCCGATATCCAAGGGGAGTTCGATGCCTCCGCCTTGCAGCAGATGACGCGCAAGTTTCTGGATGCCGGGTCGGCGCAGCTTGACACTCTGCGCAGCCACAAAGACGGGTCTTTGCGCAACGTCCATGTCAGAATAAAAGCCATCCGCATGCAAGGCCGGGACTATTTATCCAGCATCTGGTTGGACATCACCCAACGCAAACAGGACGAAGAGGCGCTACGCAAGCTGTGGCTGGCAGTGGAGCAAAGCCCGAACAGCATCATTATCACCAACCTCAAGGCCGAAATCGAGTACGTCAACCGGCACTATTGCGAAATCACAGGATACCGTCGCGAGGAAGTCCTCGGCCAGAACCCACGCCTACATCAATCCGGCCATACCGCGAAGGTGGATTATGCAGCCCTATGGGCCACCCTGAAGCGGGGCGAAGTTTGGGAGGGTGAGTTTTGCAACCGAAGCAAGGACGGCAACGAGTACGTCGAGCTTGCCCGCATCGCGCCAGTCCGCCAGGCTGACGGCAGCATCACCCATTACCTCTCCATCCAGGAGGACATCACCGAGCGCAGGCGCGTGGCTGGCGAACTGGAGGAATACCGCCAAAATCTGGAAAAACTGGTTGAAAAGAGAACCGGTGAACTCGCGGCGGCGCTGGAAAAAATCAAAATCAACGAGGAGCGCTATGGCTTTGCGCTGGAAGCCACCAATGACGGCCTGTGGGACTGGAATATCAAAACCGACGCCACGTATTGCAATCCTGCTTATTGCAAAATGTTGGGTTATCAACCGGGTGAACTTGGGCAGGACGCCAAAACCATCTGTGTCGATTTGCTGCATCCCGAGGAAAGGGAGGGCGTTGTGGCAACGGCCCAGCAACGGCTTGAGCAAGAGGGTGTCTACGAAATCGAATTCCGCATGAGGGCTAAGGATGGCCGCTACAAATGGATACTGAGCCGTGGCAAGGTCGTGGAGCGTGATGAAAACGGTCTGCCGATCCGTGCTGTGGGTACCCATACCGACATCACTGGCCGCAAGTGGGCCGAAACCGAACTGAAATTGGCGCGGATCGAAGCGGATGCCGCCAACCAAGCCAAGAGCGCCTTCCTTGCCAACATGAGCCATGAAATCCGCACACCGATGAACGCCATCATCGGCCTGACCTATCTGCTGCAACGGGACATTACCGAACCCACACAAGCGGCGAGGCTGGACAAGGTGGCCGGTGCCGCCAAGCATTTGCTGGGCATCATCAACGACATCCTCGACCTGTCCAAAATCGAAGCCGGCCGCCTGATATTGGAGGAGACCGCAATCAACGTGGTCGCCATCCTTGACCATGTGCGCAGCATGATGGTCGAGCGCGTCGAATCGAAGCAACTGCAACTGGTCGAGGAGATCGATCCACGGCTGGCCGGCTGGCCGCTAATCGGCGACCCTTTGCGCATCGGTCAGATATTGATCAACTACCTCGGCAATGCGGTCAAGTTCACCGAGCAGGGCCGCATCACCCTGCGCGCCTTGCTGCTGGCCGGGCAGGATGAAACCGTCGAACTGCGCTTTGAGGTGCAGGACACTGGCATCGGCATCAGCGAGGAGAAGCTATTGCGGGTGTTCGAGGCGTTCGAACAGGCGCAAAGCTCCACCACGCGGCTGTACGGCGGCACCGGGCTGGGGCTTGCCATTACCAAAAGGCTGGCGCACATGATGGGCGGCGATGCCGGCGTCGCCAGCACACCCGGCCTGGGCAGCACCTTCTGGTTTACCGCCCGCTTGAAACGCGGCAGCGCCCTGCCGCAGAAAGAGACCGCCGAAGCCGGCGGACCCATCCGCAAAGGGGCGCACATCCTGCTGGTGGAAGACAACGAGATCAATCAGGAGGTGGCGCAGCAACTGCTGGAAAGTGCCGGCCTCGTGGTTGACGTGGCTGATCACGGCGGCAAGGCGCTGGATAAGGTACAGGCCGGGGCCTATGACCTGATTCTGATGGACATGCAGATGCCGGTGATGGACGGGCTGGAGGCAACGCGCAAGATCAGGGCAATGGGCAGGGCCATCCCCATCCTCGCCATGACCGCCAACGCCTTCGAGGAAGACCGCAAGCACTGCCTGGAGGCTGGCATGGACGGCTATGTAGCCAAGCCGGTCGAACCCGGACTGCTGTATGCGACGTTGGCGCGTTGGCTGCCGGACAATGACGCGGGCGGGGCAACCACAACGGCGTCGGCTGCCGATGTCGGGACACAGCCGGCTGCCGCTCCGGCCTCCTCCGCCAAAACCGACGGGGGCAGCCCTATCGATAGGGACGCCGGGCTGAAATACTTTGGCGGCAAGCTGCCCATGTACCAGCGCATGCTGGGCAAGTTTGCCGACCGGCACGGCGAAGATGTTGCCAAGCTGCAAGCCGCGCTCGATGCCGGCGACCGTGCCACGGCGGGACGCCTCGCCCACTCGCTCAAGGGCCTGTCCGCCACGCTGGGCGCGAAAGGGCTGGGCCAGATGGCAGGGGAGATGGAACGCGACATCCGTGACGGCGCGGACGAGGCCGGGCTGGCGGAAACTATCGCCGCGATGGGCAAAACGCTGGCGGCGGTATGCGCGGAAATAAAGGCGATGCACTTAGGCGGCAACACGTCGGCGCGGGGGGCTGTGGATAGGGCGCAGGTCAAGGAAATGGCGGCAAGGCTGGAAACGCTGCTGGAACAAGACGACATGAAGGCCAGCGTGACGTGGCGCGAACTGCAACCGCCGCTGGCCGCATCGCTGGGCGACGATGCCGTGGCAGCACTGGGGCGGCAGATCGATGACTTTGACTATCCTATGGCGTTGACCAGCTTGCGCGCAATCCTGCCAGCACTCATCTGAAATCACATCTCCGGCGGCGGCGATGCCAGCACCGACCGCGAACCATTATTATCGGCGGGACTGACAATGCCCGCCTTTTCCATCTCTTCAATCATTCGCGCAGCCCGGTTATAGCCCACTTTGAAACGCCGTTGCACACTGGAGATGGATGCCTTGCGACTTTCCGTGACGAAACGCACCGCTTCGTCATACAGCGCGTCCGACTCCTCCCCGCCATCGCCACCACCGCCATTCCCTTTGGAACCGCCGCCAAAATCCGGCCCGTCTTCGCTGAAGCGGGTGATTTCCTCGATGTAATCCGGCTTGCCGGTGCGTTTGAGGAATTCCACCACATTGTGGACCTCTTGGTCGGACACGAAGGCACCATGGGCGCGCATGGGAATGCCCGAACCCGGCGGCAGGAACAGCATGTCGCCATTGCCCAGCAGGGTTTCCGCCCCGCCTTGGTCGATGATGGTGCGCGAGTCGATGCGTGACGACACTTGGAAGGACAGGCGGGTGGGGATGTTGGCTTTGATTAGGCCGGTCAACACGTCCACGGAAGGCCGTTGCGTCGCCAAAACCAAGTGGATGCCGGCGGCGCGTGCCTTCTGCGCCAAGCGGGCGATCAGTTCCTCCACTTTCTTGCCGACGATCATCATCATGTCCGCCAACTCGTCGATGATGATGACCACGAAGGGCAAGTGGCCCAAGGGTGGCGGGCCTTCGTCCTCGGACACCGCCATGTTCGGGTTCCATAGCGGATCGAGGATGGGGTCGTTGGCTTCCAGGCCGTCGCGGATTTTTTGATTGTAGCCGGCCAAGTTCCTTACCCCGAGCATGGACATGAGCTTGTAGCGCCGTTCCATTTCCGCCACCGACCAGCGCAGCGCGTTGGCGGCCTCCTTCATGTCGGTGACCACGGGTGTCAGCAAATGCGGAATGCCCTCGTAAATGGACAATTCCAGCATCTTCGGGTCGATCATAATCATCCGCACTTGGTCCGGCCCGGCTTTGAACAGCATGCTCAGAATCATGACGTTGACCGCCACCGACTTGCCGGAGCCGGTGGTGCCAGCCACCAGCAGATGGGGCATCTTGGCCAAGTTCGCCACCACCGGATCGCCGCTGATGTCCTTGCCCAGCACCATGGTCAAAGGGGATTCGGACTGTTGGTAGAGATCGGAAGCCAGCACCGAATGGAGCAGGACGATTTCCCGCTCCTCGTTGGGGATTTCCAGGCCGATGACGGATTTGCCGGGGATGATTTCCACCACCCGGACGCTCTTGAGCGAAAGGGCGCGGGCCAGGTCCTTCGCCAAGCCGCTGATGCGGCTGGCCTTGACGCCAGGGGCAGGCTGAACCTCGAAACGGGTGATGACCGGGCCGGGCAGCACGTCCACCACTTCGGCTTCCACGCCAAAGTCGTCAAGAATGCTCTCCAGCAGGCGCGACATTTTGTCCAAGTTTTCTTTGGAGTAGCCCTTGGTCTTGGCTGCCTTCTGGTTCAATAAATCCAACGGCGGCAACTCGCCGGGTTGGGCGGGCGGCAGTTCGCCCAGCTTGCTTTTGGCAGCGGCGGGCTTGGCTGGTCCGTTTTTCCCAAGTGTGCCGGCCTTGGCATCGGAAGGTGATTTGGAAGCCGTATCGGCTTTGACAGGCTTGGCCTTGTCTTTTTTGGCAGGTGTTGCCGATTCTTCCACTGCGGCGCCACCCCCCATGCCCCGGAATACCGCGAAAAATCCGTTGACTACCAGCAGTGTGTACTTGCCAAGGCCATCAATCATTGATAACCAAGAAATGCCGGTGCAAAAGGATATGCCGAGGATAAGCAATCCCGCCAAGATGACCGTTGTCCCTGTCAGGCCAAAAGCGCCCGTCAGGTGTTGGGAAATCTCCATGCCTAGGATACCGCCAACACTACGAATGTCTTTGGGCAGTTCCGGATTCAGAAACTGTAGGTGGATGTCTGCCAATGCCGAACCCGAAGCGAGGATTAGCACAAACCCAATCAATCTAAAAAAAACGGTAAACGGCCTGAACACCCAAAAGCGTTCGCATTTGTAAATGGAGTGTCCATAAATGGCCAGCACCAAGGGGATGGCGAATGCGACCACGCCAACGATGGATAAACTAAAGTCTGCCACCCAAGCACCGACCGACCCTGCCGCGTTGCTTACCTTGGTTGCCGAATCAAGTTGTGAAAAACCATTGTCTTCCATGTTGAATGAGACTAGGGAAATCAGGTAAAACAATGAGATGACCGCAAGAACCAGGAACACCAGTTCGCGAAACCCTCTGTCAAGGCCAACGCCAATGTTGGCGGCTACAGGAACTTTCTTGTCTATATGTGACAAAATTCTCACCAAATCAAAGAAATAAGGAATGCCGGTTATTGTTCAGAATAACGGCGGTTTAATCAAGTGCCATTGCCATGCCAGTAGGATAACATCCCTTGGAGGGATGTTATCCGTAAAATGATTATTGGGCTTTACGAGTCCGTAACGGTTGTTCATACTACCCTCATCCGCTAATTTTACACAGAGGTTTACGTGAGCGAAATTAAACATTCAAAATTGCTAATCTTAGGTTCCGGCCCTGCCGGTTACACCGCAGCGGTTTACGCCGCCCGCGCCAACTTAAACCCGGTGCTGGTCACCGGCATTCAACAGGGCGGGCAGTTGACCACGACCACCGATGTCGATAATTGGCCCGGCGATGCCGGAGGGGTCCAAGGCCCGGAATTGATGGATCGCATGCTAAAACATGCCGAGCGGTTCAAAACCGAGGTGATATTCGACCACATCCACACGGCAGACCTTTCCTCGCGCCCGTTTACCCTGACCGGCGACGACGGCATCCATACCTGCGATGCCTTGGTCATTGCCACGGGAGCCTCGGCGCGCTACTTGGGGCTGGATTCGGAGGAAGCCTTCAAAGGTCGCGGTGTTTCCGCTTGCGCCACCTGCGACGGTTTTTTCTATCGCGGGAAGCCGGTGACAGTGATCGGCGGAGGCAATACGGCGGTGGAGGAAGCGCTTTACCTCTCCAATATCGCGTCGAAAGTCACCGTGGTGCATCGACGCGACAAATTCCGCTCCGAAAAGATATTGTCCGACAAGCTCATCGAACGTTCCAAGACTGGCAACGTGGCCATCGAGTGGAACTCTGTGCTGGATGAAGTGTTGGGTGACGGCATGGGTGTCACCGGAGCCAGGCTCAAAAATGTGCAAGACGGTTCCACCAAGGACATTGCCGTGGACGGCGTGTTCATTGCCATCGGCCATTCGCCGAATACCGAAATCTTTGCCGGTCAATTGGCGATGAAGAATGGCTACATCACCGTGCAGGGGGGTTCCGAAGGCAATACCACCGCCACCAGCATTCCCGGCGTGTTCGCCGCCGGTGACGTGGCCGATTCGGTATACCGCCAAGCCATCACGTCCGCCGGTTCGGGCTGCATGGCTGCCTTGGATGCGGAAAAATTCCTCGACAATCTGGAATGAATTCTAGTTTGGCAGGCGGAAAGGCCGTCTGCATGAGGGCGGACACGGCGGATACCAGGGCGGTAAGGTGATTTCCAATAATGAATCCACCAAAAGAATCGTCCACGAAAGACACGAAAAGCACGAACGAATCTTGCTTTTGTTCGTGCTTTTCGTGTCTTTCGTGGACTCTGTTTTTTTCCTACGGATCAGATTCTTGATGG
>CAIODU010000207.1 GCA_903857165.1 uncultured Methylococcaceae bacterium | reverse complement strand
TTCGTCCGCCGCGCCATCTGGGCTGGCAAGTATTTCGTCAACTCCAAAACCGGCAGCGACCGGTTGGAATTATCTTGCCGTGACTGGGATGCCTTGCTGGATCAACTCGCGGCGGTGGCTTAAAAAGGCCAAAGTCGAGAACAACACCCCGCTTGCATTGCCAAACACACCGACCAGCGCGGTGTAAATGTAATCGCTTTGAATCTGCGGCGGCACGCCCCGGCACGCCCCGCTCAGCTCGCCACACCAAGGTGAAAACCCTAAGTCGAACCCGCCGTTATCCAAGGCCGCCTCTTGGAACCAAAGGATATGGGCGATTTGATCGTTGCTTGCCAGAAAAGGGGTTTGGGCGCTTTCCAGGCGTTCGGCAATATATTCACCGAAACCCCCGCCGAACAAGAACAAGGCATAAGAAACCAACCAAACATAAGGCAGGATGGACAATAGCCCCAAGCCCAGCCCTAACTTTTCGCCAGTAATTAAACGTGCGACGAACAGGCTAAAAAAAATCGCCCCGGCATACAGGACCACCAGCAACGGGCCTTTGTCTTGCGTCACCCAAAATCCTCCCGCCACGAAGCCCAGCAGCAATAGCAACGGCAGCGCCAACTTGACCCGCAAGCCCCACAAAGACAGCCGCAAGGCCAGTGTGCTTTTGCGCCACCAGGGCCGGTTCTGTACCAACGACAGCCAAGGCGAGCCAAGTGCCTCCGCACGAGTCAACAGAAACCAAGCCAACCCGGACAGCAAGATGAAACGGAAAATCTCCGAGGTGTTTTGCCGGTGGCTCGTGAGAAAAAGCTTGGTGAGTCCCAACAGGACGAGCGCAAAAATCAACCCCAAACCCCAGCCGATCAAGGTGCGTTTAATCCGTCCCGCCGCCCATAGCGTCGGCAACGTCCACAGGCCCAAGCCAAAGCGGGCCAGCGGAATGCTCACGGACGGCAGCAGGGACGCCAGCATGAAGGCGAGGAAAACATAGGCCTGCTGGTAAATCGCGTGGAAACGGTTGTCGTGATAGGCATAGGTGGAAAGGTCCGCCAGCAGCAACCAGCCTAAGCCCGTGAATAACACGAAGCCGGGATAAGCGCAGCGCGAGGCGGTCAACGCGAGGCGGTCGTCGGATCGGGTTTGGATTCGCCAGAACAAAGCCGCCGCGCCGACTAGCCAAGCCACCGGTAGCCAGCCCTTGAGCAAACCACCCAGTCCCAGCCATTCCAGATGCGGGCGGGTCAGTGCGTAAGCCACCGCCCACACCAGCAGGGAAATTCCAAGGGTGCGGCTTGGCCGCCGCCCAAGGTGCAGCACCAACAACCCAGCCAGCGCCCATACCAACAGGCTACGCCAGAGCTTGGGCAGCATCGCCAAGGTCGCATCAGCCTTGGCTGCGTTGCCCGCGCTGGCGTGTGCCAAACGCAAAATGGACGCGGCAGCTTGGGCGGCTTCCAAGGGCGAGGTCTGGCCTTTGGGTTCGACGGAATCCTGGCAGCGATCCCCCTTCTCCGTAGCATCCCAACCAAGCTCATCTCCAGTTGGGAGAGTGGCTGGGTTCAATGCTGTTGAATTAGCCCTTCCTGCCGCTAAGGAGAGATGCTTTTTGCTCCCCTCTCCCGCTTGCGGGAGAGGGGCCGGGGGAGAGGGTATTTGGCTTAATTCAACAGCTTTGAGGGTTGGGGTGACGGGTGGGTTTCTGGTCACGGCCGCATCGGCAAACGCCCCATCCGGCAGCCGTTTTTTATTGCCGTCCAGCACTGCCGCCAAGCCCGCCACAGCCAGCACAGGCCGGGCATCATCGACCGGCAAGGCGGCGCGGCGCGACAGGTAAACCCAAGCGCATTCGACAGGCCGGGAGTAAGCGGCTTCGTGGCGCACATTAAGCTTAAAGGTGTCGCGGTAAACCTGGGTTTTAGCCTCCAACCGCGTCAACTCGGCCTGGCTGTCTTCTTCGATGAAGCCTTCTTGTGCCTTTTTCAACCATTCGCCGTGTTCGTGTTCGACTGATTCCAGGGGAAGGAAGAAACTCTTCGCCCAAGCGTCATGGCCGGCTTGCATTTGCAACACAAACTCGCCAAGACGCGCCCGCGTGTCGGCATTGACGGGCCAGGCCGAATGCCCCACAGTCTGAATTTTGCCCAACAACTTGGCGATGAGATCGGTCTTTCGATATTCGGCGCAGACACCCGCATCGGCTGGCGGCAACCAGCCGTCAAACTGCCCGCAAAATTGTTTCAGCCAATCCGTCCTGTTAGCCTCATCCAAAGCCTCTAGCCTGAGTTCGCCGTCACGCTGGTAGCGCCCGTCCGAGGCAGTCAACCACTCCGCGCCACCCAGCCCACGCCCAAGCCAAGCCAAGCCAGCCAGGCCACTGCCAGCAGCGTCAGCAGCAACTCCACGCCACCCCTCCCCATCCGCGCTTTAACCACCGTTGGACTCCTTACAATTATTCATGTACCGCATCACTTTTTTCTCCATTGACTAACTGATGTTACGCAGGGAGCGCCAAAGCTTGCTTTGGCCCGGATTCGGGTTGGATCGCCAAAGCTTGCTTTGGCCCGGATTCGGGTTGGAGCGCCAAAGCTTGCTTTGGCAACGTATCCGTCAAGGCTTCGCCTTGATGTCAAAGCGAGCTTTGACGCTCCGTCATGTTTGGCGATAAGTCGTTGTCTCTTGCAGCTTTCACATTCGTGCGTAACATCAGTCACTAAAACCAACAGACCCGCATAACTAGGCAACGCTAACTATATTCGGGATAAATCCGGGCGCACAGGGAAGCGGGTTTGATGTTGGCTGACTATTTGCCCTTAACCAGATAACCCAATCGCACCACGGTAGGCGATAGCAGCGCTGCCTGTTCGGTCAGCTTCCCTTTGCCATCGAGCAATTCCATGTCTTTGGGGAAAGGGTTTTCACTGGCTATGGCAACTATTTTCATCGCGCCCACACTGTCTATTTCATTGCTGAGAACAGCGTGAGGGGGCGGATATTTGACAAGAAAACCGCGTTTCTGCGTTGCTATTTGTTAGCTGATTTATCCACTAATTGTCCATCGACGAACTTATGTAAAATGCTAGATGCCAATGTCAGGCATGGAATTCCTTCCTGCAAAGCCCGCACTTGCAAAATACGGAAATCCCTGGAAGACAGGGGAACATTGACGCGAACATCTTTATTAAACGTAGCATCGGCCACGGCTTTGTGCCTCTCGATTTCCTGCGAGGCGTTTTTTACCCTGTTGAGCTTACCTTGTTCATAGGTTTCAAGGATTTCTGTCTCTTCCGAATCAAGCTGGATCATTGATGCCTCACGAATACTGTTTAGTTGCTTTGCGACTTGGAATGATAGTCTTTAGAAAGATTTCCTCTTCACTTTCTATGTAAGGTACAAGGTATGCGTATCCTTCGACGATAACAACAGAGATTTTCTGGCCTGGATAACGCTCTTGATTAGGATGGTCATAGATATCCACCTCGTTACCCATCTGGATATTAAATACTATCTCTTCAAATGAAATGCCTCTCTCCTCCTTGAGGAGTTCGTTTTTTTCATGATTCCAAGCATAGGTTTCCATGACAGGAGGATAGCAGGACAAACGGCGTGGTGCAAAGCACAAAAGCGGGAGCATCAAAGCTTGCTTTGATTGGCAGGGCTTGCCCCTGCCTGTCTGCGACAGGCTGTCAAAGCAAGCTTTGACGCTCCATGCGTAAAAACAGAACTCAGCATCGCACAAAACGTAAGCGATGGGGTTACAAACCCCATCGTGCTTTGGCCCGTATGCAGCGAAGCGGAATGCGGGTTTGCTGGACACGTCCATCCCGGATTACGCCGCAAAGGGGCTTCATCCGGGCTACGGCTACCCCAAAAAAAAATCGCGCCGACTTCGCCGGTATCTTTCAAGAACAAAAGGGAAAAAGGGTAAAGGGAATTAGTCCTGGGCAAGACGGAAGCCAATGTTGACGTCAGTGCCGACCTGGTAGTGCAGATTGCGGAATGCCGAGCGCAAGATGGCCGGTTCTTCGCCCCAAGAACCGCCGCGCAACGCCCGTTTAAAAGCACATTCCGTGCTACCGTCCCACGCACTGCCATCGCCGGGCGCACCCTGATAGCTGTCATGCCAACAATCCTGCACCCATTCCCAGACATTGCCGCTCATGTCGTAGAGGCCGAACTTGTTCGCTGCCTTGCCGCCAACCGGGTGAGTAGTCTTGCCGGAATAGCCGGAATTGCCGTCTAACCACGGTATCGCGTCCGCGTCATTGCCGCCGACCGGTTTCTTTTTATTGCCGGAATTGCCGTCATACCACGCCACCACGTCCACATCATCGCCTCCGCAATAGAGCGTGTCCTGACCGGCCCTACAGGCGTATTCCCATTCCGCCTCGCTCGGTAAGCGGTAATGTCCGCCAGTCTTTCGGTTCAAGGTCTTGATGAATTCCTGCACATCGTTCCATGACACCCGTTCCACCGGGCAGCGCTCGCCGCAGTTCTTGAATTCCAATTCTGGCGGGGCGGAACCCATCACCGCCTTCCACTGGCCTTGGGTGATTTCGGTCTTGCCGATGGCAAAGGCCGGGACGGTCACAGAATGGCGCGGCTTTTCGTTATCATTACACGCTTCGTCATTCGGCCCGCAGCCCATTTGGAACGTGCCGCCGGGGAGCTTGACCATTCTGATGCCAAATGGCGTGGCTTGGGGTTTTGGCGTAGGTATCGCTGGGGGTTCAGGTTGCACTGGCGGTGTGACAGGCATCGGTTTAGGCATGACCACCGGCGCGGGTTCCGGCGTTGCGTCCACCGGCGCGGCGGCAAAATAGAAATCCACCAAGGTCTGCCCTTCCGGGTAAGGGTGTTGCGGCTTGGGGTTGTTTTGCGTCGCGGCGATGACGGCGCGGGAAACCTGTTTGAACACGTCTTCCGCCTTCAAGCCCGGTTGGTCCAAGTATTTCAGCAGTTGCTCGGTGAACAAGCCGTTGCGCCGGGGGCCGTTATCAGCCTCCTCGCCGGGGCTGGCGGCAAACCACAGCAGGGTCTGGTTGGGCACGTTATCAACCCGTGCCAAACCGCGGGTGCCGGAACGGCCACTGCCAGGGTAGGGATTGTTGCGGCAGGCATCGAGAATGGCCAGTTTCAAGCCGTTCTGCACCGGGCCTAGGGCGTTGAGGAATCGCTGGAGGTCCACCGCCTCGGTTTCCAAATCTTCATCGCGGTTGATGGCGGCATTCAGCGGCACAAGATAGTTGTGGCCGGCAAATTGCGCACCGTGGCCGGCGTAGTAAATCACCGCGTCGTCGTCCCGGCTGAGGCTGTTGCGGAAGGCTTCGAGTTGATAGAGGAATAGGCGCTTGTCGGCATCATTGACGCGGCTGACAGTGAAGCCCAAACCTTTAAGCGCGGCGGTCATGTCCTCGGCATCGTGGGCGGCGTTGGTCAGGCGCTTTTGCGTGTAATTGGCATTGCCAATCACTAAGGCCTTGCGTTCGGCCCACGCCATGTGAGCCGACAAGCTCAACACAACGGCCAAGGCGGCGGGTTTGAGTAGCCGTTGCAACATGTCTGCGAAGTCTCCGTGTTTAGATTAAGCCTATTATATCTGATGTTACGCGCTGGGTCGCTAACGTCGGGGAATGCGTAGCGCTGGTTTGCTGGTTCCCAAGCTCCGGCTCTCGTCGTTATGCACAAGTGGTTGAAGCCCGTCATTCCGGCATGGACTGCCGGAATCCAGTCACAGGGAGGTGAATCTGCGGGTTGATGTGTATCTTGAATCAAACACTTACATAACGGCGAGTTACCGTCCATGGCACTGGATTCCTGCATC
>CAIODU010000206.1 GCA_903857165.1 uncultured Methylococcaceae bacterium | reverse complement strand
GGGTGAATAGGGCGGGGGCCAATCTACCAACAGGCTCTGGATAACCCAGTCCTCAGGGTGGGGCGGCCTCCCAATGAACGGTTAAAGCTTAGCGGTTTCCGGCTAAACGTGCTTAAAAAATAATCATACAAGGGTGGGCAACGTCCCTTCGACAAGCTCTCAAGAAACAGCTATTTTATGGCAATTAAAACAATGACTTGTAAATTGTCGAAAAGTCATCAAACAGCACCAGTAATAGCCGTTTCTTGGCAACGCCATGCCACGCGCGCGGGGCTTACTTCGCTCAGGACAGGCTTTTTGTTGCCCACCGATTGCGCCGGTTCCGCGTGGGCAACCGATGGAGCCGTTTGCCCACCCTTCTACCCGGCTACCCGTTGATCCGCTTGCCGACAAACAACACGATGATGCCAATGGTGACGGCGAGAAATGATTGTATGTGGAGGATGCCGTCTTGCAGTTCCATGAGAAAAGCCCTTGTTGAAAGTTCCCGTGCGATGCCCCGCAAACCAAAGCAAAGCGTAAGGACAACCGGATTTGGAGTATTCGTAAAATAAAAAAACATTGAATTCAACGGGCATTCACGCCCTTTGCGACATCAGCTTAGGAGCGCGATGAAAATTTGTCAATTGTCCGGGCGGGATTGCAGGCTTAGTGTGGGCATGTGTTCAGCGTGGTAGAATGTTAGAAATTGATTGATATGTGTTGACAATGTTTAACAATGTTTGGTATAGTTATGATAAATGAGACCAAAACCTTAAATTTAGCTGGCTACCTGACAGTAGGCGATGCCGCTATGACTCTCGGTGTATCAAAGTCAACTCTTCGTAATTGGGATAAAGAGGGAAAGCTGAAACCGTATAGACATCCTGTTAATGGATATAGGTTATATAACCGCCAAGAACTCGATGATTTACTGAAACAAATCAAACATATTCAATAAAATGAAAAACCTGATGACCACTAGAGATCAAGACTTTGCAAAAATTCAGGCGGCTTTCGGATCGTCGATACGAGCCACGGCAAAAAATGCAATCCTTGCAGAAGGTGACTCTCTTGATTTACTTCGTAAAATGCCTAACCATAGTGTATCCGTAATACTTACTGATCCACCTTACCACGCAACAAAAAAAAATAATATTTATGGTGACACAGCTTTTAAGGAAGATCAGCATTATTTAGAATGGATGACAAAATATGCCATTGAATGGAAACGTGTTTTAAAAAAAAATGGTTCATTGTTTTGTTTTTGTGCATCCGAGATGGCAGCACGTCTCGAAGTTATGTTTTTAAAAGATTTTAATGTATTATCACAAATTGTTTGGACAAAACCTAATGAACCTGGCTTTGATGGTTGGAAGCAAAAAATGAAAAAGGAATCGCTCAGGCAATGGTATCCACATACTGAACGTATTATATTTTCTGAACCTGCTTGTGATGGTAATTTAAATCGCTCACCTTTTGGTGATTTTCTAAAAAATACTAGACTAATAATTGGTATGAGTACCCATGGCCTATGTGAGATTATAGGCGCATACGGTAAGATAAATCATGGTGGTGCAGCCTGTAACTGGGAAGCTGGTCGAAATGTTCCTAGCCGTGAACAATATAAAAAAATTTGTGACGCATTTTTGGCTACGGGAAAAATAGAATCAATGCCACCTTATGAGGATGCAGTTAGACCCTTTATGATGGACTCAAAAAAAGAATTTACTGATGTTTGGACATTCCCGTCTGTTCGTCCATACAAAGGAAAACATCCAGCAGAAAAACCTATTGAAATGCTTGAACATGCAATAGAAGCAACAAGCTTTCAAGGTGATATAATCCTTGATTGTTTTGCTGGTTCTGGAAACACGGCTCTCGCCGCACTAAAATTAGGTAGGCGTACTATATCTTTAGAAATAGATCAAAAATGGGTTGAAGTAATCGCTACTCGCCTTGAATTGCAAGGCGCACCACAAAAAAGAGAAATAAATGAATTTACAAGAGAATTATCAATAAACCCAAAAAATACAGTAAACAACAGCCAAATTTCGATATTTAGTCTAGTAGATTAACCTATATTTAAGTCATATCCTGCATCAATATTTCTCTTTAAAACTGAGGCTATCCAAAGTAAAGTTTCTCTTATACCAGAATCTTTGACAACAGTGTTGCAATGATGATGTCCCCATCCAAGGTTATACGGTGCATGATTAAAAATACCCATCCTCAATTCTTGGATATGAAACAAGTTTAACTGAGTAACAGTAAGATCGAGAACGTCTCGTCCTTCTGCTTGCTCCATTCTATTAAAGAAGCCTTGCGCTGATAGCTCATCGAGACAAAAAGGGCAAATCGTTTTTCCGCTCTTATTGAGAATACGAACATAAACAAACTTTTCCATATCAAGCAATCCCATGCTTTCGCAAATGTCAAAAATTGAATTTTTTCGCATCACAATGTCAGAATTTATCATGCCATTATTTCTTGCGACAACTTCAGAATCTGAACATAGCCATATAATTGCTTCAAGCTGAAATCGACATTTTCTTATAGTATCAGAACTAGCGTATTCATATACTCTAATACCTGCTCCTTTGTTGGAGGTTGTGTTAAATCCACGAATTATCTTTCCTCCATTAGCAATGGATGTCGTCGCCGAGATACGCGCAACGTACTGCCCTCCAAATGGATAAACGCGGCTTTGTGCGGGATTCCATCTGAGTGTATCAGGATTATTAGCATTCCACTGTTCCCGCGTTTCATAAAAAACCAAAGTATTTTTACCTAAAAATAAACCTCTATCATTTAGTTCTTCACTAATTCTATTATTAGAAAAATACTCTGTTGGTGAAACTAACACTATAAAGCCTTTTTCGAAATTAATATTATTTTCTGATAATAATACAAATCGATCCCATACAGTATATGGTATAAGTACTGTACTGGTACTCGCAACACGATTTTGATATATTTCATCATCATCAGCACCGCGTGTTTGACCGGTTTTGTAAATCTTACGCTCTAGTAATGGTGGAAGCTTGGGAAGCCTCCGGTGGTCAGTGGGCATTTTTTTCCTTATTTTACTGATAAATGTATCCGTCAAAAGGCAAGCTTTCTAAGATATTTTTTTATATTTTGGCTCAAGGTAGCACTCCCGTTTTGTTATGCGGTTAGCTGCGGCTCGCCAGAGGGCCGACGCGCTGCCGGGTGTCGTTGATGAGCCGGTGGGCAACGTCCCTTCGACAAGCTCAGGACAGGCTTTTTTGTTGCCCACCGATTGCGGCACAGTTCCGCGTGGGCAAACGATGGAGCCGTTTGCCCACCCTTCTACCCGGCTTGTCCAAGCGGAAATCTTGTTCGCCTAAGGTTGAGGCGGGGAGCCACCGCCGACGGCTGCCGCAGGCGGCGAACCCAACCTGTCCGCACGAAGCTGGCGCATGACTTCGACCACGCGGGCATCGTAGTCTGGCGGGAATGTCCAGTACTGAAATCCGCCCTCTCGCAGGTTCCGGTCCAGTCCGCGGGCGGAGGGCGGGACGTGGAAGAGGAACTTGATCAGCACGTCGCTGCTGACCCACGGGTGGTCATACCAAAACGAATGCGAACGGCGCAAGAGTCCGGGAAGCACGTCTGGCTGGACCCATATCGTGTCGTAGTCCAAGTGTGTGGAAGCGTCAATCAGCCAGTTCGTCGCCTCCTCGGAGAGTTCGGACGGATTGGGCCTGCCGAGGCGCGAAACCCCATTGACTAATCTCGAAAGCCAGAGCATCGAATCGTTAAGGTTCACCGCCACCGTGATTCGACGCGCCATGCCGATGAAGCTTGGCAACTGATCGACGAAGGTCTTGAAGGCGACGTCAGGGGCGGCGAAATAGATTTCTCCTAGCCGCAAGCTTTTGCCGCCATCACCCTTGCTTCCCACGCCAAGACTGGCGAGTCCGGGGGTCACAATCTGGGCTCCGGCACTGTAAGCCAGCACGTTGATGTGTTCGGCCGCCGTGTGCCGGGCGAGCGATTCGATTAGCCGCGCGAACAGTGGTACGGAAAGGCGGGTGTTCGCGACATCGGTCAGATAGCGGAGGAGATTGGCCGTCGAAGGCCACATGAAAACCAGAACCACGGAATTGCGTCCGGTGAAATGACGATATTGGGCCGCTTGGGCAGCAGCCGCCTCGACGCTGGTGTTCACGCCGTGGACATAAATCGTCAGATCCTTGTCAAGGCTCTGCGCAAGCGCCTCGTTGATGAGGTTGAAAAAGCCCTGCGCTTCTTGCGATGCCCATTCGGTTCCTTCCTTGCTTTCCATCTGGGCAATTTCCTTTAACGACTCCAAGCTCAACACCGGCCGGTCGCCCTCGTACGGATTCGTTGACAACGCGTAAAGGGATTCCCAAGGTTTCCCCTCGGGGCCGATTCGAACCGACGCGAGGCCAAGATGCAAGGTAGTGCTGGGCAGGATCGTATAGATGCCTGAACCGCGCGGACCTAGCGGGTATCGGTTGGTCGCATAGAAAATCTGTAGTTGGTTGGTCTTTTCGAGCGTTTGGTTGACTGTGAAGGGGCTGTGTTCCCCCGTGGTGAACACGATGGGCGCGGGCATCAAGCGCTGCGGCGGTTGACAACCGGTTAGGATGATGACGGCCAGCAAAACCGGCCAAGGCCGAATCATAAGCAAAACCTAATGAGATAAGTATCCACGAGTGACTGTCGCCACGTCACCGCATGGCAAACCTGAACAGGATGGGTGCGCTTTTGATGCACCCCCTCCTTGAAAAACCCTACTCTCCACTACGGCTTGGGCCGGTTCCGGTTGTGCATCCAGCGCGGCTTGCAGCTTGTCCTCGCCCTCTCGGGACAGCGAAGTCTGGAGAATCTTGCCGCCGAACCCTTTCAGCACCTCCATCACCTTGTCCGGCGTGGTACTGCGGGCCAATCCGAACCCGCATAATAGATGGCTTTATAACAACTGTAAAGCCAAAATTTCACCGTTAGATTATTTCCTCACGGTTGCTAAATTATCAAAATGGATTAACGAAGCGGGCCTGGGTTTGCGAAAAGGATCGTAGGATCGTAGGCCGCGACTTCAGCGAAGCGGAGCCCGCCCTAGTCAGGGCCGGGCAGTGCCAAAACAACCCTCACCTTGCCGTCAACAAAATCGATCATCGTCTGTATATCTAAATTTTAGATATATAAATCTAATACAATCGTTTTATTAATGTGCAACGTTTATTTACAATTTAACCTGAAAACGAAAGCCTTTGAATTTTTACGGCTCCATTCAATTGCAGCTAGAAATACGGTGTCACATCATGAAAAAGCATAAATTACTGTTAATTGCCGCAACGGTCGGCGGGCTGCTAGGCGGCCATTCCCAAGTTGCGGAGGCGGCAAAGAAATCGTCCAAGGATGCGCAGATCGAAGCGCTGGTGCGGCGCTTGGAGGTGTTGGAGCAGCGGCTGGCCCTTGACGAAGGCAAAGAACCGGGGAAAAAACTTGCCGCCAAAACGACGGCGGCCCAAGTGGCCGAGACGGATCAGCCTGCCATCAAGCAATTGGATCAGAAAGTTAAAATATTGGAGCGCAAGCTAGAATTGGACCATGAGGTGGCAGCGGATAACGCCAAGAAAGTCTCGAAAGAGGACATGGGCCCGGAAGGCTTGAGATTGACTTCGCCTGAAGGTGATCATACCGTGCGTTTGCACGCTGCTCTCCAAGCAGATGCTAAATTTTTCATGGACGATAACGCAGCCACTACGATCACACCGACCGCAGGTTCAAGTTCCTATCCAAGCACCCTGCCGGGCGGACTGCCTAACGGCATCAACCTAGCCGACACTTTTCAACTCAAGCAGGCCCGTATCGGTGTACAGGGTACGCTGTTCAAATACTTTGACTTCAATGTATTACCAGATTGGGGGAAAGGTTCCACATTGTTGCAGTATGCCTATTTGGATGCGCGTTATCTGCCGTATGCAAGCCTCAGCATAGGCAAGCAAAAAACCCCACTCAGCTTAGAGCGTTTGCAAGGTGACTCGGACGGCACCTTCTTGGAACGTGGCTATCCTACACAATTGGCCAGTAACCGCGACGTGGGCATCATGCTACACGGGTCATTTGCCAGACCAGGCGAGAAAGTCGTGTATGGTGGCGTAAACCCCATAGATTCCAGAAATTTCTTCAATTATCAGTTAGGTGTGTTTAACGGCAGCGGTGACAATGGCACCGCCTCTAACATGAACGACACCGCAAACCAAGACGGCAAAGACTTTATTGGACGAATATTCGCCCATCCTTTCCAAAAATCGGGGATAAAGCCACTCGAAGGTCTTGGAATTGGCGTGGCCGGCAGTTACTCGTCTCTCAACCAATCGACAACCGTGCTCAACAATTTGGTCAGCGCCAACGGTCAGAACACGATTGTCAATTATTCACTGCCAGGAGCCAATGCGGCCTTCCTGTCGGCAGATGGTACGCATTATCGCGTCTATCCACAACTCTACTGGTATTACGGCCCGTTCGGGTTGATGGGTGAATATGCCTTATCTTCACAGAGATTGCAGGCCACCAAAGCAGGTACTAATCCTCAGACTCGTCATATTACCGAGAACAACCAAGCGTGGCAGGTATGGGCATCTTATGTGCTGACTGGCGAGGACGTCACCTTCCAAGGTGTGAAGCCGCGCCAACCCTTTGATCCTTTCAATGGCAACTGGGGGGCGCTCCAATTCACTGCCCGTTACACAGAATTGGATATCGATAACTCTGTTTATGAGAACCAAGGGATTAACAATACGGCTGCTAACCGGTTTGTATTCCTAGATCCCAGCAAATCGATTACGCAAGCGACAGGTTGGGCTTTGGGCATAAACTGGTATCTGAATCGCAACGTCCTAGTCCGCAGCGATTACGAACAAACCTACTTCCATGGTGGTTCGGGAACCGCAACGAATGTCCTGAGCCGTCAAATGGAAAAAGTGTTCTCTACACGCTTCCAAGTTTCTTTTTAATTTAATGAAGGCTAGGCTTGAGGGTTTAGCCTGGAATCCACCATTCAACAGAGAGGTATAACCTGTGAATACATTTTACACACACTTTTTGAAGCTCTTGCTAACCATCGCATTGATCAGCACGGCGACAGCCCAAGCTGCCGATGTGAAGCTGCTCAACGTCTCTTATGACCCGACCCGGGAGTTGTATCAGGAGTACAACGCCGCCTTCGCCAAGCATTGGAAGGAAACAACTGGGCAGACCGTTGAAATCCAGCAATCCCACGGCGGCAGCGGCAAACAGGCCCGCAGTGTCATTGACGGATTGGATGCGGACGTGGTGACCTTGGCTCTGGCTTACGATGTGGACCAGCTTTATCAAAAAGCCAAGCTGATTCCTGAAGACTGGCAATCCCGCTTGCCCAATAATAGCGCCCCCTACACCTCGACGGCAGTTTTCCTAGTGCGGGCGGGCAATCCCAAAGGCATCAAGGACTGGGATGATTTAGTCAAGCCCGGTGTCTCCGTGGTCACGCCCAACCCGAAAACCTCGGGTGGTGCCCGCTGGAATTACCTCGCGGCTTATGGCTATGCCTTGAAGAAATATGGCACCGACGATGCCGCAAAAGATTTCCTCAAGAAACTCTACAAGAATGTTGCCGTTCTCGACACCGGGGCGAGGGGGGCCACGGTTTCCTTCGTCGAACGGGAAATTGGCGATGTGCTCATTGCATGGGAGAACGAGGCATATCTGTCCTTAAAGGAATATGGGGCGGACAAATACCAAGTGGTGGTGCCGTCGGTGAGCATCTTGGCAGAGCCATCGGTTGCCGTGGTCGACAAGGTGGCAAGCAAACATGGAACCGAAAAAGCCGCCGAGGAATATCTGGAATACCTTTACAGCAAGGAAGGACAGGACATTGCCGCGAAAAATTTCTATCGCCCGCGCGACCCCGAAATCCTGGCGAAATACGGCAAACAGTTCAAGGCTTTGAATCTGTTTACCATCGACGAGGTATTCGGTGGGTGGAACAAGGCGCACGCCACCCATTTTGCCGACGGCGGGGCGTTTGACCAGATTTATTCACAGTAAGGAAGGAACTGTGTCCATTTCAGCCATCAATGCCAGGAACCAGATCAAGGGCATCGTCAAATATATCCATCTGGGCGATGCCGTCTCCGAAATTGAATTGGACACGCCCGCCGGTGTCATCACCTCGGTGATAACGACTAGTTCTTTGATGAATTTAGATCTGCGGATTGGTGCTGAGGCAATTGCCGTGGTCAAGGCCACCGAGGTGGCCTTGGCCAAACCCACTGGATAGAGCGGTAGACGCAGATTTTATTGGGATTTTAAAGCCATGCCATTACGCGATTTAACCGAGTATTTTAATCAGCGCATCAGCGAGGAACAGGGCCTTTCCGAACCGCCTTTGTTTGTCCGGGAGGGGCAAGTGGAAAGCCGTGCGGGGGGATTGCGTCTAGCCACCGAATTCCACCCCATACGCAGGGCCAAAACCCCTTCCGTCATCATGGGCCATGATGCCACGCTGCGGGCCTTTCCGCCGGAAACCAGCCAAACGATTGCAGCCAAGATTTTCCATTTGGCGGAAGCCGCAGACATTGTCAACTTGGACCGGCTGTGCAGGATCCTGCACATGCTGAATTACCTGCCCATCGCGCATGAGAATGGCAATCTTTTTTTGCATGTGCATCCGCGCCATCTGCTGGGAGTCAAGCGCGACCACGGTGCCTATTTTGAGGAGGTGATCTTCCGCTGCGGCCTGTCACCCCGGCGTGTGGTGATTTCGGTGGCGATTAGCCCGCTGTATGACCGCCAATTCACTCTGCTCCAAGAGGGGTTGAGGAATTATCGAAGGCGGGGTTACAGCACGGCGATAAAATTCGACGAACAAGCCAGCGAACCCTTTTTTGAACGTTATTGCATCGAATTCCTGCAGCGCATCACGCCGGACTTTGTTCGCCTGGACGGCAGGTTTTTTTCCCAACTGCGCCGTAGTGACGAGTTTTGCGAACGAAAAACCTCCCTATTGTCGGTTATTTACCGTTTGGATACCGAGCTTTTAGTGGAGGGAATCAAGGATGAAAATGATGCGCAATTGGCCGGGAGTTTGCGTCCAGCCTATGTCAAGGGCGATTATTACGAGCAATTTCGCTCATTTAGAATTTCGCGGGGGCAATCCCTTGTGGTTGCCCAAACAGGACAGACACAAGGGCAGTCCCTCCATACACCAATAGGTATTCACCGTGGGTAATGGCGCACCGCGTTGTCATGAAAAACATTAACAGGAACAAAAAACCATGAGTCAAAGTCGCATTATGCCAGGGTTTCGTCCAGCACTTGGCTTTACGCTGTTCTATCTAGGGCTGGTAGTGCTCATTCCCTTGAGTACGCTAATTTTTAAAAGCCTGCAACTCGGTTGGCAAGATTATGTCAATATCATTACTCATAACCGGGTGCTGGCCGCCTTTCGAGTCAGTTTTGTCACGGCTTTAGTTGCCGCTGCAATTGCCAGTTTCTTTGGTTTTATTATCGCATGGGTATTTACGCGGTATTCATTTACAGGTAAGAAACTAATGGATGCGCTGATTGATTTGCCATTTGCTTTACCGACTGCGGTTGCGGGTATTGTGTTGGCGACTATTTTTCAGCCTAGCGGCATTTTAGGTAAGTTCCTTATCGATAGTTTTAATTTGCGCATTGCTTATACTCCATCAGGTATAGTAGTCGCACTTATTTTTATCAGCATTCCTTTTGTGGTACGCACCGTGGAACCGGTATTGCAGGAATTTGATTCACGTATGGAAGAGGCAGCATCCAGTTTAGGTGCAACTCGACTGCAAGTGTTTACTAAAATAATTTTTCCCAATATATTTCCAGCACTGTTGACAGGTTTTGCTTTAGCATTTGCCAGAGGCGTTGGCGAGTACGGCTCAGTGATTTTTATTGCAGGGAATATTCCATACATTTCTGAAATCGTGCCGCTGTTAATCGTGACGAAGTTAGAACAATACGAATACGCAGGGGCAACCGCCATTGCGTTAACCATGCTGGTCATTTCTTTCGCGCTTCTGTTGTTTATTAATTTATTACAGATGTGGATACGCAAACGTTCTGGGCAACTTTAATTTTTACAACCAATTGTCAGGCAAAGCCTGATCACCCCACTTGAGATGTATTTTATGGCTACTTTATCATCAACTATTCGCCTACAAACGCAGATAACACAGGATGCCGCTTGGGTGCGCTGGAGCTTGACAGCCATCGCCCTTGCTTTCATAGCGCTATTTTTGTGCCTGCCTTTACTCTTAATAATAACAGCAGCCTTTGCCAAAGGCTGGTCCGCTTATTGGTCAGAATTGACAGATCATGACACTCTGTCAGCAATAAAGTTAACACTATTGACAGCATTAATAACCGTGCCGTTAAACACGGTATTCGGGATTGCTGCCGCGTGGGCGATCACCCGTTTTGAATTCATCGGAAAAAGCTTGTTGACAACGCTAATTGATTTACCGTTTTCAGTGTCCCCGGTTATATCAGGTTTAATCTTTGTATTATTATTTGGAAAACAAGGGTGGTTCGGTGACTGGCTTTATGCCCACGATATTAAAATTATTTTCGCAGTCCCTGGCATTGTCATCGTCACTTTGTTTATTACTTTTCCTTTTGTTGCGCGTGAATTAATTCCCTTAATGCAGGAAATGGGCAATGAAGAAGAGGAAGCTGCATTATCTTTAGGTGCCAGCGGCTGGAAAACTTTCCTTTTCATCACTTTACCTAATATTAAATGGGCCTTGTTATACGGGATATTATTATGTAATGCCCGTGCCATGGGTGAATTTGGCGCAGTATCAGTGGTATCTGGACACATACGTGGTTTAACCAACACCCTGCCCTTGCATGTCGAAGTCAGTTATAACGAATACAATAGTGTCGCTGCTTTTGCCAGTGCCTCGATTTTAGCAGGCTTGGCAATTGTCACCTTGATTTTAAAAAGTTTTCTGGAATGGCAACAGGCGCATGACCGTGCGTAAGCCAGGCAAGCTTGCATTTTTCACCTTTATATCAACCTCGGATGCAAACCATGAGTATTTTACTAAACAATATCAGCAAAAATTATGGCACATTTTCCGCGCTCAATAACATTAATCTCGAAATACCAGCCGGGGAACTGGTGGCTTTACTCGGTCCTTCAGGATGCGGGAAAACGACTTTATTGCGCATTATTGCCGGTCTGGAATATGCCGATGAGGGGCGGGTCATATTAAATGGCGTGGATGAGACTGATCAACACGTCAGTCGTCGTGGCATTGGTTTTGTCTTTCAACATTACGCCTTGTTTCGCCACATGACGGTCTTTGATAATGTGGCTTTTGGTCTGCGCGTAAAACATAAACGTGATCGCCCTAGCGAAACCATTATCAAGCAAAAAGTTCACGACTTGCTAAACTTAGTGCAGTTGGATTGGCTACATAATCGTCACCCCGATCAATTGTCGGGTGGACAACGCCAACGTATCGCCTTGGCACGGGCGTTGGCGGTGGAACCCTCGGTGTTATTGCTGGATGAGCCCTTTGGGGCCTTGGATGCCAGTGTCCGTAAAGATTTAAGAATCTGGTTACGCAATCTGCATTCACAATTACATGTCACCAGTATTTTTGTGACTCACGACCAAGAAGAGGCAATGGAAGTCGCCAGTCAAGTTGTGGTATTAAACAAAGGGATTATTGAGCAACAAGGTTCACCCAGTGACATTTATGATCATCCCGCGAATGCCTTTGTATCTAAATTCATTGGACAAACCAATGTTTTTCATGTCGACTCTCCCAGCAGACTCTGGCTGGAAAGTACCGGTTTAAGACCCGCCATGGAAACTCAAATAGCCCATGTGCGTCCGCATGATATTGAAATTACCAAAGCGGTGAATGAAAGCGGCGCGTCTGCAATAATAGAAGACTGGCAACATCTAGGTGCATTGATTCGTATCGTATTATCGAATAATCTGCCGCATAATGAGACAAACACGCTGGTTTATGCCGAAATGTCGAACGAATCATTTAAACAACTCGAATTACGCAAAGGTGATAAAGTGGATGTACGCATACGGCAGGTGCATTGGTTTCATTAATTATAAAAAAGGAGCTTTGCCTTCGTGAACTTAAGTCAAATCGAATTATTGCGGGTACTGCAAGAAACTAATTTAAATTTATCCAAAGCCGCCGAAAAAATGCACATTGTGCAATCGGCAGCCAGTCGGCAGCTACAGATGTTTGAAGCAGAAATCGGCTCGCCCCTATTTGAACGCCAAGGAAAAAGGCTGGTAGGCATGACCGTGATAGGAGAACGCATCATGCAGGAAGTTGCCATCATCAACCAAGCAAAAAACAATATTCAAGTTATTGCCAGCGATTATATGGATAGCGATAAAGGTACGCTACATATTGCCACTACGCACACCCAAGCCAAATATTTTTTACCCCGACCAATCCAGCGGTTTAGGGCTAAATATCCTAACGTCAGCATCTACATGGTACAGGCTTCACCTGAACAGCTTATTACTCAACTCAATACAGGAAAAGCCGACATTGCGATCTGTACGGAAAAAGTCGATGAGGAAAATGATTTAGTCATAGAGAAATGCTACGAATGGCATCACGCCATCGTAGTCCCCGAGGGGCATCCATTATGTACAGGCACTATTACGCTGCAACGTTTGGCAACGTTTCCCATACTGACCTACAGCTTTGGTTTTACAGGGCGCTCAACCATTGAGCGTACTTTTGAACCGACAGACTTAACGCTGGATATTGTCCTAGCCGCTGCCGATACCGATGTAATAAAAACCTATGTGCGTTTAGGCTTAGGCGTGGGAATCATTGCAGGCATGGCCTACGATCCTTTACTTGATTCAGATTTAGTGATGCGTGATTTAGGCGACTTGATACCCAGCTCATATACCAAAATCGCGTATCTAAAAAATAGTTATATTCCTTTGTTCGGGCAACATTTTATTGAAGAGTTGCTGATTGCCGCCAAAGAGTTTGGCTAAAGCGTTATTCAGTCGTAGGTCGGCATCCCCATGCCGACGGTTCGACTTCGCTCACCGGACGGCCCGTTCCTGGAGCGGAGTCGATAAGGAACGGCGGCAAAGGGTTGCCGCCCTACGTCGCTTTCTCAGGAATCACCTTAAGTCGGCAAAGGCTTGCCGGCCTTACGCAAAAAAAAAATCGCGAGCCGCTACGCGGCGGTGGGGGAAGTCTCCCCCACACCCCCTCTGAGTGCAGAACCCTCAGAGACACAGAGTGCAGAGCGACAGAGATCAGAGCTAAAGAACAGGGGCGGAACACAACACCACCACACGGAAACCGTAATAGTAGTAGCGAAAGTCAGGTTGGGTCCTGTAGCGGACGGCACAGCGGGCGACGCCTTGACTGACGAGCCAAGAACCGCCCCGCACGACCCGACCGGGTTCACCTTCCGTCCCCTTGCGTTCCGGCTGCTCGTATTCGTTCAAGCACCATTCCCAAACATTGCCGGCCATATCAAGCACACCATACGGCGAGACCCCCTGCGGATAAATCCCGACGGCGGTGGTTTGCCCGAGATTCAACGTCCCCGAATTGCCCCAAGTCTCGTTGATGTTGGCTTGGACGGACGAGTATCCGCCCCCCCCACGGGTATTCCCGGCCACCCGTGCCTCTCGCCGCCTTTTCCCATTCCGCTTCAGTCGGCAGAAGCACCGTCATTCCTTCCGGCAGCAAGCCCAGCTTGCGCAGCTTGGCCGTCAACCAGCGGGTGTAGGCCACACCCTCATACCAAGATACGGTTTCGCGGGGCTGGTTGGGACCGTTCCAGCGGCCTCTTTTTGCCCTCACCCTGCCCTCTCCCAGTGGGAGAGGGTTCTTATTGGGTCCCGCCAAACCTGCCCACCAGCGATCATCTTCATAGCCGCCATCGTCGATGAAACATTGGAATTGGCTGTTGGTGATGGGATAACGGGCGATTTTGAAGGCAGGCAGGGTTATTTTGGTTTTTTTCTCGCCATACAGAAACGGCCCTTCCGGTATTTCCACCCAGTCGATGTCGGGAAGTGGCATTCGGCCTGCCGGTTCGCCCGAAACGCCCGCAAGAAATCCCCCCTGCCCCCCTTTTGCAAAGGGGGGTTGGGGGGATTTGCCAGGCTGATTCCGGCCTTGATTTTCGGCGAATGAATCCGCCCCTGCGGGGTAAACGACACCCACCCCTGGCCGGTCATCCAAACCGAGACGACCCAATGCCCGCCACAGATGCGCCCGCTCCGGCGGGTTTAGATGCAACAAGGCATGGTCACAGGCTTGCCTTAGTGGTTTGGCGAAACGCTCCAAGTTCCAACCCCGTCCATGCGCCACTTCCAAACAATCGGCGAGCAATAAGGCAGGGTTCGGGTCTTGTTCCAACAGTCCCGGCTCCAGTTTCGGTAATAAATGGCCCAGCGCATCCAAGGCAGCTTTCGGCGAGTCCTTGTCGGCAATGGTGCAGAAAAGAAAGGTCAAAGTTCGCCGCCAAGCCGGTATAGTGGCGTGGTCAACCAACACCTCGGCAACGGACATGCCGATCCGCTTCAGGCGGACGGCGGCGAGGAATTCTTGGAAGCTCAGATGATAGAAGGCAGCCCGCCCGTCCGAGCGGGGCAGCAACAGGCCGGAGTTGGACAACAGGTCTTCCCGTGCCTGTGCAGCATCCATTGCCCCGCCTTCGGTGGCGGCATCGTCGCGCTTATACGCAACGAGATGGCAGTGGATTTCATCCATGTCCACTTCGGCGGCGGGCGTGTCGCGCAATGCCGAAGAATCAAGGCAACTTCCGTCGTTCCTGTTAGCCGCTACGGAACTCGGACTCCGTGGATGGCTAGTATCGGTGGCATCCCTGAAATCTGGATTCCGGCGGTCCATGCCGGAATGACGGCCTAGATGCATCCCCAAGGCCACCGCTTCCAGCCGGTAGCGGGCGCGGTCGCGCTCGTTTTCGGTCAGATAGCGTTTATACAACACCTGGCCGACGACGGCATCGTAAAGCCTATAGAAATCCTGCGGCAACCGCTTGCCTTGGTCGTACATCACACACAGCGCAGTGAGCAGCATCGGGTTGCGGCGCAGTTCGGCAAGGTCTTCGCGTTCTTGCAGATGGACCAGCAAGCCGCCGGATTTCTCTTCGGCGTTGGGCGGGTCGGCGGCGGCGTACCAGCGGCGGACGAACGTGTCTTGCAGGGCTTCGGGCAGTTCCAGCAGTTCCGCCATGCATAAATTGATTTTGCGGCGGTCGTCATTGCATAGGCCATAGGGCCGGCTGGTCAGCAACACCCGGTTGCCGAGTTTGAGCCACTCGGGCAGTGCGTCGGCCAAGCCAGTCACCAAATTACGGCGGGGTAGATGGCCCTGGGGCGAGGACTCCGCCACTTCGTCCACGCCATCCAGAATCAACAAAGCGCGGCCCGCTTGCAGTTCTTCATGGAAAGCGGCCCAAGTCAAACCACCCGGTTGAGCTTTGGTTATCCAGGCGGCCAGGCTTTGCTCCAATTCGGCGCGGGTCCAGTGGCCGTTGCCGCGCAAGCAGTCTTCGTGACCGGCCCATTCGCGCAATCGGCATAGCAGCGGAAACCGCCCGCGCAGTTCGCCCGGTAGTTTTTCCTCGAATTCCCCGGCTACGCCTATTGCATGGTCAGGCACCGCGCCAGTCGCCACCACCAAGGCCAGCCAGCGGCAAAACGTGGTCTTGCCCGCACCCGGCGCACCGGGTAAATACAAAGACTCTTCGCCCAATCGGTGCAGCAGCAGTGCGTGGCGTTCCTCACGCAAAGCTTCCGGCTTGGCTTTTTCGGATTTTTCGGCTTTCGGAGTGGTGACGGCGGGGACATAAACCTGCCCCAAACGGACATTCTGGCTTTCCCTCAAGTCCAGCCCGAGCAGTTCGACGCTTTCGCAGGATTTTTGCAACCAATCCAGATAAGCTTGGCGAACTTGAGTATTCGCCAAGGCAGCTTTGGGTTTGCCTTGTAGCTCTTCTTTGCTGAGTGCTTCGAGTACCGCTTTGGCTAGGCTGTCGGGTGTGGTGAATTTGCGGATACCCTGCTTATCCCCAACAAGCTGGCGAAACTTGCCGATTTTGGAACGGGTCGTCAAGGCGTTTGAGTCGATATAAAGTGCCGGCCACGGATGTTTTTCATAAAACAGGAAGGCAAGGCAAGGCTTTTTTAATCGGATCGCCTCCAAGTATTCCATTTGGGTGATGGATAGCTTTTTGGGATTTTCTTCTTTTGGCTGAAATCCATAGCGCAATGCCAATGCCAACACATAGTAATCGCATTCGGCTACATCAAGTAGGCATTTATCCTTGGGGCGTTCATCAAAGGCCGGGTATTTCTCCATGCATTCGATGTCAAACTGGGCGCGTTCCAGTGCGGTTTTCACCGCCGCACGGTGTTCTTCAAGGTCAATGAAAGTGGAGGACAGATAGATTTTTTTCTTCATACAGCTTCCAATGAGTTGGATTTTTCCGTTCACCCTTCGACAAGCTCAGGGCGAACGGAAAAATCCTTAACTTAATGGCAGTGGTCAAGCGGGCTCATAAACGGCAAGATTCTGCCCATGCACACCTAGCCCGCCCTACCAACCCACCTGTTAATAAGCCTTCGGCCTGAAATTTGCCGGGACGTCCAATTCAAACACTTCGTCGTGAATGCGTGCCACATAAAAACCGGCTTTTAAAATTCGCGATCTTAATTCTTCGGACAAATCGACCGCCGCTAAAATGCCATAAACGGTTTTGTCTTTGTGTTCAGGGAAAAATCGACGGAAGCGTTCCAGAATAGACCGCATTTGGTCGATGGATTCCTCTCGCGCATGACTCTTCACTTCCACCACATAGGCTTCATTCACTTCGCTGTTGGCATAGGCCAATACGTCGATTTCCATGTGTTCGCCTTTCTTGTTCACGCGGACGCTAGGGCTGACCACCTCCATGCCGAAACGCCCGGTTAAAATTTTGGTCATCGACGGCAAGGCCAAACCTTCGGTGAAACTGCCGAATTTTTCCCCCAAGCCGCCAATTTGCTTGCCCAGTTCTTTTAATTGCTTATCCGTTTCTTGCATTTGCCGGGCGGTTTCCTGTTGAGAGACGGCCAAGCTTGCGACCAGTCCTTTCAATTCTTCGTCGGTCATTTTGATGCCTTGATTAAAAATTATTGTTCAAAAGTTTAGTCCCTTAAAACAACTCCTTCAACCAAGACCCCCCTTTTTCGCCTTGCTTGTCGCCTGGCTTTTCCCCACTTTCAGGCGGGCTGTCGGCGGGGCTTTCCCCGGTTTGCGTACAGGCGGAAAATCCACCGGGGGCCGAACCTTTGATAAACGGATATTGCTTTGCCGTTGGGCAGGCTTCACTGGCGCGGAGCCCATTGCTGCGGTCTATCCAAACCAAGGAGACATCCTCGGGCGGGTCCAAGGTTAAAGGCTCACGGCTGATCTTGCGCATGGCCGCGCCCCACACCTGCAACGCGCCTTGCGCACCGGTCAGCTTGGCCGGTTGGTTGTCATCCCGCCCGACCCAGACGATGCCCAGATAATCGCCGGTGAACCCGGAAAACCAACTGTCGCGCATGTCGTTGGTGGTGCCGGTCTTGCCGGCGACGTTGAACTCTTTCGGCAGGAAGGAATAGACCGGCTTGGCGGTGCCTTCCCTCGCCACTTCTTGCAAAATGGTGTTGACCAGATAGACGGCAGACGGATCCATCGCTTGCTTCACATTCAAGCCATAGCGTTGCAGCGGTTTGCCGTCCAGCGCCACCACCGACCGGATGGCGTGGGGCGGGGTGACAAAACCATCGTTGGCGAGGGTTTGGTACATCTGCGTCACATCCATCGGGCTGAGTTCCCCCACCCCCAGCAACGTGGACGGGAACACCGGCATGGATCGATCCACGCCGAGGTTGTGCAAAGTCTTCACGGTATGGGCGACACCCACGCCCATGCCCACCCGCACGGTCGCCAAGTTATACGAGTTGGCCAAAGCCTTGTGCAAAGGCACCGTGCCATGCTCCCGGTTGTCGTAATTCTTCGGCACCCAGGGCTCGCTGCCGGGACTGGCGAAGCGGTAGGCAGTGTCTTGCACCGGGGTGATGACGGTGTATTTTTGCGAATTGGCCAAGGCGGTCAGGTAGACGACTGGCTTATACAGCGAGCCAATCTGCCGCACCGAATCCAAAGCGCGGTTGAAACCGGCTGCGGTGGGGTCGCGGGCACCGGCAAACGCGATGATTTCGCCAGTGGTCCTGCGGGTGAAGATGGCCGCCGTTTCCAACGGAACCTCAGTCTTGGTTTGCTTGTCCAGCTTCTTCAAAGTCGACTCTATGGCCGCCTCAAGATTGTCCTGGGCTTCCACGTCCAAGGTGGTGAATATGCCCAAGCCTTCGGAAGTCAAATCCTCATTGCGGTATTCCTGTTGCAACTGTCGCCTGACCAAATCGAGAAAGGCGGGATAACGGCTAATGGCTTGGTGGGGGTCCTTGACTATGTCCAACGGCTTGACCTTGGCCTGGTCTGCCTGTGCCTTGGTGATGTAACCCAAATCCGCCATTTCATCCAGCACCATGTCGCGGCGCTTTTTTGCCTTGTCTGGTGTTTTGATGGGGTCATAGAATGACGGACCCCGCACCAAGGCCACTAACAAGGCGCTATGTTGCAGTTCCAATTCGTCCGGCGAGCGGCTGAAATAAAACTGGCTGGCCAAGCCAAAGCCATGAACCGCCCGCGCCCCGTCCTGGCCTAGGTAAATTTCGTTCATGTAGGCTTCGAGAATCGCGTCCTTGGAGTAACGCGCCTCCAAAATCAACGCCATGATGACTTCGTTAAGCTTGCGCACCAACGTGCGCTCGGAGTTGAGATAAAAATTCTTCACCAATTGCTGGGTCAAGGTGCTGCCGCCTTGCACCAATCCGCCCGCGCGGATATTGGCCCAAGCCGCCCGCAAGATACCCTTGGGCGAAATGCCGAAATGGTCGTAAAAATCCCTATCTTCCACCGCCAGCAGCGCATTCACCAAGGGTTTGGGGGCTTGATCCAGCTTGATGAGAATCCGGTCTTCCTTGAGTGCCGGGTAGAAACTGCCAATTTGGATCGGCTCCAAACGCAACAGGGAGAGTTCTTTGCTTTCATCCACATCTTCGATGGTTTCAATGCTGCCACCCGAAAAAACAATGCGCACATGACGGGCCGGTTCGGATTTGTCCCAAAATTTGAATTGGCGGGTATTGAGGGTGATTTCACTGCCCAGCCTGACATAGCTGCCTTGGGTGGACAGGTCGGGGTCGGGCCGGTATTTTAATTCGCTGAGGATTTTCGACAGCCTGGCATCATCCATGGCAAGGCCGGCATACAATTCCACCGGGGCGGCATAAACCCTGGCCGGCAATGCCCAGCGCTTGCCCTCGAATTGTGCGCGGACGGTATAATCCAAGTAATACACATAGGGGATCAAGACAACAATTATCGCAATGGCCAGTAAAAAAACCCACTTTTTCAGTTTTCTGGAAAAACTGGGCTTGATTGGCTTTTGCTTGGATTTGGCGGGAGTTCTGATCCTTTTTTTCTGCATTTAAAAATTATTCGATTACTGAAATCAAAAAAAAACTGCCACGGATAACATCCCTCCCAGGGATGTTATCCGTACCCTCATGGCAATCCACCCTACGCTACTGAAAGCCTGTCGAAGTGCGGAGTTTTTCGCGATTCCTTAAAGTTTCATCAATATAATTGGCCAAATTCGCCACTCCTTTTTCAGTCACTTTTTTAGTGCTACCCTTGATTTCAACATAATGATTTCCGACTAGCTTTCCGCTATTGGCATCGACCAAGTGAACTCTCAAATAAGCGAATAAAAAGCTAGGCTTGTGAATCTGTCCGACTACCACAAAGTCAGCACCTGACTGCTTGCCAAGTTTCGCGGCTTCATCGGAGTGATCTAGAAGATAACCGAAGCCCGCATTTGCCTTCGCCTGCTCATCTTTATTAGTGGGCAATACTTTATACCCTGCATTTTTTGCAATGGCATCCCGCAGCAATGGCCCTAGAGAGGCGGTACGTTCCAATTCCTCTTGTGGTGTTGGTGTAATTCCAGCAATGTCATTCAACTCAAAATCTAGGATTAAAATTCGGGTTTCTGCCAACGATGCCGCACATGACAGCGACATGATAACCCCAAGCAACCATGCCCATCTAGTAATCGAGTGTTTCATATTATATTCTCACTGTTGACTTTGGGAGTTTAAAAAGGATTTCAAGACAAAACCAAACCAGCCAACGCCTTCGCATGGTCGGCACTGGCGTTCAGCGCAGGAATATAACGGTAGCTTTCACCCCCGGTTTCGATGAATATTTCTTTATTGGCGATGGCTATTTCCTCCAAAGTCTCCAGGCAATCGACGGCGAAACCGGGACAAACCACATCCACCGATTTGACACCTTGCCCCGGCAGTTCCTTCAGCACTTCAACGCAATACGGCTTGAGCCATTCTTGCGCACCGAAACGGGATTGGAACACCAGCTTCCAAGCCTTGTCATCAAGGCCCAATTTGGCGGCGATGGCCTGGGTTGTTGCGACGCACTGGTCGTAATAAGGGTCGCCCTGCTTGCGGCTGACCGCCGGCAGGCCATGCAAAGAGAACAGCAGCAAATCCGGCTTGCCGTTGGCCTGCCAGAATTGTTCGATGCTCGATGCAACGGCAGCGACATAGCCTTCGTCCAGGTGATAGTCGCTGATGAATTTAAGTTCCGGCACATGCCGCCAGCGACTGAATGTCTCGGCGACTTTGTCAAATATTGATGCCGTGGTGGCGGCGGCATATTGGGGATAAAGCGGCAAGACAATGAACTTCTGTATGCCTGATTCCTTAAGCCGGGTCACTTGGTCTTGGATGGAAGGGTTGCCGTAGCGCATGGCGATTTCCACCGCCACATCGCCTACCCCGCGCTGCTGCAATTCTTCGCGTAGCGCTGCCGCCAAATCTTCCGTGTTCACCTTCAACGGCGAACCGCGTTCCGTCCAGATGCTTTGGTAAGCCTTGGCCGATTTGGCCGGACGCACCCGCAACACGATGCCATGCAAAATCAGCCACCAAATGGGCTTGGGAATTTCAACGACGCGGGGGTCCATCAAGAACTCCCCCAAATAGCGCCGCACCGAGGCTGCGGTGGGTTGTTCAGGTGTGCCAAGGTTGACCAGTAGCACGGCGGTCTTCGGGAAAGCTTGGTTCATTGGGCCAATCCAGTTTGGTTAACGATTGATCAGGTTGAGGAATTCTGAGCGGGTGCTGATATTCTCACGGAACTGGCCGAGCATACAAGAAGTCGTCATGACCGAATTTTGCTTTTCCACACCGCGCATCATCATGCACAAATGCTTGGCCTCGATGACCACCGCGACGCCCCGTGGATTGACTGCTTCCTGTATCGCATCGGCGATTTGCTTGGTCAGCCGCTCTTGTATTTGCAAACGGCGGGCGTACATATCGACGATACGTGCGACTTTGGACAGTCCCAGCACTTTGCCCCTAGGCAGATAGGCCACATGGCATTTGCCGGTGAAAGGCAGCAAATGATGTTCGCACAGCGAATACAATTCGATCTCCTTGACGATGACCATGTCTTCGGTGTCCGATTCGAAAATCGCATTGTTCAGGACGTTATCAAGGCTTTTGTGATAACCGTTATTGAGGAAGCGGAAAGCCGCCGCCGCGCGTTTGGGGGTATCGACCAGCCCTTCCCGCGTAATATCCTCGCCGATTGCTTGAATGAGTTGAGAAAAATGCTCTTCCATCGTGTTTTCCAGAGAAATTGAGCTTTTTATTATACCGTAGGAGCGGGCCATGCCCGCGATGGATCGTCCAAGATTATGAGGCTGGCTCGCATCAATCGCGGGCATGGCCCGCTCCTACGGGGCTTAATCTTAAGAAACTGACTTATGCACGGACACAGAAACCGTTGGCGGCAAAGGGTTGCCGCCCTACTGGCTTATTCATCGTTCCAACGCCCCGGCGTGGGGACGCAGACGGTTTGGGAACCCCAAGCACCGGCTTGGGTATGGGGTTCCCCCGATGTCGTAGGTCGGCAACCCTTTGCCGACGTGGGTACGGCGACAAACATTCACGATTCGGTGCGTAACATCAGCGTGTAAGCTCCCAAGCCGCCCTTAGAACATCCACGCCGGCACCGGGCTTGACCGCGTTCTCGCTCAGATGACGCCGCCACAGGCGACCCCCCGTGGCACCATGGTACAACCCCAGGATATGGCGGCAGATGGACTGCAAGCGCACCCCCCGCGCCAACTCCCGCTCCACATAGGGCAGAAAGGCATCCAGAATATCATGCCGGGACGGGATCGGATGGGGGTCGTTGAACAGCAACCGATCCGCCTCCGCCAATAGATAGGGGTTGTGGTAGGCGGACCGGCCCAACATCACCCCGTCGAAGGTTTGCAGATGCACCAAGCTTTCCTGAAGATTCGGAATGCCGCCATTCAGCACGATTTCAAGCTGGGGATAATCCAATTTCAGTTGCCGCACCACATCGTAGCGCAGCGGCGGGATGTCCCGGTTTTCTTTTGGGGAAAGCCCTTTCAGCCAGGCTTTGCGGGCATGGATGATGAAGGTGTGGCAACCCCCATGGCTTACTGTGCGGACGAAATGGGCCAGTTCAGCGTAGGAATCCCGCTCGTCGATACCGATGCGGGTTTTCACCGTCACCGGAATGGCAACCGCCCCGCGCATCGCCGCCACACATTCGGCGACTAGGTCCGGTTCCGCCATCAGGCAAGCCCCGAAGCGTCCGCTCTGCACCCGGTCGCTAGGGCAGCCTATATTCAGATTGACTTCATCATAGCCGAAATCCTCCGCGATGCGGGCGCATTCGGCCAAGGCCGCAGGATCGCTGCCCCCTAATTGCAAAGCCACGGGATGTTCCGATGCATCGTATTGCAACAGCCGGGCTCGGTCGCCATGCAGCACCGCCCCGGTGGTGACCATCTCCGTATAGAGGAAAATCCGTTTCGAGACCTGCCGCAAAAAATAGCGGAAATGCCGATCCGTCCATTCCAGCATCGGAGCCAGGCAGAGGCGGTGGGGTGAGGTTGACGGGATGGGGATTAAGTTATTTTCAAGCATGGATAATTAGGGATGGCCGCCTACAGTCTGCCAGAAATCCCGTCGCGGCTCTAGGGGGGTACCGTCCGTCTGCGCCGACTTAAGCCCAACGGCCAAAAAAATGATGTGGCTTCAGGCCAAATTGAGAATGGCCGCCTGCATGGCATACCCCCCTTGGAATGGTGCAAAGCATGATAAAATGACTGTGTAACTGATGTTACGCGTGGGGCCCTTTGTAGGGCGGCCTTCAGGCCGCTTCGATAAGCGTAGGTAGCTCGGACAACATTTGGCGGCCTGAAGGCCACCCTACAATAGGCAGCAACCCTTGCCGCGTAACATCAGTAAAATATGAATGTAAATTTACAAGGGCGGGGGTATTCCAAGCCCTGGCATCCCAATCCCAAGTGAACGCTTGGCTTCATTTAGAGTCACATGTAAAAATAAAAACCATGGGTGAAGAAAAATGCCAACCTGGCTTGCTCAAAAACCATTCCTAAACGAGACCGTCCGCTGGCGGGCAGGGGTCTTTCTTTTCGTAATGATTGCCATCGGTTTGCTGTGGGCCGATGCGAGCTTCGCCCACGAACGCTGGATATTAACCCCGGATCAAGCCGAGGAATGGAACGCAAAACTGAAGCCTGCGGTGTATACATCGCCTTCAGTCTTGAACATCAGCCTAATCGCGGGTTTTTTCTTGTTTGCGGTGGTTTGGATTCGGTTGGGATTCACCTCCGCCCGGGACTTGTTCCCCGATTTGCAGGCACGTTTGGGTTCCTATGGGGATGCCGTTGCGCCTATCCTAAGATTCTGCCTGGCATGGGTGCTGATTTCGTCGGCCCTTGGCTTCGAACCCCGTTACGGCGTTGAACCGTTTTCTTCCCCTACCCTGTTCGCCCCGGATCTGGAATTGAATCAATACGGTGGGAGTTGGACAGGCTTGCGCTGGGTGGAGTTTGTGCTTGGCCTAGGGTTTCTTTTCGGGATTTACGTCCGCATTTTGGCGGTTGCCCTGATGCTGCTGGCTTTGCCCGGTTTGGCGCTGTTCCAACAAGACTTGTTCGCCTATGCGGGCGCGCTGGTGGGCGTTGCCATTTACCTGCTACTGCAAGGCCCGGGCAGTTATTTTGTGCAGATGCCGGTTGATCCGAGCCTGTTGCCCATGCAAACCCAGCTTGCCGCCCAGCCTAGGCAAAGGGCGCAAGCCATCATGCGTGTGCTGACCGGACTGAATATTTTTTACCTTGCGGTCGTCTTCAAGATTTTCCAGCCCAACTTGACACTCGGCATCCTCACCCTGTTTGATGTGCCCATTTTGTCTTCGGCACCGGGGGAATTCACCCTGTTCATGGCCTTGGTCGAAATCACCTGCGGCGTGTTGATCACCGTCGGGGTTATGTTGCGGCCCTTGTCGATGTTCTTTTTGTTTGCCTTTCTATTCTTCGCAGCACTGCTGCCTGAGAGTTGGATGGCGCATGCGCTGTACTACGGTGTCATGCTTTCCTTTTTATTCAACGGTGCGGGACATTTTCACATGCCTGAAGCAAAAGACAAATCGGCCAACATTGTCATCATTGGCGGAACGGTGGCAGCCATCCATGCCGCAATGAAAATCGAAAGATTGATCGGACACTATACGCGGGTGAAATTAACCCTCGTCCATACTCATCCCAATATGTTGTTTTACCCACTGTTGCCGGAAGTGATAGGCGGTACGATGCAACCCGGCAACGTGGTCAACCCGATAAGGCGGGTCCTCCCCAACACTAGGGTCAAATTGGGCGAAGTCACCCAGGTGGATACCGGCAGCAAAACGGTTAGCCTGTTGCAAAAGGGCCGTTTGGCCGAACTTCCCTACGACGAGTTGATCCTGGCATTGTTCCCCATACCGAACTTGACGGGTAAGCCAGGAATGATGGCTCACTCAAGTCCAATCAACTCGGTGGGTGATGCGCTGCACATTCGCAAACGCATCATGGATTTGGTGGAAGAGGCCGAAGCGACCGACGACCCCGCCGAGAGAAAACGACTGTTGAGCTTCGCCGTCATCGGCTCCGGACAGCGTTCCTGTGCCACGGCGGTGGAAATTTGCGAAATGCTGAATACCGTGGAAACATCCTATCCCATCCTTAAGGAACACGCTTGGCAGGTCCGTTTATACGAAGACAGCAAAGCCCCATTCAGCGACTTCGAGGAATCCATTCAATCGCATCGCGACCGCGCATTGGAAAAAGCAGGGGTCACGCTGTGTCGGGACAAGGAAATCACCGCGATAACCCGCGATGCGATCGTATTGGGCAACGGCGAACGGCAAAACGTGGGCTTGGTGGTCAACGCCTCTTTCATGCTGCCCAGCATGCAAATTGACGGTCATACCTACCATTGGCCGCTGGACATGGAGGACGATCTCAGGTTCAAAGACCGACCGCACATCTGGGTGACGGCAACGCAAAAGCAGCAACATGAGCGGAAATTCCTCACCACGGCCGACTTCGTTGACCTTGGCAAAACGGCGGGGCAAAACGCCTGGGCTGCTTCCCAAGGTTTCCCGACCCATCCCCATAAATCCAAGGATCGCTGGCTGAAAATCTACAACATGGGCCGTCGTTCGCTCTGCCGCATCGGACCCTTGTCTTTCGGCGGGACACCGGCTTGGTTGCTATCCCGCGTCACCAATCTAGCCGCCTTGCCCGGACTGGAGCGCAACCTGCGAATTTTGATCGACTGGATTTTGGATATCCCATTCCGCGCCGACATCGCCGTGCTAACGCCCGATGCCACGGAGCGGTTGCAACGCGTCCATTTTGAGCCGGGCGATGAAGTCATACGCCAAGGCGAGCAGGGCGATACAGCCTATATCGTGCAATCGGGCCGTTTGGAAGTATTGAAGAATGAGAGGAAAGTGGGAGAATTGGGGGAAGGCGATTATTTTGGGGAAATCGCCTTATTGCAAGATAGCAAGCGGACCGCGACCGTGCGTTGCCTGACGCCTTGCGAATTGACCGTGCTGGGTGGCGAGGACTTCCAGAGCCTGAGCGTTGGATCGAGCATGATGGCCAAGGCCATCCGGGAGCAAGCCGAGGAACGGATAAAGGCGTGACAATAGCTGGCTACCAACTTAAGGCGGGGCACGAACGAATCTTGCTTTTGTTCGTGCTTTTCGTGTCTTTCGTGGACTCTATTTTTTTTCTACGGATCAGATTCTTCATGGGATGCTCTTTCTCAGGAATCAGCTAAGATGAATTCCAAGACTAAAGCCTGTGCGATGATTCTCCTGCTCCTGACATTCAATGCAATTGCAGCAGGGCAAAGCCGCCTCGTCGACAATCTCAACCACGGCATGCCTCAAACGATTGTCGCCTATGGCACCAGCCTGACGGAAGGCGGGGTTTGGGTAAGCCAATTGAAGACGGCACTGGAAACCCAATACCCTGGCTTGGTCAATGTAATCAACAGCGGAAAAGCCGGCAGGTGGTCAACTTGGGGCGTGGACAATCTTGAATCCCGCGTCATTGACAAGAAGCCAGATACCGTCTTTATCGAGTTCGCCATTAATGATGCGTATTTGGAGAGCCATGTCACCCTTCAACAAGCCAGCGCCAATATCGAAAACATGGTCTCCCGCATTCACAAGGCCAATCGTCAAGTGGAAATATTTCTGATGGTTATGAATCCGCCGATTGGCAAAGACCTCGAAAACCGACCCCAATTCTTAGGCTATTACCAGATGTACCGGGATGTTGCCAAAAAATACAAACTGGGCCTGATTGACCATTATCCCAATTGGGAACGAATTCTGGGAGAAGATAAAACCCTGTATATCAAATACGTTCCCGACGGGCTGCACCCCGGTACGACGGGATGCCAACAAGTGGTCATGCCGGGGATATTGAAGGCGTTGGGGATGAATGGCAAAGCGCTAGTGCCATAAGTGGCGGCCGGCTCGATGCCCCCAACGCTGCCGCCATAAGCCGTGAGAGCCAAGGCCAAGGCGCAATAGCATAGCCAAGAATCTTTATGCATGAATATACCCCTCATCAGTGGAATGAAAATCAACCCTGTCAATTAATCCGCCATTCTAGCCGATTGCTTTACGCCGTTGCGTGAAAAAAATCCCTTAATGTTCTATGATTGATGGTTTTAAAAGATAAGGACTTATCCCATGGCCAAGCCGTTTTTAGGGTTGCCTAAATTGCTTGTCTGCTGCTCCTTTGGCCTTTTCCTCAACGCTTGCTCGGAACCTGAACCGGTTGATGAACCAACCCGCCCTGTGCGGGTGGCCACGGTCAACTTTGCCAACACCATGGCCACTGCCAACTATTCGGGGGAAGTCAGGGTGCGCCACGAACCCACGCTTTCCTTTCAGGTGCCAGGCAAGATCGCCAAGCGTTTGGTGGATGTGGGTTCAGTGGTGAAGCCCGGCCAATTGCTTGCCACCCTAGACCCGCCCGACTACCTATTCAACGAAGCCGGTGCCGCCGCGCAATTGAACGCCGCCCAGGCGGAACTTAGCCAAGCCCGCAAGGACTTGCTCCATGCCAACAATTTGTTGGAAAAGGAGTTGACCAGCCAGGCCAGCGTCGAACGACGCCAAGATGCCGTGCGCACCGCCGAAGCCCGCGCAGCGCAAGCCCAATCGGCATTGGCTTTAAGCGCCCGAAAATCCGCTTATGCAGAATTGCGGGCGGAAACTGCCGGTGTGATAGCCGCCGTCGAGGCGGATGCCGGGCAGGTCGTTGAACAAGGGCAGGCCATCTTCCGGCTGGCTAGGACCGAAGAAAAGGAGGTGGTGGTCAATTTGCCTGAAAATCACTTGAAAGAATTGCAATCTGCAAGCGAAATCAAGGTCAGCCTTTGGGCCAAGCCCGGCATGCATTATACCGGAAGGGTACGGGAAATATCCCCCGGCGTGGATGCCACGATCCGCACCTTCACGGTCAAAGTTTCCATCCTCAACCCCGATGATGATGTCCGCATGGGCATGACCGCGACGGTCCATGTCCGTCGGCCAGAGCCACGGCCCGTCGCCAGGCTGCCACTGACTGCGATTACCCAAAGCGGGCAACACCCCGTGGTTTGGCTGTTTGATCCCTCCACGCAAACGGTTCGTCCGCAACCGGTCACGCTAGGCGGTTACGAAGATGAAAACGCCCGAATCCTTGATGGGGTTAAAACGGGCGACCAAGTGGTGGTGGCGGGAGTCCACAAATTATTGCCAGGGGAGAAGGTGCGTTTGCTTGAGGAAACCAAGCCATGAGTGGCTTGAATCTTTCCGCTTGGGCCTTGCGCCATCAATCTTTTGTCGCCTATCTGGTTACGGTTTTCATGATTGGCGGATTCATTGCCTATCTGACTTTAGGGCGTGCGGAAGACCCTGACTTTACCATCAAAACCATGATTGTCAGTGCCGAATGGCCGGGGGCGACGGCGCGCGAGATGGAACTGCAAGTCACTGACCGGTTGGAAAAGAAACTCCAGGAAACCCCTTGGCTGGATTTTGTGCAGAGTTATTCAAAACCCGGGAAAAGCTTCATCTTTGTAAATCTTAAAGACTACACCCCCAACAAAGACGTGCCGAATGCCTGGTATCAGGTGCGCAAGAAACTCGGCGATATTACCGGAGACCTTCCCGACGGCGTCACCGGCCCTTATTTCAACGACGAATTCGGCGATACCTACGGCACGATTATCGCCTTCACCGGCGACGGGTTTTCCCAAGCCGAATTAAAAGACATTGTGGACGATGTGCGCCAAGAGTTGCTGCGTATTCCCAGTGTCGCCAAAGTCGATCTCATTGGTGTTCAGCAGGAGAAAATTTATATCGAAATCTCCCATCGCAAATTGGCGAATCTGGGGATTGATCCATTGATCATTGTGCGGACGCTACAGCAACAAAATAATATGGACTCCGCCGGCAGCATCGAAACGGCCAGCGACAAAATCCATATGCGAGTGAGTGGCGACCTGAAATCGGTGGAGGCCGTCCGTGAAATAGGCATTGAGGCCAATGGGCGGCAGTTCCGCTTAGGCGATATTGCACGGATTTACCGTGCTTATGCCGACCCGCCCACGCCAAAATTTCGCTACCTGCAAGAAGATGCCATCGGTTTGTCGATTTCAATGATCCAAGGCGGCGATATTTTGGAGCTTGGCAACGAACTGAAAGCCGAAATTGCCAGGCTAAGCGCAAACATACCCGTAGGCATTGGCATTCATCAGGTGTCCGACCAACCCAAGGTGGTGCGGCATTCGGTCAACGAATTCATGAAGACCTTGGCCGAAGCGGTGGCGATTGTGCTGGCGGTGAGCTTCCTTTCCCTGGGGTTCCGCACGGGCTTGGTGGTGGCACTTTCCATCCCCCTCGTGTTGGCAATCACTTTTCTGGTCATGCTGGTCATCGGCATTGACTTGCAACGCATTTCCCTGGGCGCACTGATCATCGCGTTGGGTTTGCTCGTTGACGATGCCATCATCTCGGTGGAGATGATGATCGTGAAAATGGAGCAAGGCATGGATCGCTTCAATGCGGCGACTTTCGCCTATACCTCCACGGCCTTTCCCATGCTGACAGGCACACTGGTCACTGCCGCGGCATTCATGCCGGTGGGTTTTGCCAAGTCCTCCGCAGGTGAATACTGCTTTAGCATGTTCGCCGTGGTTGGGATTGCCTTGTTGGCCTCTTGGTTTGTCGCCGTCATTTTCACGCCTTATCTAGGCTTTAAACTACTGCCCGACATCAAACCAAAAGAAAAACACACCGAGTCCGAAGTTTACCAGCGTGGCTACTACCCACAATTTAGGGCGTTAGTCAAAAAATGCCTGGCCTACCGCTGGTTGGTGGTCATGACAACCCTGTTGGTGTTCGTCTTATCCATCGTCATGTTCCGTTTCGTCGAACAGCAGTTTTTTCCTTTCTCAAACCGCCCCGAACTGTTAGTCGACCTTTGGCTTCCCCAAGGTTCCTCGATCCTGGCAACGGAACGGGAAACCCAAAAAGCCGAGACGCTGCTGAAGGACGACCCCGATATCGAACACTTTGTCAGCTATGTCGGCGCAGGCTCGCCAAGGTTCTACCTGCCGTTGGACCAGCAGCTCGACCATGACAATTTCGCCGAGATTGTTGTGCTGACCAAAGATTCCCTCGCCCGCGAACGGGTGCTGGCGCGTTTGCGGAAGGCTTTCGACAATGGATTCACTTTGTTGCGTGTCCGCTTGAATCGACTGGAAAACGGGCCACCCGTCGGCTTCCCCATACAATTTAGGGTTAGCGGGCGCGATATCAACAAAATTCGTCCGATTGCCGAAGAAGTCGCCGCCATTGTGCGTAAAAACCCGCATACCCATGACGTCCATCTGGACTGGGGCGAACCCAGTAAAGCGCTTTTCCACGAGGTGGATCAGGACAAAGCGCGTGTATTGGGTGTGAGTTCACAGGATATTTCCTTCTCATTACGCACCTTGCTTTCCGGCTTGGTCATCACCGAATACCGCGAGAACAACAAACTCATCGAGGTGATCGGACGTGCAGAGCCGGACGAGCGCAAAAACCCGGCACTGGTGGAAGAAATCAATATCCAAACCCGGAGTGGCAAAAGTGTGCCGTTAAGCCAATTGGTTTACACCCGGCCCGGCTTCGAAGACGGGATTATATGGCGACGCAACCGCTTTCCGACGTTTACGGTACGCAGCGATATTCGCGACAGCGCACAGGCCCCGGATGTCACGGCGCAAATCGAACCGCTGCTGGAGCCGATACGCGCCAAGCTGCCCGACGGTTATCGGATTGAACTGGGCGGGGCGGTGGAAAGCAGCCAGAAAGCGCAAGATTCGATCAATGCCGTCATGCCGGTGATGCTTGTGGCCGTGGTGACCCTGCTGATGATCCAGTTGCAAAGTGTGCGGAAAACCGTGCTGGTTCTGTTGACAGCACCTTTGGGAATGATCGGCGTCACCACTTTCTTGATCTTATTCAAAGTCCCGTTCGGTTTTGTTGCCACACTGGGGGTCATCGCCTTGGCCGGCATGATCATGCGCAACTCGGTCATCCTCGTGGATCAAATCGAACATGACCTCGCCGCCGGGTCCGCCCCTTTGGATGCCATAACCGAGGCGACCGTCCGCCGCTTGCGCCCCATTCTGTTGACTGCCGCCGCCGCCATCCTGGCCATGATCCCCCTTTCAAGAAGCGAGTTCTGGGGGCCGATGGCAGTGGCCATCATGGGTGGGTTATCGATTGCCACGGTATTGACCCTGATTTTCCTGCCCGCCCTTTATGCGGTTTGGTTCAATGTCAAGGAGGGGTGATTCCATTTTTACATCAATCGCTAAATTTTGCAGGGGCGGGCTTAATGGTCATCAGCCTGTAGGATCGACTGTCCTCCTCCTTCTTCCCCTTTTCGCCGCCATGCCCGGCTGTAGGGTGGGCCCGGATTACCTTCCCCCCATCGTTGCAACACCGAACCATTGGGTGGAAACCCCGCCCCCTACCCAGTCTCCCAAGGGCAATACTGCTGACTTGGCCCACTGGTGGCGTGGATTCAAAGACGGGAAGCTCAATTCACTCATCGAACGGGCATTGCAAGGAAACCTGGATTTGCAAGTGGCAGATGCCCGCTTGGGCGCATCCCGCAGCCAAGTCGCGGCAACGGCGGCAGGGCTTTGGCCTAGGCTCAATGCCTCCGGCGGTTACCAGCGCGAACGGCTCAGCCCCAACGCGCTCAAAGGCATATTGAGCGGGGCTTTCGAGGGCGGGGAATCCGCTTCTGGATTGTTGTCCACACTCGGCCCGATAGGAACGCCATTCAACCTGTTTCAAGCCGGTTTTGACAGTTCCTGGGAATTGGATATTTTTGGCGGCATCAAGCGTCAGCAGGAAGCCTCGCAAGCTAACGCCGGCGCTGTCGAGGAAAGCCTACGCGACATCAAAATAACGCTGACGGCCGAAGTGGCACGCACCTATTTGGAATTGATCGCCTTGCAACGCCGACTGCAAATTGCCGAGAGCCGTTTGGAAAATCAGCGCAAGATTTACAGCCTTGCCACTAATGCATACCAAGAAGGCTTGGCCAATGCCTTGGATGTCAAACGCGCCAAAACCGAACGGGAGGCAGTTGAATCTGCCGTGCCTAACATTGCAGCCCAAATCAAGAACACCCGCCATGGTCTGGCCTTGTTGCTGGGGCTGCAAGCCGGTGCGCTTGAAAGCGAATTGGCAAACCTAAAGGCCGACATGCCCCAACCCCCAACCCTTCCCGTCGGCGCACCGGCTGATTTGTTGCGCAGACGGCCGGACATCCGGCGGGCGGAGCGCGGCATAGCCTCGGCCAACGCGCTGGTGGGCGCGGCGGTGGCGGAGATGTTTCCGAAAATCACCCTGACCGGTTCGGTGGGCTTGCAAAGCCAAAGTTTGGGTGAACTGGCAAGTTTGTCCAGCGGTTTTTATGGCTTTGGCCCGCGCCTGTCCTTGCCGATATTCCAAGCCGGTCGATTGCTGGCTAATATTGATACCCAAGAAGCCAAGGCCGCCGAGGCGTTTAAGGCGTATGAGAAAACCGTATTGACTGCCTTTCGCGAAGTGGAAGACAGTTTGGCGGCATTGAATGGCGAATATCAACGCAAGCAATCCCTACTCGCCGCCGATACTTCGGCCCAGTCATCCCATGAGGCCGCCTTGGTGATTTATCAGGAAGGGGAAACTGAATTGCAAGCTGTGCTGGATTCCAATCGAGTTTGGTATGACGTGCAGGAGCAGTTGCTGCAAAGCCAATTGGCCTGGGCCACCGGGCATATAGCCTTGTTTAAGGCATTGGGGGGTGGATGGGAGGTGGAACCGACTGTCAGCAAGTAAACCAGGGCAACTATTCGAGGAATCCAAGGATCACGACCACAGCTACAAACTCCTGCTTTCCCACCCCGGGATGGTCGCCGACCTGTTACGCGGATTTGTGCATGAGGACTGGGTGAAAGATGTGTATAATGAAGGGCGATGGAGCGTTGGAACGGGAAAGTTTTATCCCAAAACAAAATTGACATAAATTCTCATTATGACAAAAACTGCTTTAATTACCGGCATCACAGGTCAAGACGGTGCTTATCTAGCCGAGTTCTTGCTTGAGAAAGGCTATGTTGTTCATGGCATTAAACGTCGTGCATCGTTATTTAATACCGATTGGATTGACCACTTGTATCGTGATCCCCATGAAGAAGGCATCCGCTTCTTTTTGCATCATGGCGATCTGACTGATTCTTCCAGCTTAATCCGCATCATTCAACAGACTCAGCCGGATGAAATTTATAATCTTGCCGCCCAAAGTCATGTGGCTGTTTCGTTTGAAGTGCCTGAATATACAGCCAACTCCGAGGCCCTGGGTGCCTTGCGGATTCTGGAAGCCATCCGCATCCTTGGGTTGGAAAAGAAAACCCGTTTCTATCAGGCTTCCACATCGGAGCTTTTCGGCCTAGTGCAGGAAACCCCGCAAAAAGAAACCACCCCCTTTTATCCTCGCTCTCCCTAACGCTGTCGCCAAACTTTATGCCTTCTGGATTACAGTAAATTATCGCGAAGCATACTCTATGTATGCGTGCAATGGCATCATGTTCAATCATGAATCACCAACGCGCGGGGAAACCTTCGTGACGCGAAAGATTACTCGTGCACTATCTCGCATCAAGTTGGGTTTGCAGGAGCGCATCTATCTAGGCAACCTTGATGCGAAACGTGATTGCGGGCATGCAAAAGATTATGTTGAAATGCAATGGCTGATGCTGCAACAGGAACAACCGGAAGATTTTGTCATTGCCACTGGGATACAACATAGTGTGCGCGATTTCGTCAATATCGCCGCCAAGGAGTTGGATATTGATATTCGCTGGGAAGGTGAAGGCTTGCACGAAGAAGGCTACGATTCATCCGGTCAGTGTATCGTCTCCGTTGATCCTCGCTATTTCCGTCCCACCGAAGTGGAAACCCTGCTCGGTGACCCCTCCAAAGCCAAGGCAAAGCTCGGCTGGCAGCCAAAAATCAGTTTCGATGATCTGGTCAAGGAAATGGTGCAAGAAGACTTGAAGGGCGCCCAACGGGATGAACTCGTCAAACAACACGGTTACTACACAAACCACTATGAAGAGTAGTTTATACTCAAATCCAAGTCATTATAAGATAAATGGTATGAAGATTTTCGTTGCTGGTCATAAAGGTTTAGTCGGTAATTCAATTTTGAAGAGACTTTATCAATCAAGGAAAAAGTATGAAATTATTACCAAAGGAGGAGATTAAAGAGATGATCGGCTTACAAGACATTGAACTAAAACAAACACGATTTTATCAGGATGTCTTTCAAGAGGGGCAAGAGGAAGGAAGGCAAGAAGGAAGGCAAGAAGGTGAGTTGACGATCATCCTGCGCTTGTTGGGTCGGCGCTTCGCCACCTTGCCTGAGCCATTGGTGGAGCGGTTGCGTCAAATGGACGCGGGGCAATTGGAGGCATTCAGCGAAGTTTTGCTGGATGCAAGAAACCTTGACGACATAAACGACTGGCTGCAAAAGCGACAATGACTACCGTCATCCGCGCTGAAAACCTGGGCAGGCAATACCTGATCCGACACAAGCAGCAGGGCCAGCGGTTCACCTATGACAGTTTGGGCGAAAGCTTGGTCAACGGCGGCAGGGCATTTTGCAATCGGCAATTGCATCCTTTCGCTTCCCGCTTCACAATATCGGCTACCCACTTAAGGCGGGACACGAACAAGGCTTACCCGTTCGCCCTTAGCTTGTCGAAGGGGGGTGGTCGGGTGGGTAAGCCGTTCATGGTTCGACAAGGCTCTCCTGAGCGTAGCCGAAGGGCTCACCACGAACGGCTTAACCTGTCCCGCCTTAAGCTGGTAGCCACAATGTCTAGCAAGGATGGATTTTGGGCGCTGCAAGACATAAACTTTTAAATCCAGCAAGGCGACCAGGTGGGCGTCATTGGCTGCAATGAATCGTGAAAATTGCCGACGACCCGCCCAGCACATTCCCAACCGCCCCGCCGAGCGTTATACTGCCCGAATGGATCACGACCACAGCTACAAACTCCTGTTTTCCCACCCCGAGATGGTCGCAGACCTGTTGCGCGGCTTTGTGCATGAGGACTGGGTGAAAGGTTTGGACTTCGCCACCTTGGAACGCGCGGGTGACGGATACGTCACTGACGACCTGCGTGAGCGTTTGGACGACATCGTCTGGCGGGTGCGGCTTGGGCCTGAATGGCTTTACGTCTACCTGCTGATCGAGTTCCAATCGAAGGTTGACCCGTTCATGGCGGTGCGGGTGCTGGCCTACCTCGGCCTACTCTACCAAGACATCATCCGCACCGGGGGCTTGACGGCGGAACGCAAACTACCGCCGGTGCTGCCGGTCGTGCTGTACAACGGCAAGCCGCGCTGGACGGCGGCAACAGAGGTTGCCGACCTGATCGCCGCCGCGCCTAGCGGGCTGGACCGCTACCGCCCGCGACTGAGCTACCTGCTGCTGGACGAGGGCCGCTATGCCGACAGCGAACTGGCCCCGTTGCGCAACGTGGCGGCGGCACTGTTCCGCCTGGAGAATAGCAGCACCCCGCAGGAGGTGGGACAGGTGCTGGCCGCCTTGGTCGAATGGCTGAAGGCACCCGGGCAAGACTCGTTGCGACGGGCCTTCACCGTGTGGCTGAAGCGGGTGCTGTTGCCGGGGCGGATGCCGGGTGTGGATTTCGAGAATCTCAACGAATTGCAAGAGGTGAAGAGCATGTTGGCAGAACGGGTTATCGAATGGACTGAGGAATGGGAGCAACAGGGCATGCAAAAAGGCATGCAACAAGGCATGCAAAAAGGCGAGGCGACGCTGCTGCTGCGGTTGATGGAGCGACGTTTTGGTAGCGTGGATGAGGCAATGCGCCACAGCCTGCAAACCGCCGACGCGGAAACCCTGTTGCTGTGGAGTGACAGGCTGCTGAATGCCGCTTCGGCGGAAGAGGTTTTGCGGGATTGAGGCCGCATTAGTCAACTTTCCCCAAATACCATAAGCCATGACCACCGTCATCCCGCTGAAAACCTCGGCAAGCAATACCTGATCCGCCACGAGCGGCAGGGTCAGCGGTTCGTGTATGACAGTTTGGGCGAAACCCTAGCCAACGGCGGCTAGGCATTTTGCAATCGGCTATTGCATCCTTTCGCTTCCCGTTCCACAATGTCCAACAAGGAAGAAATTTGGGCACTGAAAGACATCACAATGAAATCCAGCAAGGCGACCGGGTGGGCATCATTGGCCGCAACGGGGCGGGCAAATCCACGCTATTAAAAATCCTTAGTCGAATCACTAAGCCCACCACCGGAAAAGTCAGGATTAAAGGCCGGGTGACAAGCCTGTTGGAAGTGGGTACAGGTTTTCATTTAAAAATGGTCGGATTGATTACTTATCCGATATTAAAAGGTATGTGACAATGCAATTTTACACTTTACAACAGGCTTCCGCTGATTTAGATCAGGTTATTGCCCGCGCAGTATATGACCAAGAAGAAGCCGCGATTGTTTCGGAAAATGGAACCGTATTTTTGGTCCCGCAAGATGAATTTGAGTCGATGCGGGAGACATTGCGATTGATGAGTGACAGGCGTTCTTTCAATGCCCTATTAGAAGGGCATTGCCAGCGTGATGCGGGACAGGTATCCGATTTTCCATCCGTTGAAAAGATATTTTATGATTTACAAGATACGCATTCTTGAAAATGCACAGAAGGATTTGGATTGGTTGCGCAAAAATGACAAGACCAGCTATATCAAATGCTTCGATCTTGTTAGGGAAATCATGAACAATCCCCGAAGCGGAACGGGCAAGCCGGAGCGGTTGCGTTACTTTGAGAAAGAAGTTTATTCGAGAAGAGTAAACCATAAAGACCGGCTAATTTACACGATATACGAATCGTTACGCGAAATCGACATTTCATCGTTTAGAGGACATTACGACTAGCCCATGACCACCGCCATCCGCGCCGAAAACCTAGGCAAGCAATACCTGATCCGCCACGAACAGCAGGGGCAGCGGTTTGTGTATGACAATTTGGGCGAAACCCTAGCCAACGGCGGCAAGGCATTTTGCAATTGGCTATTGCATCCTTTCGCCTCCCGTTCCACAATGTCCAACAAGGAAGAATTTTGGGCACTGAAAGACATCACAATGAAATCCAGCAAGGCGACCGGGGATGAATGATTGGCTCAAAACCCCTGGCACCACGCCACCATGAAAACCGACAGCCTGTTTTACCGCTTGTTTCAGCGCATACCCGGTTTACCCTTGGAATTGGCGGGTTTGGACTATTCGGCGGAAGGCTATGTGTTTCGTTCAGAAGAAATCAAGCAGACCGCCTTTCGGTTGGACGGCATCCTCATCCCGCCAGAAGCAAGCAAGGATCGGCCTTATGTATTTGTTGAAGCGCAATTACAAGGCGATGCCAAGTTTTACGCACGGTTCTTCAGCGAGATATTTCTGTACTTGCGGCAATATAAACCGCCGCACCCTTGGCAAGCGGTAGTCATCTACCCAGACAGGGCAACCGAAAAGGATGCCGGGCTACACTTCCGTAGCCTGTTGGACTTGCCCGAAGTCCATCGGATATTTCTGGAGGACTATCGCGACATCGCCGCCGTATCGCCCTCAATGCGATTGGTGACCCTGATGGTTTGCCCACACGAAGAGGCGGAGGAGCAAGTTCGTGAAGCCTTAACGTATCAAGACACTTTGCCCATGCCAAGGAATGAGTGGCTGGACATCATCGAAACGATTTTGGTATACAAGCTTCCTAAACTGACAAGAGAGGAGATTAAGCAGATGATCGGATTACAAGACATTGAACTGAAGCAAACCCGATTTTATCAGGATGTCTTTCAAGAAGGGCACGAAGAAGGAAGGCAGGAAGGGAAGCAAGAAGGAAGGCAGGAAGGGAAGCAAGAAGGAAGGCAGGAAGGGAAGCAAGAAGGAAGGCAGGAAGGGAAGCAAGAAGGGAAGCAAGAAGGGAGGCAAGAAGGGAGGCAAGAAGGCGAGTTGACGATCATCCTGCGCTTGTTGGGTCGGCGCTTCGCCACCTTGCCTGAGCCATTGGTGGAGCGGTTGCGTCAAATGGACGCGGGGCAACTGGAGGCATTCAGCGAAGTTTTGCTGGATGCAAGAAACCTTGACGACATAAACGACTGGCTGCAAAAGCGACAATGACCACCGCCATCCACGCTGAAAACATAAGCAAGCAATACCTGATCCGCCACGACCAGCAGGGGCAGCGGTTCGTGTATGATAGTTTGGGCAAAACCATAGCCAGCGGCGGCAAGGCATTCTGTCGGCGGCTGTTTTCTGGTTCCCATGCTCCTGCGTCACTGCCATGAAGTTTAAGGCGATTTCCGAAAATAAAATCCCCCGTTGTAGGGCGTCCTTCAGGGCGCATTGGTGGCCTGAAGGCCACCCTACGGGTATAGACATTCTCGTAAATGTCCTAAGTAGATGGGTGGCATAGGTTTTTGTGGGAGCTGCGCCTCGCGGCGACTGAACAGGCGAATAAAATGGCCTTAGGTATCAATCGCCGCGAGGCGCGGCTCCCACAATTTTGCTTAACTTAATGGCAGTGATGCTCCCGCGTGGGAAACCATCTAGCCCCCGCTCCGGCGGTCAGTTTTCCGACGTTGGAGCGTCGCTTTAGGCATTCCCACGCTGGAGCGCTCGTCGTTATACACAAGTGGTTGAAGCCCGTCATTCCGGCATGGACTGCCGGAATCCAGTCACAGGGAGGTGAATCTGCGGGTTGATGTGTATCTTGAATCAAACACTTACATAACGGCGAGTTACCGTCCATGGCACTGGATTCCTGCATC
>CAIODU010000205.1 GCA_903857165.1 uncultured Methylococcaceae bacterium | reverse complement strand
TGTTACGCATGGACGCGAAAGAGGGATGACGGGAGCGTCAAAGCTTGCTTTGACAAGAGAGCGGGAAATGCGAAGCTTGCTTCGCCTGTCAAAGCAAGCTTTGACGCTCCAATCCTAGGCCGTTGCGTAACATCAGTAAATAAAATCCCCCGTTGTAGGGCGTCCTTCAGGGCGCTTTGGTGGCATGAAGGCCACCCTACGGGTATAGACATTCCAGTAAATGTCCTTAAGCCGTTCGTGGTGAACCCTTCGACAAGCTCAGGAGATCCTTGTCGAACCATGAACGTCTTACCCGTTCACCCCCTTCGGCAAGCTCAGGACGGGCTTCGACAAGCCCAGGGCGAACGGAAAAATCCATAATTCAACAAGCATTGGGGGTTTCACCCCGCCAAAGCGGCACGAAAGCCGCCCTGCGCCCTCTGAGATAGCCATAAGGCCAACCTCAGTTTTTTTCACCCGATACGCTGATGTTTGAGCCAGACCTGAATTGCCTGTCTGCCTTGATGCCATTCCATTTGCGCAGGTCGGCCACGGTCACGTTGAAACGACGGGAAATGCTGAATAGAGTCTCGCCGTCGTGAGCGGTGTACTTGGAGGTGGGAATGGCCATCTTTGAAGAATAAAGGGCCTTGGATGCGGTCGGTTTTTCAACAACATCCCTGGCGGCAACCTTCATGCTCTGTCCCCACTTGATTTCGTCAGCATCGGAGACACGGTTTATTTTTTTCAGATCGTCCACATCCATGGCATGTTTGCGCGCAATCGAATAGAGCGTGTCCCCTTCCTTGACCACATAAGCGGCTTTCTTGCCGGTAATTTCCTGATCGATCGTGCGGCGTTCAACGGGCGGTTCCTCGCGATTCTTCAGGAAAGTTTTATTCCCCTTGCGCAAATTACGCTCTTCGCGCTCCGACGATGCCAGAAGTTCACGTTCGACCAGTTTGGAGCGTTCTTTGGCCAGTAATTCTTCTTGTATTCTGCGGGCATTCTTTGCAGCCAGCTTGGCAGACTGTCGCTCCCTAGCCGATGAGGCAATCCTCTCATAAGATGCCACGCTTATATTTGACTCCACCGGCGAATCACCCGAATAGACCTGAGCCAAGGCTAAGGGTTCAGGAACTGCCGTTTCCCTCGTTTCCCTATATCCATTGGATTTTTGCGATGGCGGCTCGCTCTTTGTCGCCTGCCAAACGGGTTCGTCAGGCAAATTACCGGGGGACTTTAGCCTTCCAATTTTAGTGGGGGGATTTTCTTCGACAGTTTGTATCGCAGTCTCCGGCGGCAGCGTTTCCGCCTCGGCCATTTTTGGCTCGGCTGAACGAATGGGGGCTTGCGCACCGGTGTCTGCAGGGGCAACTTCAGGAATTGAATCTGGAATGTCAGCACTTGGGGCAGAAACGGGGATTCTGGTTGGCATGGGTAAGGGGGCGTGCGATTCGGCAGCCGGGGGGGTTGCCGTCAAATTGTCGTCGGTCGGCGTGGAGCCGGGCTGGTCGCCATAATTTCGGGCGGCAACTTGGCGAGCCAGTTCTTCCTTGAATTCGACGATTTTTTTGTGCGCCGGTATGAACAAACGGTAGCTCCCGTTGACATCCACTTGTTGGCGCTTGAAGCCTGGGTTCAATGCGAATAGCTTGTCCAAGGACATGTCAGCGGCATTGGCGGCCAAAGCCAAATCCACTTGGTCTTTCATGACCACTGTCTTGTACAGGGCTTTATTGGGTATGGGTCGCAGACTGATGCCATACGTTTCCGACTCGTTGAAAATCTTGGCCACCGCAAGTAGCCGGGGCACATAGGAACGGGTTTCCTGAGGCAAGTCCAATGACCAGAAGTCGGTGGGCAGACCGCGTGCCATATTCTTTTGGATGGCCCTGGCCACCGCCCCTTCACCACAATTGTAGCCAGCGATGGCCAACAGCCAGTCGCCATTGAATTGGGTGTGCATCTTTTTCAAATATTTTATGGCTGCCCTGGTGGAAGCGTAAATATCGCGCCGTCCGTCGTAAGAATAGCTCGACTTAAGCCCGTAATGGCGACCCGTTGCCGGAATGAACTGCCAGATTCCGGCGGCGTGGGCCGGGGAAACTGCGTGCGGCAGGAAGGCGCTCTCAATGACCGGCAGAAGTGCCAGCTCGCCCGGCATATTCTGTTTTTCCAATTGCTTTACAATTGAGTACAGAAACGGCTCGGCCCGCGATTGGACCCGATCAATGTAGGTCGGGTGGTTGATGAACCAACTAACCTCGCGGTCAATTTCTTGGTTGCTGACATCGGGGATGTCGAAGCGATCGAACAATCTATCCCAAAGATTGTCGTAACTGCGCGGGTCGGGAAATTTCCCGGCCAATCTGTCCGTTCGATGCCCTTTTTTGAGCTTTACCAAATGCCCTGTTGACTGTTTGGGGCCATTGTCGGTTAAATTGTCGTTTTTGAGCTTGCTGTTGTTGGAGCAAGCCGCCAAGGAAAGCGCAAAAATCGATGCGCAGCAGATTAATTTTGAATTGGGTATACGATGTTTCATTTTTTCTCCTCAGGAATCAAGTCCGGTGAGTCATTGCATCAACAAATCGCGCAATACAATGAAAGACAATCAAGTTCGCGTTCCATCGCCGCATCCTCGCCAACAGTTTATGGAATGGTATGATTCCACTTCCCTTGGGCAAACGCTGCGCGACAGCGAATCTTCCTACCTCCTGAATACGCTTAATCATACTTATTATCAGCGAATATTACAAGTTGGCCGGCTTGGCACAGAAGTTGACTACATCGCCGGGGAATTCCTGAGGAATTTCTGTTTGCTCGTGGATGAGGACGACAGCATAGGCTCAGTGGCCAACACAGTCCGTGCGAAAATAGACGAATGGCCTATCGCCAGCGAGAGCGTGGACACGCTAATCCTGCCCCACCTCATCGAATTCGAGGCGGACCCCCACCGGATTCTCAGCGAGGCCGAACGTGTCCTCAATCCTGAAGGGCGCTTGCTCATCCTTGGTTTCAACCCGTGGCACCTGCCGGGCCTGTTGTATTTTGGGCAAAAATCCCCTGTGTCGTGGAATCAGCATTTCGTTGGAAGTTCCCAAGTCATGGAATGGTTGAATCTGTTAAAATTTGAAACTGAATTCAGTGCAGGGTTTGGCCTGCCATCATCCCGTGCGTTTGTCGAACCCCAATCGACATGGCAGCGGTCCATTGCCGGTCTCACCCCCGTTTATGCGGTAAAGGCGATCAAGCGGACATGGACGTTCATCCCGCTGAAACAGTCTTGGGTCAGTGCGCCCGACTTGGTTCCCGGGCAAGCCATGTCGCCACCACTAATGCGCAAACCCCGATGAATGAAAAAGTCTATGCCTACACCGATGGCGCTTGCAAGGGAAACCCCGGCCCCGGCGGGTGGGGCGTGTTGTTGAAGTGCAAGGGCGGGGAAAAGGAACTCTACGGGGGGGAACTGGAAACCACTAACAATAGGATGGAACTGACTGCCGCCATTCGTGCTTTGGAAAGCCTCACCCGGCACTGCGAAGTATGTGTCGTCACCGACTCGGTTTATGTCTCCAAGGGCATTTCGGAATGGTTGCCGAACTGGGTCAAGTGCGGCTGGAAAACCGCCAACAAGCAACCGGTCAAAAACGTCGATCTTTGGCAACGCTTGGAAGCCGCCAGGCTAAAGCATGACGTCGAATGGAAATGGGTTAAAGGCCATTCCGGTCATCTGGAAAATGAACGCGCCGACCGCCTGGCCAACCAAGGCGTCGATGAAATTTTAAATCGCCCGAAGGAAAAATAATCCGATGCGACAGATAGTGCTGGATACCGAAACCACTGGCCTGGACCCCTTAGAAGGCCACCGGATCATTGAAATCGGTTGTGTCGAACTGATCAACCGCAAGCTGACGGGCAAGCGTTTTCACGTTTACATCAACCCGGAACGCATCATCGACCAAGGCGCGGTCGATATCCACGGCCTGGACAATGCGTTTCTCGTGGACAAGCCCCTATTCGAACACATCGTCGCAGACTTAATCAGTTTCGTCGAAGATGCCGAGTTGATTATCCACAATGCCCCCTTTGATGTCGGTTTCATCAATGCCGAGTTGCGGCGCTTGGATGAAACCAAGCTTCCCGCCGACAAGCGCGCCATCGCCGACTATTGCGGAGTGTTGGACACGCTGGCCCTGGCCAAGAAGAAGCACCCCGGCCAGCGCAACAGCCTTGATGCCCTTTGCAAGCGCTATAACGTGAACAACAGCCATCGGGAATTGCACGGCGCCTTGCTTGACGCGGAAATTCTAGCCGAAGTCTATCTCGCCATGACCGGCGGGCAAGCGGAATTGTTGCTGGAGCCTGAGATGGGGACGGGCACCGCCAAACTGGGCGTTGCAACGGGTCTGAAGGCCGCCCGCACAGGCCAGGCGAAGCTGGCCGTCATCCATTGCAGCGAAGCGGAGCAGGCCGCCCATGAATCCAGGTTGACGGCGATAGACAAATCCAGCGGCGGCCGGTGTGTTTGGATGCAATAAGGCCACTGCCATCAAGTTAGGCCGTCATACCGGCATGGATCGCCGGTATCCGAATGCGTGGACGATCCAAACTCCGCCATCCCTAGAGCCTATGGGTCCCGGCGGTCCATGCCGGAACGACGGGTTTTTTCTTGACTTAACGTCAGTGAGGCGAAAAGGATGGAACCGCAAGGGCGAATGGTTTATCCTATCCGCATACAATTTGGAGAGGTGGCCGAGTGGTTTAAGGCGGCGGTCTTGAAAACCGTTGAAGGTTAATCCCTTCCCAGAGTTCGAATCTCTGCCTCTCCGCCAAATTCAATAAGTTACAATCATAAAAAATCCGGCCACCGTGCCGGATTTTTTGTTTTTGTGCTGGTTCCCAAGCTCCAGCTCTCATCGTTATACACAAGTGGTTGAAGCCCGTCATTCCGGCATGGACTGCCGGAATCCAGTCACAGGGAGGTGAATCTGCGGGTTGATGTGTATCTTGAATCAAACACTGACATAACGGCGAGTTACCGTCCATGGCACTGGAT
>CAIODU010000204.1 GCA_903857165.1 uncultured Methylococcaceae bacterium | reverse complement strand
TTACGCAACGGCCTAGGATTGGAGCGTCAAAGCTTGCTTTGACAGGCGAAGCAAGCTTCGCATTTCCCGCTCTCTTGTCAAAGCAAGCTTTGACGCTCCCGTCATCCCTCTTTCGCGTCCATGCGTAACATCAGTTATTGAGTCTCGCTTGTGGGCTAATCTCACACAATCCGCCAGAAATGTAAATTTAATTCAAGTCAATATGGACGCTGCGCCCGAGTTCATCAAATTCAATTTCTAGGGCGCGGGCGAGTTCATGCAGGGCGGCGGTAGGTTGGAAGACGTGCAGGGTGATGAAGGCTTCGCCGGGGAGCCAGGTGATTTCGCCGTGCAGGTCGGTCGCATTACCGTGGGTTTTGAAGACATCCATGACGTATTCTAAAAGTTCAGCGATCATCAGGATTTCTCGGGAAGATTAGATAGGTTTCAACGTTGTTGCTTATTCTACCGAGCCTTTGCCAAAAGGGCTAATTTTGTCCAACGCGCCAAATATGTAAAGTTCCTCATCAAAAGAGGTAATGACTAGATTTTATGAGATTAACCTTGCAAAGACCAAACGAAAAAAATGGCAAAAAACATGTTGCATTCAACAAAGATTGCTGCACATGCACGACCCTCTACTCGGTGTTGCCATTCCTCACTGCATCAACTCATCATACACAGCCAGTGTTTTTTCAAACACAATCCGCTCGTCAAACTCTGCCAGCACCTTGGCGCGGCTGGCGCGGCCCATGCTTTGGCGGGTGGCGGGGTCTCGGCACAGTTGGCGGATGGCGTTAGCCAAAGCAATGGAATCCTTGACGGGGACCAGCAGGCCATTAACACCGTGCTGGACGATCTCCCGGCAGCCGGGGGCGTCGGTGGCAATGAGTGGCAGACTGCAGGCGGCGGCTTCCAGCAGGCTGCGGGGGGTGCCTTCGCGGTAGCTGGGAAGCACGGCAAGGTCGGTTTGCGCCAGCAAGGAAGGCATGTCATCCACCTGCCCAAGTAGGGCGATGTCGCCTTCCCTCTGCCATTCAGCGAGTTGTTCAGGAGGAATCGAAGCAGGGTTGCCGGGGTCTGGATTGCCAGCCAACCAGAATTGAGCGGCAATGCCTTCCGTTCGCAGTTGGCGGGCGGCGGCGACATATTCGCCTATGCCCTTTTCCCACAGCAGCCGACTGGCGAGTAGGATGGTGAGGGGGTTATTGCCCCTTGAAGAAGGGTTGGTGGGCTTAAACCGCTCGGTATCCACCCCCGACCCTCGAATCAACCGGACATAGCAGGGTTCGATCAAACCCGCATGCAAAAAGGCAGCGTGATCGTCCGGGTTTTGCACAATCAATCGGCTATTGGGACCGTTCATGGCCAGGCGCAGCAAGGCCTGCACCGGGGGGCGCAACAGGTGCGCTTTGAAGCCGTCACTGGTGAAGACATGGCCCAGCCCAGTGACCGCATTGACGCAGGCGGGAATGCCGGTCATCCGGGCCGCCAGCGCACCGTAGACCACACACTTGATGGTGAAATGGTGAACGAGGTCGGGGCGTTCATCGGCGTAGACGCGGCGAATCTCGTTGAGCAGGGCGACTTCACGCACCGGGTTGAGGCTGCGCCGCTGCATTGGGACGGTCAGTGCGTGGAAGCCGGCGGCTTGCAAACGGGCGACATAGGGTCCGGGCGGGGACAGCATCACCACATCATGGCCTATTTCGCGCAGATGACAGGCCAACGGTAGACGGAAGTTGTAAAGATACCAGTCGGTGTTGGCGAATAGAATGATTTTCAAAACCAAGCTTCCAGCGGGTAAAAACGATACGGAATCCAAGATGACGCATTATCCGCATAGTTCAACCACACGAACTGCACCGTGGCGTAATAGAGCAATACAGCAACCGTCAGCGCTTTTTCGAACTTGCTGCCCAGCATATCCGGAAAATGCGCAAACACCACCAGTTGCAGCGGCAGCAGGTAAAGCGCTACCCGGTCCACCGCCGTGCTAGAGGGCGAGACAAACAAAACACCAAGCAATACTAGCGAAAGGATCGCAAACCACAACCATAGGCTGGCTTCCGCTTGGGCAAACTGAAGTTTCCGTCGCCAGACTAGTAGGATGATCGCCGGCACTGCATTCATCAACAGACGTATCAGTGCGCCTACGGACTGCATCTCAACCTCCACATAGTTCTGATATAAGTTTTCCGTGGATTCTTCCAGCAGCAATCGATAGGCACCCAATCCTATAATTGTAATCCATATGACCGTCCACCATCGGTGGCGTGTTGATGCCAAGGCGGCAATCGGCAGCAACAACACCGCCGATTTATGAACAGTCGCCCCCAACACCACCGATACCGCAAACCACAGTGTCGATTGGCGGCTAAGAGCCACCAAACCCAACATCACCAACCCCAAGGCGATGCCTTGGCGGCTATAGCCCATGCCCATCACAATCACCACATAAGGCACCGCCACCGCCAACGCCAGCCAAGGCCGCGGCTGGTTAATGCAGAATACTGCCAGCCCAATGGAAAAAATCCCGCCGCCGATTAGGTTGACACCGAATATCCCCCAATGCATCTCCACGCTGACCCAGTTGAGCAACTGATAGCCTGGATCACTCTCCTTCAGGACATCAATCAAACTCAGGCCGCTTATGTTATCGAGCATAGGAAGGTAATTGCCCCAATCCCCGCCCACCTCAAACCGGTATCCGACCAGCAATGTCATTACCAAACCCGCGGATACCCATTCCCAATTCACACCATCTGAGCTAAAACTGGTAGCCGTGTTGGTCTTGATCTCGCGAACATTCAATGCAACCAATGTCGGCAGCAAGAACATCAACCAATAAGGCCACATGTCAGGAGTTCGCCTCTAGCCACGCCTGAAACATCAACACACTCCATAATTTTAGCGTCCAGTCGTAGCGACCGCTCAAATGTTCTTGCCAGGCTTTGCGAATCGGCTGCGGGTGGAAATACCCCTCCCGCACGAGTCGCGATTCATCCAGCAAGCTTTCCGCCCAGTCGCGCAGCGGCCCGCGCAGCCACTGGCCCACAGGAATGCCAAAGCCCGCTTTGGGCCGCTCGATCAGTTCGTGCGGCACATACTGGTAAAGCACTTGGCGCAGCGCCCACTTGCCCTCGTCGCCGCGAATCTTCATCGTCAGCGGCAAGCGCCAGGCCAATTCCGCGATGCGGTGATCCAAAAAAGGCACTCGTGTCTCCAAGCCAATCGCCATGGCGGCACGGTCCACCTTGCACAGAATGTCATCCGGCAAATAAGTGATGCTATCGCGGTACATCATGCGCAAGGCATGCTGTTCAACCCCTTGACCGGGCAGCGGGTCGGCCAGCAGGCTGGGTGGTTCCAGCAACGGCCCGCCCTCGCCTTTGACCACTTGCGCCGGGTCTTGCCATTCCGACACCAGGCTGAAATACAAGTCGTCCAAGTCGCGCACATGGCGCAAGCGGGCGGCGAGCTTGTGCGCCTTGTCTCCGGCACGGGCAACGCCTTGTGTGCCAGGAAGCAAGGCATTCACCGGACGGCTTAGAGAATCCCAAACCGACACAGGCAGGCGACTGATGGCAGCACCCAGCGCATGACGCACAGGGTAAGGCAACCAGGCGAGGCGGTTCCAGATGCGCGGTGCCCAGAAGTAGCGGTTATAGCCGCCAAACAACTCGTCGCCGGCATCGCCCGACAAAGCCACGGTGACCTGCTGACGCGCCGCCCGGCATACCAAATGCGCGGGGATTTGCGACGAGTCGGCAAACGGCTCGTCATACATTGCCGGGAGGTGAGGAATGACGGCCTGTGCTTCGGTTGCCGTCACAAACAGTTCGGTATGGTCCGTGCCTAAATGCCGGGCCACGGCGCGCGCATGGGGCGACTCGTCAAACCCGGCATCTTCAAAACCCACGGTAAATGTCCTGACCGCTTGCGTAGATTGCTGCTGCATCAGCGCAACGATGGCGGACGAATCCACCCCGCCGGAGAGGAACGCGCCCAGCGGCACATCGGCCAGTGATTGCAGCCGCACGGCATCTTTTAAGGATTGCTCAAGTGATGTAATCGCCTCCTGCTCGTCGGTGATCGGGTTGTTGGCACCCGCCTCCACCACCTCGGCCAGCGACCACCAGCGCTGTAGCTTCAGTCCATCGTATGAAGCCGGTGGACGCAGCGGCTGCGACGGTGCGGGCGGCACGGTATCGGTGATGCTGAGCAGGCAACCCGGCTCCAGCTTGTAGATGTTTTGATAGATGCTACGCGGCGCGGGTACATAGATGAAGCGCATGTATTGCGCCAGTGCCTCACGGCTGACTGGGTTGGCAAAGCCCGGATAGGCTCGCAATGCCTTCAACTCCGAACCAAAGACAAAGGCGGCACTGTCCCCGCTGCCCACCCAACCATAATATAAGGGCTTTTCGCCGAAACGATCCCGCGCCAGATGCAAAGTGCGGGTTTGCCTGTCCCACAGGGCAATGGCGAACATGCCCACGGTACGCTTTAGCGTCGCCTCCACCCCCCATTGCTCGAAAGCCGCCAATAATGTCTCCGTGTCCGAATGCCCTCGCCAGTTTACCCCATTGCCCTCCAACTCCCCCCGCATCTCCAAATGGTTGTACACCTCGCCATTGAAGGCCAGCACAAACCGTCCGCTGGTCGACAACATGGGCTGATGGCCGGCCGCCGATAAATCGACGATGGACAGCCGCCTATGCCCCAGCGCAATGCCCGCTTGCTCATCAACCCAAGCACCCGCATCGTCCGGGCCGCGGTGTTGGATAGCCAACGCCATGCGGGTGACCACCGATTCAAGGTGGCCCGCATCGTGTTTCTGCTTTTTAATAAAACCTGCCAGACCACACATTCTTTGAATATCCTTTACAAATTGGTTAAGTCACTGATGTTACGCATGGACGCGAAAGAGGGACGACGGGAGCGTCAAAGCTTGCTTTGACAAGAGAGCGGGAAATGCGAAGCTTGCTTCGCCTGTCAAAGCAAGCTTTGACGCTCCAATCCTAGGCCGTTGCGTAACATCAGTTAAGTCAGTCTTCCAAAACCTCAGCCACCGAATCGACATTTAGCAGCCTACCCCCCCATCGCAATAGGGTTTCCGCATCAGCAGTTTGCAGCCTGTTTCGTGAAATCTCGTCCAAACCACCGAAACGCATTTCCATCAGCCGCAACAGCAGCGCCGCCTCACCTTTTTGAATGCCCTTCTCGATGCCCTTCTCGATGCCCTTCTCGATGCCCTTCTC
>CAIODU010000203.1 GCA_903857165.1 uncultured Methylococcaceae bacterium | reverse complement strand
TTCGTCCGCCGCGCCATCTGGGCTGGCAAGTATTTCGTCAACTCCAAAACCGGCAGCGACCGGTTGGAATTATCTTGCCGTGACTGGGATGCCTTGCTGGATCAACTCGCGGCGGTGGCTTAAAAAGGCCAAAGTCGAGACTATGGCATCGCCCCATTTTTGAACAATATGGACATTGCCAAAAAAGCGTGGGCAAGGCTAAAACGTTAATTGAAATTTTTGCAGGTAATCATGCACCGGATGAAATGGCTCATTAACAACATTTTGTTGCGGCAATTTCGCGGGCATGGATTATTGTTGATATAATTGCGCTGATATAGCTTTTTTACAGCGATCAGGAACAGCAGAACGAAACAGCGGTGATGATCGCGTTCCTGTATAGAGCCACAAACCATGACACTCTTTCAATCACACTACATCCCACAATCACTAAAGGTGAATAAATGAGCAAAATCGTAGAAGTCAAAGCGCGTGAAGTGCTCGATTCAAGGGGCAACCCCACCATCGAGGCCGATGTCATCCTCGAATCCGGCGTCATCGGCTCCGCGATGGTGCCATCCGGCGCATCCACCGGCGTCCGTGAAGCCATCGAATTACGCGACGGCGACAAAGCCCGTTATTTGGGCAAGGGTGTGTTGAAAGCCGTTGAAAACGTCAAGACGGAAATCAGCAGTGCGGTGTTGGGGCGGGATGCCAACGACCAGGAAGGGCTGGATGCTTGCCTGATCGAACTGGACGGCACCCACAACAAGGCCCGTCTCGGTGCCAATGCATTGCTCGCCGTCTCCCTCGCCAACGCCCACGCGGCGGCCAAGGACAATGCCAAGCCCTTGTATCAATACCTGAACAAGACCGGTGAGTTCATTTTGCCAGTGCCGATGATGAACATCATCAACGGCGGCGCACATGCCGACAATAGCGTGGACTTGCAAGAATTCATGATCCTGCCGGTCGGCGCACCGACGTTCCGTGAAGCCTTGCGTTACGGCACGGAAGTGTTCCACAGCCTGAAAAAAGTTCTGAGTGCCAAAGGGCTTGCCACCACCGTCGGCGACGAAGGCGGTTTTGCCCCCAACCTGTCTTCCAATGAAGAAGCCCTAAGCGTCATCTTGGAAGCCATCGAGAAAGCCGGTTACAAAGCGGGCAAGGATATTTATTTAGGTCTGGACGTTGCCAGTTCCGAGTTCTATAAGGATGGCGCTTATGTGTTGGAATCGGAAGGCGGTAAATCTTTCACGTCTGCCGAATTTGCCGATTTCTTTGCCGGTTGGGTTGCCAAGTATCCCATTATCAGCATTGAAGACGGCATGGCCGAAGGCGATTGGGACGGTTGGAAAATCATGACCGAGAAGCTGGGCAGCAAAATTCAGTTGGTGGGCGACGACTTGTTCGTGACCAACCCGGCGATTTTGAAGGAAGGCATCGACAAGCACATCGCCAATTCCATCCTGATTAAGGTCAACCAGATCGGTACGCTGACCGAAACTTTGGCGGCGATAAAGATGGCCCAAGACGCTGGCTACACCGCCGTTGTCTCGCATCGTTCCGGCGAAACCGAAGACACCACTATCGCCGATTTGGTCGTTGCCACCGGCGCGGGCCAAATCAAAACCGGTTCGCTTAGCCGTTCCGACCGCGTGGCCAAGTACAACCGTCTGTTGAAAATCGAGGAAGAACTGGGCGACAAGGCAGTTTTTGCCGGTCGCAATGCGTTTAAACTGGCGATTTAATTTCCGGCAACAGTCGCGTTGTGAACAAGGTCACCGCATTATTAATCCTGCTGATCGGCCTGCTTCAATACAAGCTTTGGTTCGGCGATGGCAATGTGCTGGAATTCCAGCGATTGAATGATCGCATCGCCGAGCTTCGGCAAGAGGGGGCGAAGCGCCGCGAGCGCAATGCCGCCCTCGAAGCCGAGGTCATGGACCTCAAGCAAGGGCTGGACGCAGTGGAAGAACGGGCGCGGCATGAGTTGGGGATGGTTATGGAGGGTGAGCAATTCGTGCAGGTCATCGACCCCCAGCATGAACCCGACCCCTTGGTTTCCCCACCTACTGAAAAACCCACCGCCACAGACCAATCGCCAGATGTAGCCAAGAAGAAATCACCCCAGAAGAAGAAGCCCAAAGAGGCAGACAAACCGAAATCAACCGAATCACCGCAGCCGTCCGCGAAAAAAACGAACCCGCAAACGGCTCCCAAAAAAGCACCGCCAAAGCCTAAACCAGCCCGCAAACCGATTGAAGCGGAACAACCAACAGCGGAACCGCCGCCACCGTCCGAAAAGCCCGACCAATGAGCCACCAACACGCATTCTGGGGTGTAGTCCCCGCAGCCGGGGTGGGCAAACGCATGGGCGCGGACATCCCGAAGCAATATCTGCCCGTGCTTGGCAAGCCCGTGCTACAGCATACGCTGGAACGTTTGCTCAGCGTCGAAGCCCTGTCCGCCGTGGTCGTGGCCTTAGGTTGCGAAGACGGTTTCTGGCCGGATTTGCCTTTTGCCGACAATTCCCGAATCCTCGTCGCTGAAGGTGGCAAGGAGAGGGCCGACTCGGTGTTATCTGCGCTGAACCGTCTGGCGGGGCTTGCCTCTGCCGATGATTGGGTGCTGGTACACGATGCGGCCAGACTGTGCATCACACGCTCCGATGTGTTGAAATTGATTAAAGTTTTGGAACATGATCCGGTGGGCGGCATCCTCGCCTTGCCCTCCTCTGATACCCTGAAAGGTGTGGCGGACGGAATCATCGTCGATACCGTGGATCGTAATCATGTCTGGCGGGCCTTGACCCCGCAAATGTTCCGTTATGGCGCATTGAAAGAGGCACTTACAACAGCCGTCAAGTTGGGGCTGACCGTCACCGATGAAGCCAGCGCGTTGGAGCTGAAAGGCCAAACCCCTCGCATCGTCGAGGGACGTCCCGACAATATTAAAATCACCCGGCCCGAGGACTTAGCCCTCGCCACTTTTTATCTGGAGCAACAATGCTGCGAATAGGCCAGGGCTACGATGCCCACACATTCAAAGAGGGCGATCATATCGTCATCGGCGGCGTGTCCATCCCTTATGAAAAAGGCATGGAGGCTCACTCCGATGGCGACGTGGCGCTCCATGCACTGTGCGATGCCTTGTTTGGCGCAGCAGCGCTGGGCGACATTGGCAAGCACTTCCCCGATACCGACAAAACTTTCAAAGGCGTGGACAGTCGCATCTTGTTGCGCGATGTCGTCGCCAAACTGAAAGGTTTGGGTTATGGGATAGTCAATGTCGATGTCACCATTATTGCCCAAGCGCCGAAAATGGCCCCGCATATACCCATGATGAGGGAATACATTGCCGCCGACTTGGGTATAGCTTTGGATTGCGTCAATGTCAAAGCCACCACCACCGAAAGAATGGGGTTCGAGGGGCGCGGCGAGGGGATTTCCAGCATGGCGGTGGCGTTGGTGGATAAAGTTTAATTATTCCTAATTGAAAACAATGGTAAGCGGCAATTTGCTGTATTGCCTTCCGTAAGATCAAGGAAGTTTCCATCAGCATTGGCAGGCTTGGCAACCGCTTGGGCGACTTCATCGAGGACGCGGTGCGACCCGCCGCCGTGCGCCTGTTCCAAAGCCGTGGGATTATCGTCCACGAGGTTCAGCAAAACGTCAGTGTGCAGCGCGGCGAAGAAGGCTTGGAAATCGACCTGATGGTGGTCAATGACAGCGAGGCGGTGGCGGTGGAGTGCAAGAGCAATTTGAAGATTGACGATGTGAACGAACATCTGGAACGGCTCGCCAAACTGAAAAGGCTGCTACCTCGCTACACCAACTTTAGAGTCATGGGGGCGGTGGCGGCGATGGTGATCCCCGACAACGTGGCACGTTACGCCGCCAGCAAGGGGTTGTTTGTCATCGGCCAGAGTGGCGAGGATTTGGCGATACGCAATGATGAGGATTTTACGCCGGCGGTTTGGTGATGCCATTTCTTTGATCTACGTATTCCGCTGGTTCCCAAGCTCCAGCTTGGGAACCCAAATCTTGCAACTTCCCGCTTATTGGGAAGCTGGAGCTTCCAAATCCACATTCCCAAGCAGGAGCTTGGGAACGAGCAAAAATTATTAGGTATCAGGATAATGTCATCATTCTACGGGAGACATAATACATGGCTCAAACACAAGCAACGATTTTCCTGCATTGCATCGCCAAGCAACACGATGGTTACTGGTCAGCCCGCTGCCTAGACTTTACCTTGTACGCAGTGGGTAACTCGTTTGAAGAGACAAAGGAAAAGCTTTATGCCCAGATCACAGAATATCTTTACGACGCTACGGAGGGGGAAGATCGGGCGTTTGCCCCTCAATTGCTGATGCGCCGCGCACCGTGGCGAGACTGGTTGGAATATTATGCGATTGCTGCTGTTCTGCGTTTTAAATGGTTACGGCGAGTTAATTGGGCTACGCTCATTGATTTAGCCCTGCCTCCGCCTCCCTATCGACATGCATGAGCAGTCATCATCCGCCGCTTACATGCGCCCAAGTAAAAGCCATTTTAAAAGCACTATCATAAATTGTTTTATATATGCAAACCCAAATCTTTCAAACCGGCGATTCCCTCGCAGTGCGCATACCACCCGAATTGAACTTTGGCACGGTATTGCAAGAAGTCGAAATTGAACGAGAAGGTGATTCTTTAATCATCCGCCCCACAACCCGGCGGAATCTGATCAAAGCATTAGATGCCTTCGCCGCTTTTCCGCCAAATTTTATGGTCGAAGGGCGGGAGTTTCACGAACAAAAGGAAAGGGACTGGAAATAAGCTTTGCTTTATCTTCTTGATACCAATATTTTCATCTACCTGATGAAACGCCGCCCTCCCCAAGTTTTGGAGCGGTTTCGGCTTTTACAAACGGGTGATGTTGTCATATCTGCTGTCACTTTGGCAGAATTACGCCATGGCATTGAACGCTGTGAGGTGGGCGACAAGGAAACTGCCGAACATGCTTTGCGAGAACTTTTATCTCTAATTCCCGCGCTACCCTTTGATAATTTAGCGGCTTATAGTTATGGGATTTTGGCAGCGGCTATTCGTGACCGCCGACGAGATGCCTTAGACCGTATGATTGCTGCCCATGCCATCAGCCTTGATGTCATCCTAGTGACTAATAATACAGCGGATTTCTTGGATTACCCCGGATTGAAGTTGGAAAATTGGGTAGAATCCGGTTAGTGAAATGAATTCTAAACAAAATAGTGTATGGGATGCCTTGGAAGACACCCCGGAAATGGCGGAATATATGATGTGCGCTCCCGATTGATGATGGAGATTCGGGAGTATGTCGAGAATCGGCAATACCCACCCGCCGAAGCTGCCCGCTAACTGGGCATGACACAACCAAGATTCGATGATTTGATGACAGGCAAAATCAACCAGTTTACGCTAGATGATTTGGTTGTTTCAGCGGTTCGCACGGGTTTAAGCGTGGATATGCGGATTCGGGAAGCGGCTTGATTATTGTTGCCAACAGATAAATTAAACGACGGTTATTTTTATGACACATAACTTTACTCTTGAATATTGGGTCGATAATGGCTGGTATGTAGGGAAACTAAAAGAGGTTCCCGGTGTCTTTTCGCAAGGGGCAATTTTGGCTGAACTAGAAGAAAATATTGCCGAAGCTTATACGCTCATGCTTGAAGACGAGGCCAAGCACCCAGAATCGAAATTCAAGGAAATATTGCTGCAAGTCGCGTGAAAACTTGAAATTCCAGAAAAATACTGACGGCTGAACAATTATTTCTGAGTATGGATGTAATATGTTCCGCTGGTTCCCAAGCTCCAGCTTGGGAACCCAAAACTTGCAACTTCCCGCTTGCCGCTTATTGGAAGCTGGAGCTTCCAAATTTACATTCCCAAGCAGGAGCTTGGGAATGAGCAAATAATGTCTAAATGCCAAAATAATCCAGAGATATTTCGTGCAAGTAATTGAATAATATTTTTAATATTTTTTTATGGTTAATCCAGCAGATATAAAGTTCAGTGAAGACGATAAAAACCTATTCCAAGTCGATGATCCTAGGCTGAGGGCGGATGCGCTGCGCCATTCTGTTCTACCCCGGCTGCATGTCGTGATGAACGAAAGCATAGCAACCATTAAACGAATTTATGATATTGATGTTTTAGAGGACTCCAAAGTTGGCTATCATCCCCAATTTAGGACAAAAAGGGATAATGAATTGAAATTTCTCTATGAAAGTGCCGGTGTCGCCTTAGTAGGAAAGGGAGTTTTAGGTAAATGGATCGGCGTACATAGGCGTGACAATAAACCAGTTCAAGTATTGCCTTATCGCTATGGCTTTGAAATATACGATGAAGGTCTTTGAATAGTCTTGTCGAATACATGGTTAAAAGGCTTAACCAGAGAATCGCAGAGAAAACTATTCAACTTTCATGCGGAACATCAAGCACTATTATATTTACTGTTGAATATTGCTGGGGTTCACCAAGAATTCTTTTGGCAAAGCTTAGCTATTGAACCAAATATAGTTAATATCTGTCAATATTACGATTTTAATTATGAGATTAAATCATATGATAATAGTTTTTTCTCAGAAACCATTCCCTACCCAATAACCAATGAAAATTTATTCGGAAAAACCTATGCGCTGTCAAAATCAATATCTAGCCTTGTGTTACGCTTCGCCTGTTTTTACCCAGTATATGATTCCTATATTCAAATCGCAAAAGATGAACCTGTCCGCATAGACACCTTATTTGACAAGCTGAAACAAGAACTTGCAAGAATCCTTGAAGATGAACAAGAATATCCTGATGATTCTCAACAATCTGCCTCACAACAACCGGAACTGGCTCAGGATAACGCGAAACAAGCAGCCGAAGCTGTGATAAGGGTCATGCCTGCCTTGCGCTGGCAAGTGTTTCAACGGGATAACTGGAAATGTGTTGCATGTGGAAGAGGTTCGGAAGATGGGATTATCTTACATGTGGATCATATCATTCCTCGTTCGAAAGGCGGACTTGACAGCTTGAACAACTTTCAAACCTTATGCCATATTTGTAATATTGGAAAAAGCAACAAAGACTCAACCGATTTGAGGCTACCAGCCAAGATGAAATCTAAGCCGAACAAGCAGAGCCTATGATGAATACCGACAACAACGCAGTTTACTTCCTCTCATTGTCTTTGGAAAATGTCCGCTGTTTTGGCGAGAGGCAAACCTTGGACTTGTCAGATGGCAATGGCAAACCGGCATCTTGGACTGTTATTCTAGGTGATAATGGAACTGGCAAAACTACATTGCTGCAATTGTTGTCGGGGATACAAATATGCGTAAGAAATTTGATACCTTATAACCAAGGCGAAATTCCATCCTTATATGAGATACAACCCAACTTATTGCGTATTTTAAAAAATAACAAAACCCATATCGAGGCTAGTTTTTTTTGTGGTCATAAATTAACAGAAAATATAGAATGCAGTAATCCAATCACAATAGGCTTTGATATTGGAGTAAATTATTCATTTACATCAACAAATGAACTAATAAAAGTTGCCAATAAATTAAGTGGATTGACTTTATACGCTTATGGAGCCAATCGGAATACAAGCAGAGGAACTTTGACTAAGGAGCTTTCTAAAAATACTCTATCAAGCCTTTTGTTTGACCATACAGAATTGATTAACGCGGAGGAGTGGATTTTACAAACTGACTATACTGCAAGTAAAGAATCTGCTATTCAAATTCAGACAAAAAGACTATTAGAACAAATAATCGATGTATTAATTAATTTACTTCCTGATGTGACTGCCATATCCATATTGTCACCCACTACAAACTACCCGAAGCCTACCGTAGGTTTCAAAACTCCAGATTGTTCATCTGATAATTGGCTAAGATTAGATGCCTTAAGCCTAGGCTACCAAACCATGATTGCATGGATGGTAGACTTGGCCGCACATATGTTCCAACGCTACCCAGACAGCCCGAATCCTATTGCCGAACCCGCCGTGGTATTGATTGACGAAATAGATTTGCATTTGCACCCCAAATGGCAGCGCACCATCATGGCTTATTTGACCGAGCGTTTTGTCAACACCCAATTTATTGTCACCGCGCACAGTCCCTTAATCGTGCAAGCGGCAGAGAATGCCAATATTGCCGTATTGAAGCGGGAAGGGGATCAAGTGGTCATACACCAGCAACCCCAAGACGTGAAAGGCTGGCGCATAGACCAGTTATTGACCAGTGATTTGTTCGATTTGCCTAGCGCACGATCACCGCATTATGAAACCCTATTAGAGCATCGTCGGCACATTCTTTCCAAAGCCGAATTGACTGAAGACGATCAAGCTGAATTAAAGAAATTAGAGGCTGACATAGGCGATTTGCCTACGGCTGAAACAGTAGAAGATATTGAAGCGATGGATATTATTCGCCGAGCAGCCAAGCTTCTTAAGCCAGAATCATGATATTTATCCAAAGAGGTGCAGAGCCAGAAATATTGAATCTCGTTGGTCAAGATAAAATTCGCGCTCTTTGTGAAGAATACAACCAAGGTAAGCGGATTTTTAAGTCTGATAGTTTTGATAGTAAAGTATCTGGGCATCAAACTGTCAAGCAAGCATTAATTCTCATGCAACATGGCAAATGCTGTTTTTGTGAATCCAAAATCCTGCATATCGCTCCCGGCGATGTCGAGCATTACCGCCCCAAAGCGGGATACCGGCAAAATTCTGAGGATGCCATGCAAAAACCCGGTTATTACTGGCTGGCTTATGCGTGGGATAATTTATTATTAAGCTGCGAACGCTGCAATCGCCAATACAAGAAAAACCTGTTTCCTTTGTTGCATCCGGAAAAAAGGGCGCAATGCCATAAAGATGATGTATGCATAGAAACACCTTTATTGATAAATCCAACCATAACCGACCCTAAAAACCATATCGGATTCCGCGATGAAATTCCCTATCCCATTGATAACAGTCCTTATGGAAAAACCTCCATTGCTGTATTGGGCTTGGATCGTGAGGAATTGAATGAAATCAGACGCGGAAAACTAAATATACTGAAAAGACTTCTCAGCGTGATAGAACTGGCTGAGGAAAAAGTCAACCAAGAAAACATGAATTTATTAGCAGAAGCTGAAAAAGCGCGTCAGTTTTTACACACAGCCGAGTTGCCACAAGCGGAATATTCAGCTATGGTAGCAGCTATACTCGCTTAATTAAATTTAGAATACCTTAGCTTTAGATGCCCTCCTATGGAATTGACAGTCACCTTACATATCGAACATCTGCCAGAAGGCGTATATCTGGCAACCAGCGACGATATTCAAGGCTTAATCGCGCAAGGCCGAACCTTGCAAGAAACCCTGGAGATTGCCCGCGATGTTGCCCGAAAATTATTGGAAGCCCAAGCCAATATCGAACCAGACATCTTTCTAAACCAATAAGCATCTAAGCTTTTTATACAGGAAAACCCCATGCCCACTACCCCCGCCCAACTTGCTAAAATCCTAGAGAACATCCAACGCCCCGGCAAATTCTACGCCGCCGGGGCGGCTGAAATTTACCTGCCTAGCCTGGAAGTGGAAGGCGTCGGCCCGATTGCCTTGCCGTTGTTGACATTCCAAGCCGAGCAACTGGTCACGGTGGCAGAACGTGCGCCTTATGGGAAAGGCGAGGAAACTTTGGTAGATACCGATGTGCGGCGGACTTGGCAAATTAACGCGGATAAAGTTCGCATCAGCGGAAAATACTGGCAGCAGAATCTAGGGGAAATTGTCGCTTGGGTTGTCGAAAAACTAGGCGTGAATGGGCCGGTAAGCGCGGAGTTGTACAAGCTACTGGTCTATGATACTGGCAGTTTTTTTGTCAGCCACCGCGACACCGAAAAATCGCCGGGCATGTTCGCCACTCTGGTGATCGTTTTGCCCTCGCTGTACTCGGGCGGCGAGTTAGTCGTGCGCCATCGTGGAGAGGAAGCCCGGCTCGACTTGAATGTCACCGACCCATCGGAAATAGCCTACGCAGCATTCTATGCCGATTGCAAGCATGAGGTATTGCCGGTCACCGCTGGCTGCCGCCTGACGTTGATTTACAATCTATTGCGCACTGATCAAAGCCAGCCCTTGGAACCACCGGAGCATGGCGATGAACAAACCCGTTTGGCGGATTGGTTGCGGCAATGGGGCCAATCCCTGGAAACTGAAGAAGGAGAAGTGCCGCAAAAGCTGATTTATCCATTGGAACATGCCTACACCCCGGCTGAGATTTCATTCGCCACGCTGAAAGGGGCCGATGCCGCTCGCGGTGCGGTGGCAGCGGCGGCTGCGGAAAAAGCCGACTGCGATTTGCATTTGGCCCTACTGTCCATAGAGGAAAGCGGCTACGCCGAACATGACTACTACCCATCACGTCGTCGGGGCCGAAATAGGGATTATGAAGATGAGGATGACGATGAATTTGAGATCGGCGAGGTGACAGATCGCTCTCAACGGCTGTCCGACTGGCGAAAACCCGACGACAGTCGGCCACCCTTGGCCGCGATGCCTTTTGAAGAGGAAGAAGTTTACTTAGCCGACTCTCTTGATGACTTGAAACCGGACGAGTTGCATTTCCAAGAGGCTACGGGCAATGAAGGGGCATCTTTCGAGCGCACTTACCGGCGGGCCGCGTTGGTTTTTTGGCCCCGCGCCCGTCGTCTGGCAGTGTTCAACCAAGCGGGGCTGTCCGTCACCCAGCCCTATTTGAACGATCTGGCCGAGCGTTGGACCCAATCAGGAGAAAGCGCCGAATCGCCTTTATGGCAAGAGGCGCATGAGCTTTCCGGGCATATGCTGCGGACTTGGCCGCAAGTTACTCACAACTACTATTCGGACACATCGGGCGACAGCAGGGCCGCGATGTTGAACGCCCTATTCCATTTGCAGGATAAAGACCGCATCGACACATTCCTCTTCGAGCTTTCCGCCGAGGGGAACTACGGCATGGGCGACAATGAGAGCATTGTCCGGGCTATCGGGTTGTTGCTGCCGTCACGCGCTGTAGAATTGATTGAGCGTATCATTGCCAAAAATGTCGCCATTAACCCTGCGGCCTGTGCCGACTTGTTGGCCCGCTGTGCGGTGTCGGCTTGGTCCGGCAAACCGCCGACCCGCCTCATCCCCGCCGCGAAATCCCTATTCGATGCTTTGCCGGGCGACCCGAAAATTCCGCCACCCACCGACTATTGGCGGAGGTCGGCTGCGGTGGAACCCCGCTTCGTCATTGACCTAATGTCTGCGTTGGAGAAAATAGCTCCAGACCTAGCCAAGCAAGCAGCAGATTGCCTGTTGGAACGCCCCGCCACTTATGGCTTTGACAATGTGCTGGTTCCCGCCTTGCTGAAATTATCAGGCCCAACTGGTTCGGCAATTGAAGGCCTACGCAGTGCCTGCCTTCAGCATTTGAGTCAGCGTATCGCAGAAACCTTGGAACCGCCACGGGATTGGGTGCGAGACAGCACAGTAAAGTGCAAGTGTAACCATTGCGCTGAACTTAGCAACTTCCTAGCTGACCCTGGCCAAAAAGAATGGCTCTTCAAAGCCGCTCAACAGGACCGTTCCCATGTCGCGGGTTCAATCAAGCAATCCGGCTGCGATCTGAATCTGACGACTATAAAAAAAGGCAGCCCACACATATTGGCCTGTGTAAAAAACCAAGCCAGTTACGAAAGGCGTGTGCTGCAACGCAAGAAGGACTTGGAGGATCAGGTGGCCTTGCAACAAACGGGCGTTGCCTAAACTCGACTTTGGCCTTTTTTTGAGGCAGAGAGATCGTTCTCGTAGCACAATACCCGACTGTTGATGGCTTACGAGAGATGACAGACATTGCTGATGCTTCCCGATGTGGCGTTGATGGTTTTGAGTTCCTTCGCGCC
>CAIODU010000202.1 GCA_903857165.1 uncultured Methylococcaceae bacterium | reverse complement strand
CCTCCTCGGTTTCCCGCAAAGCCCCCTCGGAATCGAAATGTTGTTCTTGGGTGAGCCGCCCACTGGCATCGTATTGGTAATCCACCGCCGAGATGAGTTGCTTGTGCGAATCGCGCTTTTCAACCCGTAGGCTCTGGCTTAGGCCATTGATATATTCGTACTCATAGCCCCAAGGCATTTCGGTCTGCTTGATCGTGCCTATTTGCACACGGTCTTTCATCCAAGGAACGAGGACAGGGCGTTCTCCGATTTGACAAGCGTACAAACTCGCCATGACCAACAGGATGCAGACTATCCGGCCTGACTGCTTAAGCCTAAGCCAAGTATTCATTCTGCCGTCTCCGCAATTCTGGCAACATCCCCCTCAAGGCTAGTGGTCACATAGCTCGGCAGAATCGGCACTAGGGCGGCAAAATACCAGACCAGCATGCTGGGGCCGTCGGCGGTGACGGTAAGGTTGACAATCGCATTGCCGGAAGCCTGCTGGAGCTTTTCTTGCAATTGCGCCGAAACATCCCATTCTTTCTGGCCAAGGGTAATGGCTCGATAAAACATCGTCCAGGTGGTCTTGCTGATCTTGAAATGTTGCACAATTTCATTGGGCTTGGCGGCACGCATTTGGCCCGTGGATGTGAACACATAATTCGTAAAGCTTACGGGGGGTCCAATGGCGTTTGCCGTGATCGTCGCCCGTCCACCGGCGCATCCGTACAAACTTAGGGTTAACAGCATCGTCAGAATGGGTGACTTCATGGCTGGTTTCCTCCTACCGGCCCGGCAGGCACTAATGGTGCGGATGGCGGCCCGGTGGCATTGTCGGTTTGCGACGCTTGTGCAGGGGTTTCCGAGGCGGCGGCGGGGGCAATGGGTTTGACCTCCGCAACTTTTCCCTTGGCTTTGATTGAAGTTTGTTCGCCAAAAACAAGAAAAGCATTGATCGCCAATGCGTCCGCTTCCACAGTCATTTCATGAATGACGGCGTCTGTTCGCCCGCCAATTTTTGCAAATGCATTGGCTTGCGCACTATTCGCATGGCGTTCTGAAGTTGTGCTGGTGCCGCCGGTGCTAGCAAATATAAGGCTTTTATCCACACTGGCTTCGTAAGTGTCAAAATCGACAAGCTTCAGCGACGGTGCTCCCTTGCCGCTTAGCCAAGGATTTCGGTTAAGCACAACTGGCTGCTGCAAATTTCGCAAATCATAGTTGACTGTTGCGCAGCCACCTAGTCCAATTGCCATAGGTATTGCCAACCCGATGACTGATTTATTGAAAGTGCGTTTTAGCTTGTATTTGTAGGAAACATATTCCGGGAAGGAAAATATAATAGACATGATCACACTCCTTAAGAATTAAAAGAAATCGAAAGCCTTCGACGGGAAAGCTACCAATAGTTTAATATGCCAGTTTTAAGTGTCCATTGTGGATATTACGGATATCCACTCAGGAGGGTTACGGGGCTTTAGGCATTATCATAAACCTAGGCTAGAACGAGAGATCGTCTGGCATCTAATCTGGTTTCCGATAATGCCATTTGTATGGATTGAGCTTCCGCTTGGCTTTGATTTACCAAGGCCAGGCGGATTGGAAGTACGCCTTGAATCCATTTATGATGCTATGCGAAGACCGGCTACCGATATTTTCAACGGCGGTTTGCCCGGGAGGTATTGACGTCCCTGAAGGCTAGAATATGATCAAGCACTAACTCCCACCCTGCCTTTGGTTTTTTCCGGGAAGTTGTAGAGAGCATTTCAAACAAACCACTATGTTCTTTAAAACTTGAATTGCAACATATTGCCACCCATGATGCCGGTTGTTGAATTGCGAGATATATCAAGATTCCTGCGAAAACTTTAATCACGCGCCGCCAACAGATCGGCTGTGTGTAAGTTTTGATCAAATCATCCTTCTCCTGTGCAAGAAAATGATGAATGACCGAAATCAACTCCCGAATAGTCGTTTTTTCCGGGTGACACGCCAAAGTCTGCCTCTGGGTGGGCAACGGGCGACCCCTTTCTGCAACCCGCTGGTGTTCACAGTCACCCCGGAAATCGAAACCCAAGGTTTGGAATCGCATGTTACCTTCGCCGGGTTCGAAACTGCTGTTATTGTTCTGACGACTGTTGCGGCTCTGACTGCTGTTGTGGCTCTGACTGCTGTTGTGGCTCTGATTGCTGTTGCGGCTCTGGCTGCTGTTGCGGCTCTGGCTGCTGTTGCGGTTCTGACTGCTGTTGCGGTTCTGATTGCTGTTGTGGCTCTGACTGCTGTTGCGGCTCTGGCTGCTGTTGCGGCTCTGGCTGCTGTTGCGGCTCTGATTGCTGTTGTTTTGGTTGTTGTTGTTCGACCATTTGTTGCTCTTGTTGATTTTTTGCAACCTCGTACTGGACTTTTGCTTCATTCGCTTCCACCTCGTAATTCATCTGCTGGATTCTTTGGGTGTTTTCGACAGCGGCCTGTTCTTGCTGCTGCTCATATTCGCGTTTTTTTTGCTCTAGCTGTTTTTTTGCAATCTCGTACTGCGCTTTTGCTTTATTCGCTTCCACTTCTAAATTCATTTGCTGAACATTTTGGGCGTATTCGGCAGTGGCTTGGTTTTGTTGCTGTTGCTGCTGCTGCTGAAATTCGCGCATTTGTTGCTCTAGCTGTTTTTTTGCAATCTCGTACTGCATTTTTGCTTTATTCACTTCCACCTCGTAAATCATCTGATTCTGCTGTGCCTCTTCCGCTGAATGTTGCCGTTCCTGTTTGGGAGTTGGCGATGCGGCGAGTTTTGGCTGCCTACTGCCGTAGCCGTTACTCTGAGAATTATGGCTGTAGCCAGAATATGTTGAATTACTGTTCGTTGAAGGGGGATAGCCATAGTAAGTCGAAACATTATCCACCTTCCTAGTATTCCCACCGGGGCAAAATAGGGAGCATCCAGTAACCAAAAAAGCGAGCAAAAATAGCAGACAGGGGTTAAATGGCTTGTACATAATCAGTCCTCATTGAGTTTAGTTGGTTAAAGCGCGTTCAAGTTTTGGCCGGGAATGGGCCTCGTGAGATCAGCCCATCCGGCAGTTTTGGGTGTAAGGAAATAGAACAGGGTATGGGCTAATTCAATCGGATGAGTTGGCCCCTATGCTGTTTTGGTATCTCATCAATCGAGATGACGCTAAACGTGTCCTGGTTTCCGTCCAATTTAGAAGCCTTGTTTAACATCAATTCCTGCTGCACTTTCTCCGGCAGTTTCCACATCGCACCCGTGGCCGGATCAACAATTAATAACCCGATAAGACCACCAAACAAAAAGTTGCCGAAATACCAGCCGTTGATCGAGCTATTTAAGGTCGCAGTGACATCCTCGCGACCTTCATGCGAGAACGTTATTTTATAGGTCTCGCCATCAAAATAACCGGCCCCGCTACTCAGCTTCACAGTTTCCGGCGTGGTGCCACTATGGACGACAGTCCCTTTTTCATTGGTGATGGTAAACTTCGCCTGGTCTGGGTTGCTTTGGATTGCGACCGGCCAAGACGACTGGCTCACAATACTGGCGCACCCCGGTAAAATAGCCGCAACGGCCAATGCCACAAACACACGGTTTATTTGCTTATTCATCTTTATATCTCCTGTAGGATTCACCAAAGGGTTTATTCGATAGTCGTTTAAACTGATCGAAATCAAGCTGGCCTTTCTTCGAGGGACTCTTGCTAGAAAACTAGAAAGCCGCCTCTGACAGGCTCGACATTAGATTAGCAACAATGCCTAAGAAGTTGTATTGTGGATATTACGGTGAAGCTCTCCGTAGTTTTACGGATCAAGGCATTCGTATGGGTGGAATGCTTGGCTACTCTAGGTTACGGGTTGCCAGATAGGATTCGACTGGGGGCTTTTTATTCGGCCCGTTGAACCGCCATGGAAACCTGAGAGGAGGAAAATGCTGTTAGGTGATTCCTGAGAAAGAACATCCCATCAGGAATCTGATCCGAAGGCAAAAAAAAGAGTCCACGAAAGGCACGAAAAGCACGAACAAAAGCATGTCTTGTTCGTGCCTTTCGTGTTTTTCGTGGACGATTCTTTCAGCACTTTGGCTCATGATGAGAATTGCTGTTGCACTCCGTCCGAACTTGACTTAATGGTAGCGAAGCTGGAGCTTGGGAATTAGCCAAGGCGATTGCCCGGCTCTGCTGCCAGTCAACTAAAACGATGACTGGCAGCGATGAGTGGTGGGTGGTTTTTAACGATGTTGCAAATACCACAATTGCTGTTCGGGCGTGGCTTTGTTGAAGTTTGACTGTTCGTCTTGTCGCCGCTTGTAGTCTTGGGCCGCTTGAGCCTGACCCGCCTGTGACCTCCAAACCCCAATTTGGCTATCCACAGCCTGCTTTCTAGCCTTTTCCTCTCTTTCCTCAGCCTCCTCTCTAGCACTTTTTGAGGAACTTGAACCATTGGAACTTGAACCATAGGAACTTGAACCATTGGAACTTGAACGATAGGAATTTGAACCATACCCACTCATTGGGGAACATCCCAATGTATTCAAGCCCATTCCGGCTATGGCAAGCATTGCCATTAACACCTTGCCGGCCTTGATGGCAACCGTGGCAGTCGGTGATGATGAAAGGTTTCCGCCCGAAGCGATGGAAAGCCCATGAATATTATTGGCTAATGGTGTGTGCATTTTTTGCCTCTGATCTTTAAGTGCTTAAAATCATGCCAGCCTTGGTTCGGTGGAAGCTTGGCCGGCAACCTAGTGACGGGCCTCGAACAGGCCCGACATCAGATTAGCAATAACGCGGATGGAGATATATTGTGGATATTACGGTGAAGCTCTCCGTTGTTTTACGGATACGCGCTCGTTACGTTTGCCGCATCAACTGGCGGCGTCGCGTAACTTTTCCAGGATTTTGCTCAATTGCAAACTGGTTTTTCCCCCGAGTTTCTTCCTCACCTCGTCCTTGTGCGATTGCGCCCCCCTGACCCCGATGCCAAGCCTGTCGGCCAGTTGTTTGTCGAGAAGTCCCTCTTGGGCCAAAATCAAAAACACTTTGGCTTGATTGAATGTCAGGCTTTTTAATTTATCGCACACGTCTTGGTCCAAGCGCACTTCCACCCGGTGCAACAAAGCCTGCCATTGTTTGAACTCCAAATGGGTCGGTGCACTGAGCATCGTGGCAAAGAGCTTGGGGTCAACCAAGGGGGGGGGTGTTTTGGACTGACCCGGCATCAGTGCCTCGCGCAAGGCGGCATGCAACGCAGAGGGGGTAATCGGTTTGGTCAGGAAGACCTTTGCCCCGAACTTGCCTGCCAGGAAAAAGATACGCTCATCCCTTAATCCGCTCATCATGATGATTGGGGTGGAGACATTGTCTTCTTGGAACTGCTCCAACAATCCCAGGCCTTGTTTAATATCGCGGCCAAACAAGACATCAAGAAAAATGCAATGGAAATCCTTGGCACAGGCAGAATTGAGAAATTCCCTTGTGTCGAAGAAAAAGCTGGGCTGGTGATTGAATGCTTCAAGAATCATGCGTAAACCGTTATGGATGTTCACGTCATCATCAATGACGGCTATACGCAGTTGTGCATCAAGGTCAATCGGATATTCAAGCATTGTCTCAATCCTCATCCATACTTCATGGTTGGTTTAACATGGCGGTCATTGTGAGCGACTAGTGCCGCAACTGTTTTGTCTTGACAGTCTGCGTTTTCCGGCTTTTGCGCTCCGGCGCTTGATGGAACGCCAAGCCCCAGATTGGCAGCTTGGCAGTTTGGCTGAACCGGCATGGAGCCAAGCCGGGGCTTGGCGCTCCGTCATGCCCATGCTGGCAAACCAAAACGGTCGGAGCACTAAAGGGGGCGCAGCGCTATTCCTTGTCACCCCGAAAAATGGGCAGGGCCAATTCAAACCAAGCGCCGCCTTCTGGACGGTTGCCGCCCTCAAGACTCCCGCCCCAACTTCCTACTTTGTTTTTACAGATGGCCAAGGCCAAGCCCAAGCCATAAGGCTTGGTGCTTTCGAAAAGCTCAAACAGTTTGTCGGGATTACTCAACCCGGGGCCATCGTCTTCGACCCGAATCCTTGCCCAATCCCCATCGACCCGGGCTTCCAAGGTGATTGATTTGCCGATATTATCGTCCCGGATTGCCTCGGCGCTATTGCGCAACATATTGAACAAGATCAATTCCAACTCAAGGTGATTGGCTAGGACGCGAAGTTCGGGGTCGGGGGCGTTGTAAGTCACCGTAATGCCGTGGAAACGGGAATTTGTCTCGGCCAAGGCGGTCACTAGACGGAAAATATCTAGCACGATCGTGGGACAGACTCTTTTCCCACCGGGAGTACGAATCATTTCATCAATGAAGACTTGGGTGCGTTTGGAGCATTTCCTGACATCAGCCAAATCGTTCAGAATGTTCTGAGGCAGGCCATGGGATTGCAAGGTATCCCAGTGGACTTCAAGGAAGGAGTTGATGAGGGTAAACGGGCTGGCCAATTCGTGGCCAACGAAGGCAAAAACCTCAAGGCGATGCTGTCGTTCCATCCGGCAAGCTCGCTGTTGGGTTTCCCGCATCGCCTGTTCCTGTTTCTTTTCATCACGGAGGCGGAAAACACGATGCAGCCATCCGCTCAACAATAAGCCCGCCGCCGCAACCAAGTAGCCGGCCCAATCCATCAACCAACTTCTCGGGGGAGGAAAAAACGTGACTTGGAAGGGTGTGCCGGAGAAAAAGAAAAACATAGGGTTTCCCGGTTTGTCCCTCAAATTGGTTGCATCCGCACCCGGAGGGACGCCCTCCGAAAAAACCAAAGTGCCTTTTCCACCGGGACGCCAGACCGTCAATTGCGCACCCAATTCTTGGTTGCGGGCCATCTCGAACGCATAGTCAAACAGCTTTTCCGCATCGAAAAGCACCTCCAAGCTGCCAACACACTCGGGGCGGCCCGTTTTCGCTGTGTTGTGGCGGCTGCTGAGTTGTTCTATAGGGAGATACCAAGCGAGGCTAACTTGCCCGTCTCCGCCCTGGGGCGGTGAGACCAAGCCTTCTTCCTTGCACCAGGGTTTCCCTTCCCGTTCTTTCTGGTCGCCTTCTTTCAAGACGCGCAGATGGGTTAGGCCGGGGTAATGCGTGACTGGTAGTTTGTCCAGGTACCGCTGATAAGCATTATTTGCTATGATTCCGGGTGTTGCGAACATTTCCTGCGCTGAATTGACCAAGGTTGCGTATTCATTCAGCCGCTTTTCCATTTGGGAAAATATTTTGTTTTCTTGCTGCACCAATTCTTGTTCGGGGATAACTCTTATTTGTCGGTCCAACCAATACCCTAAGACGACCGGCAAAACGATGCCCGTCATCGCCATTAGCCAATAGAGTGGAATCGAAATATGCCTGATCATGCGGTTAATCCTAATGCGTTAATGCGTATAGCGGTCATTGATGATGACGTAAACATTCATGACAGTCTACGCATTTTGTTAGAAAAGTTGGCGTTTCAGCCCTCATTTTTTTTCGATACAACCGACTTTCTCGGCTCCTCGAAGGCCGAAGGTTTTGACTGCATCCTGCTTGATGTCATGTTTGGAGACGATATTAACCGGGGCTTGGATCTGCTTAAGCATTTTCATGACCATAAAGTGGCAACCCCAGTCATTATGATGAGTGGCTACACGGACAAACAAATCCGGTTCCGCGCAGCTAAATTAGGGGCCACGGCATTTCTGCAAAAGCCCATTCTGGCAACCGCCTTGGGCGTAGCCCTGCGCGAAGCATTAACCCCAGAAAAGCACAGAAAGTCCGCGCCATTGGTTGACCCGGAGGTTTTTGCGCAGATGCTGAACGCACCAACTGCACTGGATTTTAAACAGTGGCAATCCGTGTTGGATTGCGCAGAGAGCCATCTTGGGGAAGATTTGTCCGTGAAGTTGAAGGCGCTGACCCACTCGCAGGCTAAAGTTTTCTTGATTGTGGCGCAAGATGGGGGGGCTACCGCCCGCCACCTCTCCCAGCAACTGGGCATCAGGATCAAAGCTGCCGAAATCCACCTCAACGAGCTTGAGAAAAAGATCGGCCCTGAAACGCGAACGCACATGCATAAGATACTCGAAAAATTGCAAGTAGCAATCAAATTACCGAAATTCGGGTTTTTTGGGAACATGGACGGAAAATCAAGCTCAATGTAAACCGATGGTTGTCAAGTCCGGCGAGGCGATCGCTTGGTTAACGTCTCCAAGGCTTTGACTGAATAGGCGGAACGCCCGGCATCGAAGCCCATGGCGTGGAGGCGGGCCGCCATAGCCGTCGGCATTCTTGATTTGATTCACTGATGTCACCTTCTCCTGATTGTGGAGCACTGGGTGGGCAAACAGCTCCATCGTTTGCCCACGCGGAACCGGATCAATCGGTGGGCAACGAAAAGACGTTGCCCGACCGGCTATTATTCATAATGAGTCCACATACGATATGCTTTGATTGTCTTATCTTTCTCAATGACCTCGTAGACTAACCGGTGCTGTTTATTGATTCTTCTGCTGATTAATCCTTGCATGTCGCCTTTGAGGTATTCATATTCAGGCGGATATTGATATGGGTCTTTCTGAATAATGGTTATTAAATTTAAACCTTTTGCTTCAAGCCGCCAGCAGTAAGTTTTTTCGCATCTTTTGCTCGTTCCCAAGCTCCAGCGTCAAAGCCATTAACTTAAGGATTATCGGAGCGCCAAGCCCCAGCTTGGCCTTGGGTTGGCCGACGCCAAGCTGGGGCTAGGCGCTCCATCAATGTCCGTTTTCGCATTCGAGGCAAAGCTCGGCTTTCTTAACCACCATGATCGACTTTCTCTCGCCCCCGACCATGAAAGCCGGTTTGAATTTGTGTCAAAGCTGTTGAAAGAGAGGCAGCGGACAAGAGGTCGTGTTACGTTTGGTGGCTTGACCCCGACTCTTAACCTGATCCTGCCCGGCCCTTTCGCACCCCAGATTGTCCGCAAGAGGACGCATGGTAAAGTGAGCTGCGCCGGTGTTTTTGGCGCAAAGCTTCCGGGCCGGCATGCCCGCTGCCTCCCACGGGAATAGTGTAAACAGGCTATGCCGACACAGTAGTAAACCAGCGGCCTTGCCTTGTTGGCAGGGTGAAGCCGTGGGCCTTGCCTATGACCAAGAATGATGATCCATCGTGTCGGTTTTATATAGGCAGCGGCTTATAACCGTACCGCATTGGATGCGCCGGTTTGATGCCGGAATGTTCCAAGGGATGGTGGGCGTTGTTTGCGGTGGGAAAGGGCTAAATGGGGTGGAAAACGCCGGAATTTTGAAAATGCGTAGCACCAATAAAAAAGGCTTACCGGAATTAACCTGTAAGCCTTTGATTATTTGGAGCTGGCGAGAGGATTTGAACCCCCGACCGGCTGATTACAAATCAGCTGCTCTACCGACTGAGCTACGCCAGCTTGGTGAAAAGTGGCCTCGCAGGGTGCGAAGGCCGGGAACACAGCATCATGCCTTGGTTCTGAAGTTTGTCGATTGTAGCATAATTTTGAGTCTTCGCCGATCTTTCCGCCCCTAAAAATTATCATGCATAGCGTGGACGACCCCTGGATTAAGCCATGGGAAGGCGGCCAGCAATGCAAGGAGTATCAGCGAGATACCGGCTGCCTGGCGAAATTTCTTCATGCTCGACAAGCGCACCATCAAACTGGTCATGAGGCCCACGCCAACCACCGCCGGCAAAGTGCCAACCCCGAAGGCCAGCATCGTCAATGCCCCGCGATATTCGTTGCCCGCCGTGGTTGCCAGCCCGACGGCGGCATAGACTAAGCCGCAAGGCAACCAACCCCAGATCATGCCGAATACGTAAGCTTGAGGCAGGGTCTGCACGGGGATTAAACGCCGTCCATACGGTTCAATTGCCTTCCAAAGCAGTACCCCGCTTTTTTCGATATAGGCAAAACGGGGAAACCAGCCCGCGATGTGAAGCCCGGCCCCGGCCATGATCAACGCCGAGACAATTTGCAAAATACGGTGGCCTTCGCCTTCGCCCAAAGGCATCATCAGCATGTTGTGGACTAGGCCGGCAAGGAAGCCCGCCACGGTATAGCTGGTGATGCGGCCCAAGTTATAGCTGAACACGAAGGGGACGAGCAGGGCCTTGTTCTCACGTATTTCCTTGCGCAGGCTTAGGGTGAGCGTGCCGATGATGGAGCCGCACATGCCCAGGCAATGCAAAGCGCTAAATAGCCCCATCACGAGGGCCACCAGATATGAGGTGCTGAAACCGCTGTCTAAGTTATGCATAAGGGTGGCAACAATAGCATAAGGGGCAGCCAAATAAACAGACTAAATTAGGTTGAAGCCCGGACAAAATGAACTTTTCTTTCATGGCGGCTGTGTCTGTTGCTGTGAATCTATCCGCCAAAGGTTTCTGCAATTTGGCTTTGCACCCGCTCGGCAGCTTCTCTCCGGTTGGGTGCGTCACGGATGGGACGACCGACGACAATGTAATCCGCGCCATTGCGAAACGCCTGTTCGACCGTGACCACCCGTTTCTGGTCGTCTTCCTGACGGTTTTCCACTGGCCTAATGCCGGGGGAGACGACCAGTAGTTTGTTGTCGATCTCCTTGCGCAACATTGGCACTTCCAAACCGGAGGAAATCACTCCGTCGCAACCCAGGCTCAGTGCGCGTCGGGCGCGCGAAACGACCAGCCTTTCCACGTCGCAGTCAAATCCGAGGTCGTCGAGGTCGCCACGGTCCAGGCTGGTCAACACGGTCACTGCCAGGATTTTCACTGTGCCCTTTTCCCTTGCTGCCGCCTGCATAATGGCGTCATTGCCATGCACGGTGGTGAATTCCACACCCTTGCCACTCAGCGCCCGCACGGCCCTGCCTACAGTTTCCGGCACGTCGAAGAATTTCAAATCGACGAAAACCTTCTTGTCACGTTCCTTTAACCACTCGATAAGCTCAAAATACCCACCGGACATGAACAGTTCCAAGCCTATTTTGTAAAAGCATACGCCATCGCCTATGCCTTCGACCAGTTTTTTGGCCTCGTGAATACTTGGAACATCCAAGGCCATGATCAACCGTTCGCGATTGGGAATGGGCTTGGAAGATAGTAAATTGTTCATATTGGCTCCATTGTCATGGGTTTGCCCCGTGATGATCATTGCCGCTTTGCTGCTCAATCTAAAATAAGCCCTTGCAGATAGGCCTTGAATTCATCTCGCAACTCTTCGTGCTTCAAGCCCTGTTCGACCGTGGCGATCAAATAACCTAGTTTCGATCCGCAATCATAACGTTTGCCATGGAACTCGTAGGACAACACGGCCTGTTCCTTCAACAGCAAGGCGATGGCATCGGTGAGTTGGATTTCCCCGCCAGCCCCCCGAGTCACCTGATCCAATTTGTCAAATATGGCCGGGGTTAAGATGTAGCGGCCCACAACCGCCAAGTTGGAAGGGGCTTTGTCGGGCTTTGGCTTTTCCACTATTTCCTCAACCCGGCCTATTCTGTTGCCGATGGAACTGGAGCGGACTATGCCATAGCTTTGAGTTTCGGTTGGATCAATGCGCTCGACGCCTAGCACCGAGCATTGCCATTCTTTGAAAACCTGCACCATTTGGCTCAAACAACCATTGGCTTCGTCATCAATCAAGTCATCTGCCAAGATCACGGCAAAAGCCTCATCGCCGATGACCGCCTTGGCGCGTCCGACTGCATGGCCCAGCCCCAACGCTTCTGCCTGCCGTATATGCACACAGGTGACATGGGACGGTATGATGTTCTGGATGAGCTTGAGGGTTTCCGTTTTGCCGCGCAGTTCCAATTCGTTTTCCAGTTCGTAAGCCTTGTCGAAATGATCCGAAATAGCCCGCTTGGTGCGTCCGGTGATGAAAACAAGAACCTCGATGCCGGCGGCCAATGCTTCTTCCACCGCGTATTGGATCAGGGGTTTGTCCACCACGGGTAGCATTTCCTTGGGGTTGGCCTTGGTCGCGGGCAGGAAACGGGTTCCCATGCCGGCCACAGGAAATACAGCTTTCTTGATGGCTTTTTTCATTGTCATTCTCCTGTTGTTTGTGTTCACATGCCGTCAGTCTTACGCGGAATATGATAGCCGTTTTGCCCTTGCCTGTATTGTTCAAATGTAAGAATGTGCTTAGAAACTGATGTTACGCAGTAACGGTTCCGGGTTGTCGTAGGGCGGCCTTCAGGCCGCCAAGCAATCCCCAAGCTTCGCTTTACCCACCGAAGCGGCATGAAGGCCGCCCTACAGGTGCTAACTGCGTAACATCAGTTAGAAACACGGTTACACTTCGCGTTGGGTGCCTAGAACCGGACGGCGCAAAAAACCCCACCAACCTTACAGGAAAGTGGGGTTCGCCGTTGACTTAAAGTTGCGGAATTTAAGCGGCGAAATTTTTCGCGGCAAATTCCCAGTTGACCAGGTTCCAGAACGCCTCAACGTATTTTGGGCGCATGTTACGGTAGTCAACGTAATAGGCATGTTCCCAGACATCGATGGTCAACAACGGCGTTTGCCCGGTGGTCAGCGGGGTGGCTGCATTGCTGGTGCTCACAAGGGCAAGGCTGCCGTCGGCATTTTTTACCAGCCACGCCCAACCCGAACCAAAAGTGGTGATAGCCGTTTTGGAGAACTCCTCCTTGAATTTTCCGAATGAGCCGAAGGCTTTTTCAATCGCATCGGCCAGAGCTCCGGTTGGTTCGCCTCCGCCGTTAGGCGACAGGCTATGCCAGTAGAAGGTGTGGTTCCATACTTGGGCGGCGTTGTTGAAGATGCCCGCGGAAGATTTTTTTACGATTTCTTCCAGGGGAAGGTTTTCAAATTCGGTGCCAGCGATAAGGTTGTTCAGGTTGGTTACATAGGTTTGGTGGTGCTTGCCATGGTGAAATTCCAGGGTTTCGGCACTGATGTGCGGTTCCAAGGCATTTTTATCGTAAGGCAGGGGGGGAAGTTGATGGGTCATTTTGGTCTCCTAAAAGGTGTTTGTTTAAAAAATAGATTCCGCTTGGCTTAGATTTTAAGCGCATGACCAAGTAGAATACTATGAAAATTTTGTCCAAGGTGGAAGCCACTGGTCGCATGGGCAAATCCACTTACATCAGAGTTGTAATTTGTGGCGTGAGAAGCTTTTTTTGCTTGGCATCGCAATCTTTTCTGCTTTTTTACTATATAAAACCGAACAATCGTATACAATACAAATATAATTTATGTATTGTTTCCATAACCAAAACAGTTGAGGGGCTGTCGATATGGATAAGCTTACCAGCATGGTCGTATTTACCAAGGTCGCAAAGGCGGGCAGCTTCGCCTCTGCCGCCAAAGAACTCGGATTGTCCAGAGCCATGGCAACCAAGCATGTCATGCAGCTTGAAAACAGCCTTGGCATCCGTTTGCTTAACCGCACCACGCGCAACTTAAGCCTGACGGAGGTTGGGGCCGTTTATTTGGAGAGGTGCTTGCAGATACTTGACGATATCGAAGAAACCGAGTTGGCGGTCACCCGCCTGCAAACCGAGCCGCGGGGAACCTTGAAAGTCAACGCTGCGCCTTTTTTTGGCGCTTATCATTTGGCGCCCGCGATTGCAGCCTATCACGAGATATTTCCAGATGTGAATGTGCAACTGATTTTGCAGGCGGGGTATGTGGATCTGATTGAGGAAGGCTTCGACTTGGCCATCCATTTGGACGACTTGCACGACTCTAGCCTGATCGCCCGCAAACTGGGCAGTTCGGGTCGTATCGTCTGTGGTTCGCCCAACTATTTCAAGAAACATGGCACACCGAACACCCCTGAGGATCTGAAAAAACACAACTGTTTGGTTAACACCGTCCTGCCGCCGCGCGACCAATGGCAATTTAGCGAACCGCAGACCGGCAAGACGACCATGATTAAGGTCTCAGGCACCATGGAGGCCAATGTTGCCGATGCCATTCGCATGGCAACCATCAACGGGCTTGGTCTGGCTTTGTTGCCGACTTACATGGCTGGACAGGATCTGCGCAAAGGCCGCCTGCAAGCGGTGTTGAAGGACTACGTCCCGGCATCCATGGATATTCACGCTGTTTATCCCCATCGCAAGCATCTTTCCGCCAAAGTCAGGACATTTGTCGACTTCTTGCACGGGCGCTTCCAACCCACGCCTTATTGGGAGGATTGGGCGATTGGGACACAGGACTGACAAGGCTGGATGGTGTCCAGAACGTCAACATAGAAGAGTTTATCGCGATGGGCTTAGAGATCGAACGCAAATTTTTATTGAAAGATGACACTTGGCGTATTTGCGCCCATCATTGTGAGCGAATGCGTCAAGGCTATCTTAACAGCGAGACCTATTGTTCGGTCAGGGTGCGCACAACTGATGACCGTGCATGGCTGAACATCAAGGGCGTCACCATCGGGGTGCAAAGACAAGAGTTCGAATACGAAATCCCCTTGCTTGATGCCCATGAGATGCTGGACACTCTAAGTCGAAAGCCGGTCATAGAGAAGATGCGTTATTTTGTGAATGTGGGCCGGCATCTCTGGGAAATTGACGAATTTGAAGGCGACAATGCCGGTTTGATTGTGGCGGAAATCGAGTTGAAGCACCCGGAAGAAGAATTTGACAAGCCCGACTGGATAGGCGAAGAAGTCACCCATGATGTGCGCTACTACAACACCAACCTGTCCTCGCATCCGTTTAAGGATTGGGTTTGAGAAATAGCCAGGCTTTGCCCTTGGCTAAACACCGCGTTTAATAAGCGCTTGCCCGACTGACTCACGCAGCATCCATGACAACGATGGTCATATTGATTATTACCGCCCTCGCGCTTGGCTTGGCCGTACTAGCCGGGAGCCGCTTGCCAAAGACCCATGTCTGTGCCAGCCGACAACGCTTGGAGGTGCCTGTTGATGTAGTCTGGGAAAAGGTGACAAACTTCGCCGATTACCCAAAATGGCGACCTGGATTGGCCCGGGTGGATGCCGGCCCCCTGCTTGAAGGTCAACCCAGTTGGTTTGAATACTGCGCTCCGAGAGTCAAAGTGCAGCTCCAATTCATCGAGTTCAAACCGAAAACAAGGCTGGTCACTCGGTTGGTGGGAGACAAACTTCCTATTTACGGTGCGTGGGAATACGAGTTTACCGAGGATGACGGGGCAACTATCCTCACCATCACTGAGATAGACAAGGTATACAACCCGCTGCTCCGTTTACTGACACGCGTCGTTTTTCCCCACAACGCTGCAATGGATGTTTTCCTGATTGCCTTGGCCCGCCATTGCGGCGTCACGGGCAATCCCGTCCATTTGAGCCTGAGGGTGGACGGGGAGTCGCCTGTCGAAGCGGCCTGAAGGCCACCCCAAAGGTATCGCTGCGTACAGCCGTCCAGAAAAAAAATTTGCAAAACCAACCTTAAGCATCCACCTCCCCACCTTGGCAATTCCCATGTTTGACCCCTTGCAACCCGTCAACCCTAGGGCTTTTCTGAAAGTCGCCACTTATTTTGAAGGTAGCCTGTTGATTGTCGCCTACCTCATAGGATGGTTTGCCGATGCCGATCCTTTGGCGAACTTTCATTTGCGGATCGACGCGTTGTTTTGGGGTTTGGCCGGAACCATCCCCTTATATTTGTTTTTCCAGCTTTCCTACCGCCTGCCCTATGGAAATCTAAACGCCATTAAACAGTTTCTGATTGAACGCATGGGACCCATGCTGGATGCCTGCACATGGAGCGAATTGCTTTATCTGGGTTTGTTGGCAGGGTTCACCGAGGAAATCTTGTTCCGTGGCCTGTTGCAACCGCTTTTGGAATCCCATTGGGGGTGGCTCGGCGGGATTATCCTAAGCAATGTTTTTTTTGCCATGGCGCATTTCATCACCCCGCTTTACGCCATTTTGGCTGGCTTGACGGGGCTTTACCTAGGCTTGGCAATGGATCTTGGCGGGGAGCGCAATCTGTTGATTCCCATAACCATTCATGCCCTTTATGATTTCCTCGCATTTATTGCCGTGGCGAAAAGCTACCGCTTAGAGCATGGCGTGGCTTTTTGATTTTTGCCGATTCCATGTGCCTTGCGCTGACTATGCCATTTCCTCCCGAATCCATCGGGCCAACATAGGGTTGAGGAATTCACGTTATGAATGTGAAGTCATATGCGCTGTGCTTGTTGGCAGTCGGGTTTTTGCTTGTCTCCCAAGCGGCGAGTCCAAGCGAGTGGACTCAGTTGCAGCCGTTGTCGCCCAGTCTGCCTATGACATCCGGTCTGGACGGGAATGGAAAGCCTGCGTTACTTCCTGGTGGCTTCCGCCCATCGACTTCATCCGTCAAAACAATCCTCTTTATTGACCCATCCGTCGCCGATGCCGACACCTTGTTGGATGGGTTGGACCCAAGTACCGTGGTTCTCCGCCTCAACGCCAAAACCGATGGCCTGTCCCAGATGGCCGACGCGCTGGCGGGGTATTCCGGGCTGGATGCGATTCATATCCTCTCCCACGGCAGCACGGGCAAGCTCTTCTTAGGCTCGTCCACCGTCAACCGAGCAAACCTCGTCGATCATGCTACGCAACTTGCCAAGATTGGTGAAGCACTCAGCGAAAACGGCGATATTCTGCTGTATGGTTGTGATGTGGCGCAGGGAGAAACCGGCAATCTGTTTATCCGATCATTAGCGCAATATACCGGGGCCGATGTCGCCGCCTCCACCAACTTCACTGGATATAAGGTGCAAGGCGGGGATTGGGTATTGGAGGCTTCGACCGGAATGGTTGAAGCAGGGCATGTTTTGGCGGAGGATGCGAGGCGAAGTTATAGCCATTTCTTAGGAGTATCGGATTATGAGTTGGCTCAGATGTCCGAAATTGCCTACGGCGATAATCCTAGTTTTGGCGATTGGGTCACTCAAACGTATACCTATTTTCTATCTCCCGGCTTTTTCGCTGTAGAGTTTATCAAAGATAACGATATTGTCCTTGCATTTCGTGGCACAGATGGATTATTTGATGGGCCAGCAGATATAGCACTTGGCAACCCTACCCCTGACTGGGATACCCAATTTTTTTATGCCTTGGAAACAGCCAACCAAATTCGAGAAGTAAGTCCGAACGCTAAAATTTATGTGACTGGACACTCATTAGGCGGGGCTTTAGCCCAAGTGGTTTCGGAAATGTTTGGCTTCTCTGGTGCAACATTTGACCCAGGTGGCGCACAAAACATTGCCAGTTCACCACAATTTACTGCTACAGGGATAGGCATGGGAATACTGATACCTGTCAGGCATCCTTCTAGTTTTATCAACTACACAATAGATGGTTCAGCCGTGTCTAGTTGGAGTGGTGCTCATATTGGTAGTGCAACCAAAATAGCCAATAGCTATGTGGAAAAATATTTTACTGAAGCAAAAAATGGAACTTGGTATGAGAACCTTGGAGTTTCCGCTTATGAGCAGTCTTCGTTACATACGATTACGGGAATCGTGCAGCTAATGTATATCAGAGCCATGACGCCTACCGACCCTGCTCCAGGATTGCAGCCCGAAGTGACTGCATCGAAAGCGGCAGCAGTCAATGGCGACATCGGTGTGTCAAATGCTGCCCCCGATCTAGGCCCAATCGAATTCTACAGTTCCAAAAGCAATAGCTTTATTTTCGCCAATAACCGCGACAACATCATCTACGGATACGAAGGAAGTGATGAAATCTACAGCTATGCCGGGAATGACAAAGTTTATGCGGGTGGTGGCGACGACACTATTAGCACTGCGCAAGGGAATGATCTGATTGAGGCGGGCGCGGGCAACGACACCGTTTACCTAGTGCCAGACAGAAAACCCCGTTTTTTTAAAAAACAGGCACTATCCCCTGACGGTTTTTTCTGCGCTTTTCGTCTTTTTCCGGGTGACTTGTGGGCAGGACTCTCAGTTGCGGCGCGTTATCGATAGCGGCTCTCATTT